>DASZDU010000454.1:0-22299 GCA_035941655.1 Pyrinomonadaceae bacterium | reverse complement strand
GGTAGAGGTTGGCCCGGTGACAAGAGCGCGTCTCCGCGGATAGTGTCCCACTTCGGATGCTCAATACCGTTAAAGGCGATGACTCTATCGCCACGCCGCAGTCCTGCGACCTCGGCCGCGCCGCCGCGGGTCAGGTTGCTGATGACGGGAGCGGGCGTAGCGGGAACGCCGTACATTAAGGCGCCGACAAGTGGGATCGTCAGAGCCGTCAGCACGTTCATCACCGGGCCGGCCAGCGCAACCAAAATTCGCTGCCAGCGGGGACGTAAATCAAATCGCTCCTGCGCTGGAATGTCAGCGGCGCCCTCGCCTTCGAGGGGCGCATTGGATTCGTCGCCGCCCAGCTTAACGTATCCGCCCAGAGGAATCGCCGACACACGATAGTCAGTGTGTCCAAACTTTTTGCCAAACAGTCTCGGTCCAAAACCTACCGAAAATGTCTCGACGCGAATCTTGAAGAGCTTTGCAACGAGGAAGTGGCCAAACTCGTGGATCACAACAGCGGATCCCAGGATGAAAATGAAAGCCAGAGGATAAATAAGATAACTCATCTAAAAAGGGTCTCTTTCTGCGCGCAATAAATAGTCAAAGCAACGGTGGGTTTAGAGTCGCAATCTCCGAACCAGGTTGCCGTCATCGAGTTTACGCGGAGGCTGGGAGCGCGTCAAACTTAAGATTCTGGCGGTAGTCCTTCAGTTGGCGTTAACGGAGTGTTTACAGAACCGAGCGGGTAGCGCCGGATGTTGGAGTTTACTTTAGCGATAATTTTAGGCACAGGGCACCGCCTATTACAGGCGTGGCTTTTAGGATCCGGCGCTACCGCGCTCGGTCCTGTAATCCAACTAGGCAGTTAACGGCGCCGGCTTCGATAGCTTTTGAATTTCACTGGCCGCGGAAAGGCGGGCAGATTCATCTGCCTCGAGGATGGCGGTGAGCTCCGTGGCAGGTTGCGAGTGATGCTTATCCATTACCGCTTCGATGACAAGCGGGATATCGGTTAAAGAAATGCGTTCATCAATGAACGCCTGCACTGCCTCCTCGTTTGCTGCGTTCATCGCGGCCGGCAGAGTGCCGCCGGCGCGGAGAGCGCGATAGGCAAGAGCGATGCAGGGAAACCTGTCTGTGTCTGGCGACTCAAAATGCAGTGCTGACAATGCCGTGAGATCCAGTGGCGGCAACTCGCAGCCATGGCGATCAGGGTAAGTGAGCGCATATTGGATTGCGTGTCGCATATCCGTAACGCCCATTTGCGCCATTACGGAACCGTCGACCAGCTCAATCATGGAATGCACAACCGACTCCGGATGAACAACAATATCAATCTGCTCCGGCTTGAAACCAAAGAGCCAATGGGCCTCAATCACCTCGAGACCCTTGTTCATTAGCGTGGCGGAGTCGATCGTTATCTTTGCGCCCATGTTCCAGGTCGGATGATGCAGCGCCTCGGACACCGTCGCGTCCTGCATTTGTTTTTTAGTCCTGGTGCGAAAAGGTCCGCCGGAAGCGGTGAGAATGATGCGGCGAACTTCGGAGTGCTTTTCCCCGCGCAGACACTGATGCAACGCATTGTGTTCCGAATCGACCGGCAACAATTCCGCGCCTGATTTGCTCGCCGCCCGCGTCATCAACTCACCGGCCATCACTAACGTTTCTTTGTTGGCGAGTGCCACTCGCTTCCCTGCTTCCAGCGCCCGCAGCGTTGGCACAAAGCCTACGGCGCCGACCGTTGCGGACACCACGCAGTCAGCCTGGGCGTGCGTCGCAACTTCAATCAGCCCGGCTTCGCCAATAATGATTCGCGGCAAATCTATATCGCGCTCGAAGAGTTTGGCGCGCAAATCCTGCGCGGCGTCTTCGGTTTCCACTGAGACAAGCTCGGGCAAGTGTGCCGCAATCTGATCGGCCAGCAGTTGCACATTGTGCCCTGCGCCCAGGGCCACTACGCGAAATTGTTCGCCGCCGAGTGATTCGATCACGCGCAGAGTGTTACAACCAATCGAGCCGGTGGACCCAAGTATTGCAACGCCGATTGGTTTTGTATTTAAAGTCATATCAGGCGGCCGGTTTTGTAAAGCAAACTATTAGTTTGCGATGGTGATTGGCATTGAACGCGGCCGCAAACTAACAGTTCGCGTTAAGAAAAACCAATTAGGCACTACCAACTTTCGCGATTCGTAGGGGTTGAGTAAGTCTATCATCTCTCCGGCTTCGTTCTTGTATGAGGCTGCCGTTATGCGCCATTGATGTCCGCTGCGGTAGACGAGTTCAACGGCAGCATTTACTTGTTTTCGCTCACCGATAACCTTGAGGTTTAGTTGTGCAGTACCTTCGCCGTTGCTTAAGTTAATATTCCCGGTGACAAAGCTACCAAAGTCTCTGACCTCGCCGATGTCCTGTTTTAGCGGTTCGTTGTTTCTCAGGAAATCTTTGGCAACATGTGCGGCGTCACTATTACTCATTCCGTAGAAAACCACACCGATAATTCCGCCGACGAAAAGTGCGATGATCAAGCCGAAAACGATCACGATAGACAGAACGATGACAACTATTTTTTTCGTGGTCATTTCTAAGGCAAACGCGCACTAAAATAGAAGTGAGCAAAATAGTAGATGAGCGGCGCGTTGAAGAGCAAGCTATCCAAACGATCGAGTGCGCCACCGTGTCCAGGCAAAATTTTTGCGGCATCCTTGGCGCCGGCGCCTCGTTTTAACGCGCTCTCAGTCAGGTCACCCAATATGCCGAGGACTGTCATGACGGCGGCGAGCGGCAATGCCCATTTCAAAGGCAGTTCTCTGAAGAACCAGAAATGCGCCACGGTGGCCAGAACAAGCGCGGCGACAACGCCACCCACTACGCCTTCCCACGTTTTCCCCGGACTAATCTTCGGCGCGAGTTTGTGCTTGCCGATTGCCCGGCCTGTGTAATAGGCGCCCGTGTCGGCACCCATCAGGACCAGAAAGAAGAACGACAACAAATGCGCCGAGAGCGTTTGCGCAAAACCGGTACGCACTGCGACAAGATGACCCCCCAACAAGACTACATAAAGGACGCCTAGAATAGTCGCGCCCGAGGTTGTGATCATTTTGTCAAAGGGGGCGCCGCGCAGCATGGCGGCGATCAAGGTGCCGGCCGTCAGTACAATCAAGACGAGTAAGATCGTTTGGACATCGAGCCGCGACTGCGTGGGATCAGGAGTGGCGAAATAAAAAATCGTGAAGAGCGCGGCGCCGCCAAGAAAGCCAGCCGCAACGTCGGGCTTCATTTCCTTTTTTCGCACCAACGCGTAGAACTCATAGAGGCCGAAGATAAAGGCCGCGGCGGCGAGCGCGACAAACAACGGTTGCAACCAGGGGACCAAAATCGATGCGATCAGAATCGGCAGGGCGATGGCGGCAGTGATTAATCGGGACATTCGGTTGGTCGGTAGTCAGTGGTCAGTGTCCAGTGGTCAGTGGTCAGTGGTCAGTGTCCAGGGATTGGTGCTTAGTTCTTCGTGCTTAGTTCTTCGCTCATCGTGGTTGGTGTTGTAATTCTTAGCTTTAGTTCTACTGGCCACTGGTCACTGGCCACTGCCCACTTGTCACCGGCCCCTGGCCCCGACCAGCTTCAACCCGCCGAAGCGACGATCGCGACGTTGATAGTCGACCACTGCTTCAAGCAGATGTACGCGACGAAAATCCGGCCAGAGCGTTTCAGTCACATAAATTTCGCTGTAGGCGGCCTGCCAGAGCAGGAAGTTTGAGATGCGTAACTCTCCGCTGGTGCGAACCAGCAGATCAAGATCTGGCATGGTGCGCGTATAAAGCTCGTTTGCAATTCGCTCTTCCGTTAATTCATCAGGGGCGCTGCCTTCATCAAGTAGACGACGCACGGCCGCGCGGCAGGCATCGACAATTTCCGCGCGTCCGCCGTAATTGAGCGCCACCGCCAGGATCATGCCAGTGTTTTTTGCCGTGCGTTCGGTCGCCTTATCAATTTCGCTGCGGACATTCTTCGCCAGCACACCGGTGCGACCGATGGTTTGAAACCTAATGTTTTGTTTGTCGATCTCATCCAACTCAAGACGCAGATAACGCCGCAGCATGCGCATGAGCGCATCAATTTCGTAGCGCGGCCGCTTCCAGTTCTCGGTGGAAAAGGCGTAGAGAGTTAACGCGCCGAGCCCAAGACGTGCGCCGGTGTCAACAGCGGCGCGAACTGCTTCGACACCTGCACGATGACCGGCGATGCGCGGCTGACTTCGCTGCGCGGCCCAACGCCCGTTGCCATCCATGATGATGGCAACGTGGCGCGGCAAGCGGTCCCAGTCAATAGATCCGAGCAGACGCTCTTCAAGAGTTCCGGATTGAATGATTCCTGCAAAATCAGAAAGCATAGCGAACTTTAACCGACATACATTCTTGCTAGTGGTAACCTTTGTGTCAATGAAGCGTTAGGCCAAAGGCGGCTTGGCCGTCCTCCGTGCGCCATCCAGCCGCTAGTCATAACGCACTGAAAGGAGCGTCAGCCCGCAGGCGGGCGCAGTTGCGGCAGCGAGTGAACGATCTCCCTCGTTTATTAGACGCTTTACCATCTGCTCTGTAAGCTCGCCCCGACCCACCGCCATAAGCGTGCCGGCAATCGATCGGACCATGTAACGAAGAAAGCCGTCCGCACTTACGCTCATTTCGATCAGAGAACAACGGCCACGGTCATCCCAATGGCTGGTAACAGTCAACCGCGTAATTGTTCGTTCTCTCGTTTCGCTGTCAGATTGCGCGGAGGAAAAGGCGGTCCAGTCATGCGTACCCATAAACAACTCGGCGCAACGCGACATGCGTTCAACATCAAAAGCACGCGCATCGTGATGAGCATAGCGAAGCCAGAACGGAGACATTACCGGGCCAGTGACGAGGCGATAAGCGTAGGTTTTTTCCAACGCTGAATAGCGCGCATGGAATTCGTCATCTACCGAGTGGACTTCGAGGATGCGAACGTCTTTCTCAAGATTTCCATTGATCGCGGCGCGCAGTTTCTCCGGGGTTATTTGTTTTTGCAGCTGGACGTTTGCGACCTGACCTTCAGCATGCACGCCGGCATCAGTGCGACCGGAACCGTGGACAACGACTGGCCCACCGTCAATCAGCGAAAGGGCCTGAGTGAGCTCCCCCTGCACCGTTCGCTCTTCTCCCTGCATTTGCCAGCCATGAAAGTCGGTGCCGTCGTACTGAATGATTAGCTTGAAGTTCATGAGTCCAGATCACGAACCGTTTAGAAAGCGGACTTGTCCGCCCCCGCGCAGCGGGGCACAAGTGCCCTATCTAAACGCGCCTACGGTTTCCGGCTTCCGGGCTTAATAGCCGGTTCGCCCCGTTTACAGAGTTCACAAACGCTTGGATTAACGGAAGCCACTTCGAGCGTAGCCAGCGCCACGCGTGGCACGCCCACGTCCGCCTGACCCGCTGACCGATCAATTATCGACGCAGCCGCGACGACTTCCGCGCCGTTGGCCTGCAACGCCGCGATAGTTTCGCGCGTGGACCCTCCGGTAGTCACCACGTCCTCGACGACCAGAATTCTTTCGCCCGGTGAAACAGTAAAGCCTCGACGCAAAACCATCGCACCATCCTGCCGCTCCGTCCAAATGAATCGCGCACCCAGGGCTCGCGCGACCTCGTGACCGATTACAATTCCGCCGATCGCAGGTGATGCAACCGTGGAAATTCGCTGCGCTTGAAACTGATCGGCGATGCTTTCTCCAAACTCCTGGGCAACACGTGGATGTTGCAACACCAGCGCACACTGCAAGTAAACCGCGCTGTGTAAACCGCTGGTAAGAAGAAAATGTCCTTCGAGCAGCGCTCCAGTTTTTTTAAACCGCTGAATGACTTCGTCGGCCTGCAACGCTTAACCTCCATTCATACAGTTGAGACTTCAAGTTTAGCTTGTCGTTATTCACAACCAGGACGCAGTCGAAAGACTGAACTCTTAACTGCTAGCCCCCAGCGCATCTTCAGAAAGCTCCATGCCCACAGCACGGTCGTGTTACAATCCCGCCGCATGCCACCTTTCACTAATTTGGTTTCTGATTCCAGCCTGGTCCAGGAGACGATCGATCTACTGCGCGTCTCCGGCGGCCGGGCCAACGCTTCTGAGATCGTCGATGCCGTCTTCAAAGTATCACACATCGATGAGGAGCTCGCGGGACTCCTGGTTGGCGATCTCGTCAGGGACGATCGCCGCTTCAAGATCATCGACGGCAACATCGTCGAACTGCAACCGTATGACTGTGAATCGCGATTACTGGATGAACTGGATTTCGTTGTCGTTGACGTTGAAGCCACCGGCGCGAAGATGCCCCCGAATCGGATTATAGAGCTGGGCGCTTACCGTATTCGCGGCGGCCGGATCGTCGACAAGTTTGTGACGCTGGTTAATCCGGAGATTTCCATCCCTCGCTTTGTCGTGGCGCTAACGGGCATCACCAACGAGATGGTCAAGCAGGCGCCGCTGTTTGCTGATGTGGCTCCACGCTGGCTGCAATTCGTCGAAGACGCGGTGCTGATAGCGCACAACGCCCCGTTTGACACAAATTTCATTAATCACGAGATTTCGCGAGTGTATCCCGGGCATCGCATGATGAATCCTCATCTTTGTACTGTGACCTTATCGCGACGCGCCGTGCCGGGTCTCTCAAATTATCGGCTGGAAACTGTCGCGGACCACTTCGCAATCGATATCGCCAATCGCCATCGCGCCGGCAGCGACGCGCTGGCCACAGCGGAGGTTTTTATCAGGATTCTGGCGCGGCTTGAAGAGCACGGCGTTCGAGACCTGGCCGCCGCACGAATTTTTCAATCACCGCTGCTCGAGCCCACGGTCGCGCAAAAGGGATCGAATCCCGCGCCTCATTTCTTCCCGCTAATTCCTGGATTCTAGCCGTCCATCTCAGCCAACTTCGACTTTCCCTTCAGCAAATTTCGCGTCAGAAAAAAAGCCATAATGAGCACGGCAAGACAGATTCCGATCCAGGGATAGTATTTAGACAGGAGTTGTTTCGCCTGCGCGCCGTAGCGAATGGCAAAATATCCTTCGAGCAGAAACCTGAACATTCGTCCGGCGATGATGGCGAGAGTAAAGCGCGTCAGGCTGAAACGAAACACGCCGGCAGTTATTACAAATACTTTGAACGGAAACGGCGGCGGCATCAGCGAAGCCACCAGCACTGACAACACGTCGTAGCGATCGATCCAGTCTTTTACTCTTTTCTGTTTTGAGGGCGAAAATTTTCGCAGGGCGCCGCTGCCGGCGCGGCGTGAAATGTAATAGAGAATTACACAACCGATCGTCGAACCTGCCGTCGCCAACACCGCATAAAAGATCATGAGGTTCGGATGAGCGACCGTTAGCAGCAGCATCAGGGCATCGGCGCTGCTGGGTAGCGGCACGAAAGCCGAATCGAGCAAAGCTACTGCAAACAGACCAAACGGCCCTAAAGCGATAAAAAAGTCAGACAGTCGCGTCAGGCTATCGGTAATCTTCAGTTTCAAGTCAAAGCCTTTCGAGCTACCAGCTGTCTTGGAGTGCGCTGACCTGTCAGCGCTTTTGCCAGTCGCGACCTGTCGCGACTAAGTTAGCGAAATCGTAGCGATGCGGCGTCAAGTCGCCGCAGACCAAAGCGCTGACAGGTCAGCGCACTCCAAAAACTTAATCAACCGCCGTTTGTCGATTCGCGGGCGGCTTGCGGCGATTCGCAATTGTGTAGACAAGCAATATCAGAATCGCAGCGGCGGCGACAACGCTGAGAATAACCAGCCCGTTATCCTTAAGAAACGAGAGTACGCGCTTCCCATAGATCACTGCCAGCACTGCTTCCACGTAATAACGAACCGAACGGGCGATCATCACGGTCGCCAGGAATTTCCAACGCGGATACTCGAGAGTCCCGGCCGTAGCGACAAAAATCTTGAACGGCATTGGCGGCGGCAATAGCGCTGGAACTGCAATCGCCAAAAAGCCGTAACGCGCGTAGGCGCGCTCCACTCGCTCGATGTTCTCCCGTTTGAAACGTCGTCTCAGCACTGCCTGGCCGCCGCGCCGCATGATTGTGTAAAGAAGCAGACAGCCGAGCACCGACCCAATCGCCGCAAACAACGGAAAATAAAACGCCGCACTTGGTTGTTTAATGCAACGGCCCACGACCAGGTAGTCGTTGATTTCCGGCAGCGAAAGCAGCGACGAATCGAGCGCGCCGATCACGATCATGGCCGGCGCGGCATAGTAGATCGGCAAGCCGATCACGTACACCTCCAGCCAATGTCCTATGGTGCGGAGCCAGTCAAACATGGGAATAGTGAAAGGTGAAAAGTGAACCGAGAAAAGTGGGCAAGCGTTTAATAAAAAGAATGGCCACTGTGCCTGCGGGCGCAGTTCTATCTTGTGACTTTTCGCTTTTCACTCTTCACTTTTCACTGCTCTTATTTCGCGGGGACAAAGAGGGAGGGGGTATCGTAGGTAACGCCAACGGTGAAACCAGTATCATGCGTGAAGCGAGTCAGTCCTTTGATGCCGGCAAAATCGAAGCGCAGTCCCGACGCCCGAATTTGCATTCCCAGCCTGGCTTCGGATTGCGATTCAGTTCCCAGTGGGCCATCTCCGGGTCTGGTGTTAGCGCGGCCGTTGACTTCGCCGGCAATACTGAACTGTTTATTCAAGCGGAAAATGCCGGCAGCGCCGTAGGTCAACACATCGTTTTGGGAAAACAGTTGAGTCGGCGCGGTCAGAATCGCAATGCCAAGATTGCCAAAAGTATTGAAACGACCATCACGTCCAAACTTTTTGCCCACCAGTATCGATCCGTAAGCGTTCGTTTGATTCAAACCAATTCCCAGGCCCTGATTGGAGTTTGGCAACCCGACGCCCACACGAAAACCGAGGGACGGCCCGCGCCTCGACTCACTTCGCAGTTTGAATTTTGTCCACAGAATGAAGTCTCCCACGTCGTTCGTAGAATTCGCGCCGGGCGCCAACGAAAGTGGAATTGCTGATGGCCCGCGGGTGTTTATGCTCAGAAAATTCTGAGCTACTCCCTCGATTTGAAATTCAACATTTGGCGCAAAACCGATGCTGATTCCAATAACGCCGACGCGTGTAATGTCACCCGTCAATCCTGAAGCCGGAAATTTGGCGCCCTGAAGAAAGTCCAGTCCCGTTTCCAGTCGCACTGTTCCAGGCGGAATGATGTCAACGTCTTCCGTGAGCAATGGTCGTTGCTGCGCAGCTGCAGACTGGACCAGCGCAAAAAAGAAGATCGCTGCCAGGACGAGACGAAGGTTTTGGCGTTTTGGAAAAGACATTGCCTGGATATTTTCGTGCCCGCCGATTGTAGTTGGTGAGCTTGTGTTAAGGCAAACTATTATTCAGTAGAGTCCATTTGAGATTTTCTCTGTGCCACCTTTGTGCTTCCTCTGTGTCTCTGTGGTGAATAGCGGACAAACCATTTACCACAGAGACACAGAGGGCACGGAGGTTACACAGAGAAGGCAATTCAAACGTTTTCTATCGTTCGGCGCAATAGGGCCCAATTTGCGCAAGAGTTGACGAATATCTGTCTGTGCTACTATCTGCGAAATTCACGTCGCGTGAGGATTTCGAATGAAGAAGTTCCCGGCAATTTTCCTGCTCCTTTTTTCCTTTGTTTTTTTTCTCGAGGAGCCAACCGTCACCCGATCCGCTGAACAGACCAATCTGGGTCAGTCAGGTACAAAGACATTAACAATGGCAGGTTTGCGCGACAGCGTAACCGTCCGACGCGATGAACGTGGCATTCCTTACATTGAGGCGAAGAACGACGAAGATTTGTATTTCGCGCAGGGCTACGTGACCGCGTCCGATCGCCTTTGGCAAATGGATCTGTTGCGGCGCACCGAGCGCGGAGAGCTGGCGGAAGTCCTGGGCGCGGCCGCCCTGGAGCAGGACAAGCAGCATCGCACGTTGGGCCTGACGCAGGTGGTAGACGCTGAACTGACAATGGCGACTCCGTCGGCGCGCGTCGCTCTCGAAGCTTACGCGCGAGGAGTGAATGCATACATCGCGTCACTCGACAGCAAGACGATGCCGCCCGAATTTCAAATTCTTCAGTACAAGCCAAAACCCTGGATGCCTGCCGACTCTATGTTGGTTGGAAAGCTGTTCGCTGAAGCTCTTTCAAATACCTGGCGGCTCGACATAATGCGCGCTGCTTTGGCCGCGCTGCCCGATGAGAAACGCGCCGTCCTAATGCCCGAGATTTCGCCGCTGGATGTTCTGGTGGTGGGCGAAGATTCCGATAACAAGAGTAAGAAGAGGGGCTCCGCCCGAACCCAACGGAGCATCAATGCTGATGATTTTTGGTCACGTGAGACGGTCTTGGCACTCGCGCGCGACGAAGAAGTAGCAGCTCAGGCTTTGGCGCGCGTGGGTCTTTATGCCGAAGGACTTGCGGCCAGCAACAACTGGGTTGTTAGTGGCAAGCACACCGCCTCCGGCAAGCCTTTGCTCGCAAATGATCCACATCTACCGGCATCTGCACCAGCGATTTGGTATCTGGTTCATCTCAGTGCGCCGGGTTTGAGGGTGGCCGGCGTAACAGCGCCTGGCGGCCCCGGAGTGATTATTGGACACAACGATCGAATTGCCTGGGGCATGACTAATGTTGGCCCCGACGTGCAGGATCTTTATGAGGAAAAATTCGATCCCGACAATCCCAAACGTTATCTGACCCCCGTGGGTTGGCGGTATGTCGATGTGCGTCGCGAACAGATCAAAGTACGCAAAGGTTTCACAGATTCTGCGACCGACACCGTCGCGCTCGATGTGAACATGACGCGACATGGCCCGATCGTTTTTGAGAAGGCCGGCAAGCGCTATGCGCTTCGCTGGACTGCACTCGACCCGATGCTTAACAACGCCGACTCAGTTTACCTGCTCAATCGTGCGCGCAATTGGAAAGAGTTTTCCAAGGCGCTCGAATCATTCACAGCACCTACGCAAAACATCGTCTACACCGATACGGCAGGCCACATTGGCTATCATGCTGCCGGCGTGATTCCAATTAGAAAGACGGGCGACGGCAGCATCCCATACGATGGATCTACCGATGAGGGCAATTGGGACCAATTTATTCCCTTCAATAAACTGCCCGTCCTTTATGATCCGCCCTCAGGGATCATCGTGACGGCTAACCAACGCATCGTTGGCACCAGTTATCCTTACTTCCTGACTCATATCTGGGCGCAGCCTTATCGCGCGCGCAGGATTCTTGACCTGCTCAACCAGAAACCGAAACTAACCACCGACGACTTCCGACGAATTCAGGGAGACGTCTATTCCCTCGGCAATGTTTGGTTCGCGCACGAAGCGTCGAAGATATTGCGGCCGCGATTAAAGACTGATGAGGCCAGGCTGGCACGAGTCCTGGATGCTTTCGATCGCTGGGATGGATTGGTCACTGCAGAATCAACTGTGGCGCCTGTGGTCGCGCAAATGCGCATCGCATTTCGTTCAAGAATTCTAACCGCCGCGCTGGGTGATGAGCTTGTCAAGATTTATCAGTGGTCAAATTTCGACACCACGATTGATCGGCTGATAGCTGAACAACCCAAAGATTGGCTGCCGAAGGAATTCATTAGCTACGCGGACTTGCTGCGTGCCTGCTACGACGATGCTCGGAAAGCACTAACGAAGAGTCTCGGCGAAGATGAGTCGAAATGGATCTGGGGTGAGATGGTGAAGGTAAATTTCCGGCACCCACTGGCCGCGGCGCCATTGATTGGTTTGCAGTTTTCGATTCCTCCAATGCCGCAAAATGGAAGCGGCGGATTGGCAGCAACGGTGAATGTCGGCGCAAACGTCTCGATGCGTTTCATCGCAGACCCCAGCAACTGGGACCAGACACAACACGGAATTACCCTGGGTGAATCCGGCGTTCCGACCAGTCCACACTGGAAAGATCAATTGGCGGACTGGCGCGCCGTTACGCCACGACCGTTTCCCTTCAGTGAAGCTGCAGTTGCGAAAGCAGCCGTGGAGACGATGACACTGACACCCGCCAAATAGAAGAGGGAGGTACATGGCGAGCTAAGGCTGGGAGCGCAGACATCCTGTCTGCAATGAGCGCGCAGCGCGAAATAGTGATATGTAAAGAGTGTCTCTTAAGTGACGGCGATTTCGAAAGTTTTGTGGCGAATTTTCTGCGCCATTGAATTACCGGCGACGATCCGTGAGCGTGTATTGCGATCCATCGCCGACCTCAAGGAAGCGGTGCCGGATGCGCGCGCGAGTTGGGCGCGTGAAACAAATCTTCATCTCACCCTAAAATTTCTCGGAGACATACCAGAAACCATCGTTCCGGACTTCTCTAATGCTGTCTCGCGCGCGGTCGTGGGCATGAAATCGTTTCCCATTCGGTTTGAAGAGACAGGCGCATTTCCCACCCGCGGTCAACCGCGGGTCTTGTGGATTGGAACTAACGACGACTCAGGGAAACTTGCTGAGCTACATGCGAAAATTGAAGAGGAGTCGGCGCTGGCAGGATTTGCCAGAGAGGCGAGATCGTTTCATCCGCATCTAACTATTGCTCGATTACGAAATCCGCAGCATGCGCGCGTACTGGCAGCGACTCACAAGCAGATGAAGTTTGAGCCGGTTGAGGCGACGGTGTCGGAATTGTTGGTGATTAGGAGTGAGTTGAGCAGTGAAGGATCAAAGTACACGGTCGTATCGCGACACCCTTTTGGAGTGCGCTGACCTGTCAGCGCTTTGGTCCAGGATGACCTGTCACTGTTGCTCTAGCGCGGCTTGACGCCAGAACTGCAGTTGTTTCCTACAAACCTTTGGTCGCGACAGGTCGCGACCGACTAAAGCGCTGACAGTTCAGCGCACTCCAAAATTTTAGCGCGGCAACTCCCGCGGTCGCGGCGAAGTGGGCGGTTCTTTTTCGCCGCTGCTTTGCCCCGTCTGCGATAACACTTCCTTTATCGCTCCAATGCTCGATAACATGGCGGAAGTCTCTACCGGCATGAAAATAACCTTGGAGTTATTAGTTCGCGTCATGTCGCGCAGGCTCTCAATGTAGCGCGTGGTAATCAAATACTCGGCCGGGTTACCGTGGGCCTGCATCGCTTCCGCGACCAGCGCAATTGCTTCAGCTTCGCCTTGCGCGTTTCGCTGTCGCGCTTGCGCTGCGCCCTCAGCAGCAAGTATGGCCGACTGCTTTTCGCCTTCAGCGCGGGTGACTGCGGCCTGTTTCTCGCCTTCCGCGCGTGTGATCGCGGCCTGCCGATCGCCTTCCGCCTGCAAAACCAGCGCGCGACGGTTGCGCTCCGCGGTCATCTGTTTTTCCATCGTGATGCGCACGTCTTCCGGAGGATTGATGTTCTTCACATCCACGCGCGTCACCTTCACGCCCCATTTGTCGGTGGCTTCGTCGAGGATCAGTCTCAGCTTGGCGTTGATTTGATCGCGCTGGGACAGCGTGTGATCAAGATCCATGTCGCCCATCACTGCCCGCATACCGGTGATGGTTAACTGCACAATACCACCCACGAGATCGTTCATTTCGTAAACGGCCTTTACCGGATCAGTGATTTGCCAGTACACAACCGAGTCGACGTGAATGGTCACGTTGTCCCGAGTGATGACGGGCTGTGGCGGCAGATCGATGTATTGCTCGCGTAAGTCGATTGAAGTGATGCCTGGTCTGGTGTTTGTCCAGTAAACCGCGCGCGGCCGATCCAAAAACGGCCAGAGCAGATTTAGTCCGCTGTTCGCAACCTTATCAAACCGGCCTAATCGCTCGACCAACATCACGGTCGCCTGCGGAACAATTCTGATCGTTTTCGCCGCGATAACCAGCAGCACGATGGCAATGAAGCCAAAGAACATAATCGCAAGTAGAGTAGGAAGTGGATCCATTGTTAACTCCTTGGGCAAATGCCGCGACGCTTGGGTGGAACTACAACAGGGCGGAACTATATCGGATCGTTACTCTTCGGACAATCATCAGCCTAATTCACACCTCGGCTTCAGCGGAATCAAAGCAATCACGAAATCGTGAAACTCGATTAACGGCTTCCATCACAGGATTGTAAAAAATTATTGGGCGTAGGCTGGCGGCGGCTGCCAACCTCCAACCGATTCCTCGACGATCGCCGCAGCGGCCAAAACAGTCTCTTCCGCAAACGGTCGTCCAATGACTTGTACGCCGATCGGCAGGCCCTGCTTGCTGGCGCCAACCGGAACCACAACCACCGGAAGATCGAAGGTGTTGAAAGTTTGGCAATAACTAAAGGCGCGAAACGTGCTCATCGTTCGTGCACCGACAGTAATTTTGTGCGTGTCATGCTCGTAAGCTGGAGAGGCGCCCACTGGCGCAATTAACAACGGCGTTTCTACCATCCAGTCGAGCAGCGCGGCGCGCAGGCGATCACGTTCCAACCATGAATTGATGTAATCGTCGAGCGAAGCCGTCGGCGTGTCGTCGGCGGTCGCCAGTCGCCAACGAACAAAATCGCCTCCCTTTTCTTCATGCCCGTCGTAGACGTTGCGCAGCTGGACCACCGAGGCGCGAGAAAATAACCTTAGCCAGAGATCGTGTCCACGTTCGATGCCGGGCGGACAGACTTCTTCGCTGATCATTCCCGCGTCTGACAAAGCTTGCGCCGCGGTTTCTACCGCCTGACGCGTTTCCGCCGTTACTGCAGAAACTTTGTCGTCGGTATAAAAACCAACGCGCGCACCGCGCAGCGCGGCGCGGCGATTAACGGGCGCGTTCGCAATCTGCTTGGGCGACGAAACAGTGTCATCGACTCCTGCCAGCACATCGAACAAGAGCTGCAAGTCGCCGACGCTGCGGGCCATCGGCCCAATTACTGCTCCAAGCGAGTAAGGTCCTGAGCTGGGTGGAAATTGACCGTCGCCAGGCACGCGACCCACGGTCGGTTTCAAGCCCGCGATACCGCAGAAGTGAGACGGAATACGGATCGATCCAGCGAGGTCGCTGCCGATTCCCCCGGCCGACATGCAGGTCGCAATGGCAACGGCTTCGCCTCCACTCGATCCGCCGGGTGTGAACAGAGTGTTATGCGGATTATTAGTGCGGCCAAACACACGATTATCAGCCGTGTAGTCCATGGCCATCTCCGCGGCATTTGTTTTACCAAGGATGATGGCGCCTGCGGCCTTTAGTCGGGCGACGGATGACGCGTCACGCGTTGGTACAAACTCAGCGCGCATCAGCGAGCCGCTGGTCGTTCGTAGTTCCGCCGTCTCGATGGTGTCTTTGATTGTCAGCGGCACGCCGTGAAGTGGACCGAGCGCATCGCCGCGCCTAACTGCGGCTTCGGCCGCCTTAGCTTTCTGCATTACATCGGGTGCCACCGTGACGACTGCGTTGAGCCCAGGATTAAGCTGCTCGATACGATCTAGATGCGCTTGCACGATTGCAACGGGCGACGCCTCGCGACAGCGCACCAGTTTGGCTAGATGCGTAATCGATTTCTTGTTTAGATCGTTCATTTGTTTCAGGCTAGCCGTGCAAGCGCGCAGTTCAGAGTTCAAGCTTTAGCTTGCGTTCTTTAAGATTAGTCAAATAAACCGCAGCCTAAAGGCGGAACTCTAAACTCTTGCCCACAAATTCCAGTATGACGCAGTGACGCGTTTTGCTTTTCAGAAGCTTGTTACTATAATTTCATTGCTCTGGAAAATCTCAATCACAAGTTGCCTGCGTCTGGCCCAACGGCTTTAGCGTTAAACCCGTACGGCAAAGGAGTGCGTTAGTGGCCGTACATTTGAGCCGGACTTTCGTTCTGCGCAAACTTCATCAGCTATCCGGCATCATGCCGCTCGGCATCTTCCTGTTGGAGCATTTCTACACAAACTCTAAGGCGCTTAGCGGAGCGGCAGATTTTAATAATGCCGTAAAAGACCTGCAGTCGATTCCTTACATCCTGTTCGTCGAGATTGGCGGAATCTTTATACCGCTCATCTATCACGCCGTCTATGGGCTGGTAATCACGATCGAGGCGCGTCCGAATAACCTGAATTATCCTTACCCGCGCAACTGGTTTTATCTCATCCAGCGCATCACCGGTGTGATTCTGTTTTTCTTCATTACCTTTCATGTGTTGAATTTCAGGTTCGGGCTAATTCCCGGACTGAACACTATCTCAGTAGCACACAGTCCTACTCAGGCTTTTGATATCGTGTCGCGGGAATTTCGCATGATCCCGATATTTCTGGTCTATATGGTCGGCATCACTGCGACTGTGTGGCATTTCGCAAATGGCATCTGGCTGTTCCTGGTTGATTGGGGCATCGCCATAGGCGAGCGCGCGCAGCGATTGACTGGTTACGCGTGCATCGGCTTTGGCGTCTTTCTGCTGCTGGTTGGTATTAACGCTGCGGTCGCTTTCATTCGCCCCGGCGGACTACTTCAGGGGATCCTCTAGCATGGCCAATAACGGCACAAAGATCGCAATCGTGGGCGGTGGATTGGCAGGTCTGGCAGCAGCCATGCGTATTGCCGAGGCCGGACATGCAGTGGATCTGTTCTCTGTCGTGCCGGTGAAGCGTTCCCACTCAGTCTGCGCTCAGGGAGGCATCAACGGCGCCGTCAACACGAAGGGCGAAGGCGATTCTACCTGGGAACATTTTGACGACACGGTTTACGGCGGCGACTTTCTGGCGAACCAGCCGCCAGCCAAAGCCATGTGTGAGATGGCGCCCTCGATTATTTTTCTGTTCGATCGCATGGGTGTTCCCTTTTCTCGCACCAAGGAAGGGCTGCTTGATTTCCGTCGCTTCGGCGGTACGAAACATCACCGCACGGCTTTTGCCGGAGCTTCAACCGGACAACAATTGTTGTACGCCCTGGACGAACAAGTGCGTCGCTTTGAAGTCTCCGGCAAAGTCCGAAAGTTCGAGCATTGGGAAATGACGTCTCTCGTGCTCGACGATCACCAGGTGTGTCGCGGTCTGGTCGCGATGAATCTGCAGACGCTCGAACTCAAAGCATTTCCCGCAGACGCCGTGATCATGGCTACGGGCGGTCCCGGATTGATCTACGGCAAGTCGACGAACTCGATGGTCTGCACCGGCAGTGCCGTATCCGCCTGTTACCAACAGGGAGCGAAATACGCTAACGGCGAATTCATTCAGGTGCATCCGACGTCGATTCCCGGCGAAGACAAGTTGCGACTAATGTCGGAATCCGCGCGTGGCGAAGGCGGCCGCGTTTGGGTGCCGCGAAACCCCGGTGACACCAGACCACCGGCATCGATACCTGAAGCTGAACGTTGGTATTTCCTCGAGGAGAAATTTCCCGCTTACGGTAATTTGGTTCCGCGCGACATCGCCACTCGCGAAATTTTTCAGGTCTGCATAGAAGGCAAAGGTGTTGGTGGCCAGAATCAGGTCTATCTCGATCTGACACACATCCCCGCAGAAGTGCTGGATCGAAAGCTCGGTGCGATTCTCGAAATCTATGAAATGTTTGTGGGCGACGATCCGCGGCATGTGCCGATGCGCATCTTTCCGGGGGTGCACTATTCAATGGGAGGTTTGTGGGTCGATAACGATCAGCGCACCAACATTCCCGGTCTGCTGGCAGCCGGCGAATGTGACTACTCGATCCATGGCGCGAATCGACTCGGCGCTAACTCGCTCGTCAGTTGTGTATACGGCGGCTTTGTGGCCGCGCCCGCAGCCATTACTTATGCGAAAAACGTCGAACGCAACGGCGCCGATGGCTCGCGTATTTACGATCAGGAACTCAAAAAGCAACAGGAGATCAACGACGCTCTAGTAAAGCAGAGCGGGACTGAAAACCAATACGTGCTGCATCAGGAAATGGGCAAGTGGATGACTGACAACGTCACAGTCGTTCGCTACAACGATAAACTGAAGGCCACCGACGATAAGCTGCTCGAGTTGATGGATCGCTACAGACGCATTTCGATTAATGACTCGAACTTATGGGCAACCATGGCACTGCCGCATGCGCGTCACCTGGACAATATGCTTGAGCTGGCTCGCGTAATCACACTCGGCGCGCTCAATCGCAATGAGTCGCGCGGAGCCCATTACAAGCCTGAGTTCCCTGATCGTGATGACGAAAACTTTCTGAAGACGACTATCGCGGAGTATTCAGGCGAAGGTCCGGTGATTTCTTACGAGCCTGTCGATATTTCGCTGATTCCGCCGCGCAAGCGCGATTACAGCAAAGCGAAACAAGAAAAAAAGACAGACCCGGCTGCAGCTCGGCCGCAGGCGCCGCTGGAGAAGGACGGAAGACTATCCAGGTAGATAGGACAAAGAGATTTCCATTTACCATTTTTCATTTGTGATTTTCCATTTGGAAGCACGCGGCTTCATGGCAATGCTACGCAAGCACAAACTCGTTCTGCGATGACATATGAAAAATGAAAAATGGTAAATGGAAAATTGTTTTTAAAGCTTGCGGTTGAAGTTTAATCAAAGTCATGTCAGCACACGTAGACAACGCAAAAGTGGCGCGAGTTCCGCCGAAGACGGTTGAGATTCACATCCGCCGGCGTGCAAATCCCGACTCGCCGGCTTACTGGGAGCGTTTTGAACTTCCCTATCGTCCGAATCTCAACATCATCTCCTGCCTGATGGAGATTCAGAAAAATCCGGTGACGATGGAAGGCACTCCCACTACGCCTCCAGTGTGGCAGATGAACTGTCTCGAGCAGGTGTGCGGCATCTGCACGATGGTAATCAATGGACGCGCCCGGCAATCTTGTTCTGCTCTTGTCGACAACCTTGAACAGCCAATCAAGCTTGAGCCGATGCAGAAGTTTCCAAACATTCGCGACCTGGTAGTCGATCGTTCACAAATGTTCGACCACCTAAAGCGTGTCAACGCCTGGATCGAACTCGACGGCACTTACGATCTTGGTCCCGGCCCGCGAATGGATCAGGAAGACGTGCAGGAGCGTTACGCCTATTCGCGTTGCATGACGTGCGGTTGTTGTCTGGAAGCGTGCCCGCAGTATGACGAGGACCAGTACATTGGCCCGCAAGCCATCGCGCAGGTGCGGCTATTCAACATGCATCCCAGCGGCGAAGCGACGCGCGACCAGCGGCTCGAAGGCATCATGGGCAACGATGGCATTACCAACTGCGGCAACGCGCAAAACTGCATCCAGGCCTGCCCGATGGGCATCCCTCTCACGCGCGCGATTTATGAAGAGAACCGCGAGACTATTGTCCGCGGACTTTTCGGCTGGCTGAAGAAGTAGTCCGGAGAAGTTGTTTTCAACAATCAAACGGGCGGACGGCGATGCTGCAGATCCGACCACGCGGATGCGCCTGAACTGTCCGAACAGATTGATGACCTACCGCTAGTCCGTATCTATCCCAAGACGATCTGCGCATTTGAAGAGCGAGAGACCAAGCAAGCACGCCACTACCAGGTTGAAATAAAAAGTCAGCGAGCCGTCGATGAAAGTCGCGGGAAGGTTACCGAAAAATGGTAGCGAGAATGGCGCGGTGATTATGGCAACGATAATGGCCACAATAAAACTCACCACCTGTATCATTAAGACCATACCAAAAGCTTTGAAGTAGGTGCCGCCCATACGTCGAATAGTATCCAGGCCGACCAGCGGATTAATCACTGAAGCGAAGCTCTGCGTGTAGCCGGCGATAGCCAACGCCATTGGGTAATAAAAGATTCCCCAGGCGAGAGCGAGCAGCCCTACGAGCAGAATCAGAGCGCCTGCTTTTAAGTAACTCGCCATTAGTCGCAGGTCGGCCGTCGGGTCGCTGAGTTCGTTTTTGGATTTTTCGGCCTCCCCACTTATGCGGGCTCCGGGCCGTAGTTTTTCTACCCTCTTGCTGGCCTCTTCCAGCTTCTTCGGATCAGCGTTTGGATCGAGAACAACCGAGACCGCTTCCAGATCCTGTTGTTGTTCGGCTTCAGCCGCAGCCGTTCTGGACGCCACCAGTCCACCATTCATCACGCCGAAGAGCAATGCAATAAACAACACGATCATTGGCCCCCACGTAACAATCGTGATGCCGATTCCGAGGCCGATGGGCACCGCCACATCATCCCACATAGAGAACGAGCCGAAGTCAGGCAAGAAGCTGCGATTCAGCCTGCCCCAGGCCACCTGGCTTATCACATGCGAGATACAGCCAAACATGATAACGGAAGCAATGATTCGCCCACGGAAACCTGCGAGTAACAGGAATCCATAAAGTGCTGCACCAAAAAGCAGTGCAGCTTTATGTTGCAGTGGATATTGAAGCGCGCGTGTTAAGTCGGCGAACCCAAAACCTGAGCCCTGAAACTCCTGACTCATCGCCTTGCTTTGCACTAAGGCAAACGGTTTACAAAAGTCACCACACAAGGTGCAAAGCGGGACCTTGCTGGTGCCAACAAATCTGGGGCATTCGCTACAAAACGTCGTTGCGCAAATTCTACAAATATACTCCGGCGAAATTTCCGGATGGTTATAACAAGTGGCGGCCCCGTTTGCGCGAGGAGACTTCCGCTCTTCTACTACCGAAGACTGATGGCTCTCAGTCGCACTATCCGGCGATGCCGCTGAGGTAAAGTCCGGCGCGATGACCGTCGGCGGTGGTTCAACTGCGACTTCGCCGTTGAAAGCTCCGCGTAGCATCGGCGCGCGACCGGCTTCGATCCAGTTCAGGTTGCCTTTGCTCACCTTGTCGGTAGGCTGTACACAACCTTCGGCAATCCATTGTTTGAGTGTTTCGAGATCGGTCTCGAAAACGCCTTCGATCGTGCTGACGCGCCATTGGACAGGTTGAGCACTCATAACGTCTCCTGTGAGTTGGACTCCCTCGGTAGTTCAGGAAATCTTGAATAGTTCAGGCTGCTGGATAAGCGAAGTTAATTTGAGTAGGACCGGCGAAACAACGGGAACGTAATGTTGGATTTTGGAACTGGGACAGGATTATCGGCGTGGCGCGTTGCGGAGAGGACGCCAGTCGATGACCCTTCGATATTAGTTTAGCGGGACAAACAGAGTCAATACTTTAATCAGAAAGCCCAACATAACCGATGCTCTTTAGCCATCAGTCGGTGGGCTTCCGTGTAACAAAGGCTCGCGTGGGGTGCCGGTTAGATCCCGAGGACGTCAATTAGTTCCTGCACCGCGGCAGCGCTCTTCTGCAGCGCAATGCGTTCTTCTGCCAACAAGTTGATCTCAATGATTTGTTCCAGACCGCGGGCGCCGAGTTTGCAAGGCACGCCAACGTAAAGTCCGTTGATCCCATACTCACCTTCAAGATACGCGGCGCAGGGAAGAATCTTTTTCTTGTTTTTCAAGATCGATTCCGTCATCTCTACGGCTGCCGCTGAAGGGGCATAATAGGCAGAACCCGTTTTTAAGAGACCCACGATTTCAGCCCCGCCTCCCGCAGTGCGTTTCACGATTGCGTCGATTTGATCTTTAGGCAGTAGTTCCGGAATAGGAATTCCGGCGCAGGTTGAAAAGCGCGGCAGTGGCACCATCGTGTCGCCGTGGCCACCGAGCACGAAAGCGGTGACGTTTTCTACGGAGACGTCCAACGCCTCCGCCAGAAAGCAGCGCATGCGCGCCGAATCGAGCACTCCTGCCATGCCGATCACGCGGTGCTTGGGAAAACCTGAACGGCGAAAAGCTACCTGGCACATCGCATCGAGCGGATTGGAAACGATAATAAGAATCGACTCCGGCGAACGGCTGACGACTTCATCAACCACCTTCGAAACGATTTCGGCATTGGTCTTCAGGAGATCATCGCGGCTCATCCCAGGTTTGCGAGGCAGTCCCGCAGTGATGATGACAACGTCCGAGTTCTCAGTTCCGTCGTAGGTGTTTGTTCCGAGTAGTTTCACATCGTAGCCTTCGATCGGCGCGGCCTGGGCCAGGTCGAGTCCCTTCCCCTGCGGCACACCTTCGACGATATCGACCAGCACCACATCGCCAAGTTCCTTGGCGGCCAGCCAGTGGGCGGCAGTGGCGCCCACGTTGCCGGCGCCAACCACCGTTATCTTGTTTCGCGCACCCATGTTTTTGATCCTTTCGAGGTCAGTAGTAGACAGATTCGCAGCGTCTATTTCTGCGTAAATTTTTGTTTAAGAATGCTGGATTTGAAAGACCGCGAGTGTATAGCCGCGCCAGAGAGAGTGTCAAGAATGCCACCCTTTTTGGAGTGCGCTGACCTGTCAGCGCTTTGGTCCGCGGCGTCCTGACGCCGTTTCGTCTGAAGTTGAATTCAGAGTAAGGAGGTTGCGACAGGTCG
>DASZDU010000453.1:0-17684 GCA_035941655.1 Pyrinomonadaceae bacterium | reverse complement strand
GCCAGTGCTACTTTTTTCGCCGGCGTAAAACGATCTTCTCCATACAAAATCATCGAATGCGAGCAATCCAGCATAACCACGGTGGCGCACGACGATTGATAGTCACATTGATGAACGTGCAAGTCGCTGTACTCGAGATTGAGCGGAACAGTTAATCCCTCGCGTTGGATAGCTGACAACAACGTCGTGTTCACATCCAGATTGATGGTATCGCCAAACTCATAACGTTTGCTCGCCGCCGCAGCCTCGATGCCAGTTGAAAGGTGCGCTGTGTCGTGGCGGCCCATTGAGCTCTTGCCCAAACTGCCGAGCAAATTCCGCAGAGTTTTATAGCCGAGGAAGTCGAGACCTTTTTCCGTGACTTCAAACTTCACATTGCGTGGCAAAGGCTCTGAAACTTCCGGTGTGCCCATACCAGGTTGCTGACGTGGCTGCGGCGCCGGTTCCTCGCTGAGTTTTAGATAACCTTCTTCCACCAGCCGCTCGATTAGTTGATTGAGCATTTCCTCGAGCAACGAGCCCTTGAACTTCCCTTCGTTGTCCGCGAGCATTTCCTGAATCTGACGCTGATCCAGCAGACCCTGATCCATCAACGCTTGCAACAGCGCGCGCCGCAGTGCGTCGAGTGAAGTGTCCTGCGGACGGCGTTGGCGGGTCCAGTAGTAATCGTCATCGAATCCGGAATCGAGCAGTGCGTCAGACAGACTCTCCATCAGGTCGCCGAGGTTGAGCGACGAGATGTCGAGGCCTTTGAACTTTGAGTAGCGGGTGAACTTCATTGAAAAATTGGCCGCGGATTTACGCGGATAAACGCGAATCTGAAAAAAGCGAACAATGATTCAGGTAGTAAACTTGTCATTCCGATTCCTTCGAGGTTGTGCCTTGATCGAGTGTCAACAGAGTTTCTAAAAGGCTGGGATGTTCTCCTCGCAGTTTGCGCGAGTTATCGAATGCCATCCTCTTAAATTCCGGTTTGATTCCAAAATTGAACAACATGCCGACTTCGATTTGAGTCGCTCGCAAGTAATTGAGAAGTTGCGCTTCGTGTGCTCGATCGAGTCCTTGACCGGCCTTCAACTCCAACAACACACACTTGTCGACGAGCATGTCAGCAGTGAAGTCCCCAATCTTCTTTCCACGAAACCAGACCGGTACTTCAATTTGTCTCAATACCGGTATACCATTCGACTCAAGCGCCATTGCAAACGCCGTCTCCTACACTGACTCAAGAAAGCCATGGCCTAATTCGTTATAAACCTCATAGAAGATTCCAATGACTCTCTTCGTCAGGTCCCTGTGCTTCAGTCCGCTATCATTCTCGTTCATTACCAGAGTCTCCAGCGGAATTGTTGTAAGCGGTATTGTTGCTGATTCGCGTGTATCCGCGTTAATCCGCGGCCAATCCTTCCTCCCCTTAGCTGTATTTCCCAGTCTCCGTTAAGTCGTCGTAGATCATGCCGCGGCGATCTTTCTTTGCTTTCGTCACCGCCGTGTAACCGCCTTCTTCGTTGCGGCTGATCTTGTTCTGAGCGTAGAGGCCTTCCAATACAAACTCGCACGCGGCCACCAACTGCGCGGTGTCAGATGGTTTGAAGTCAAACGGGATCACAGCCGTGTCGATAAGTTCCGGCACTGCTTCAAGCAAGGTCCGGCATTCATCTGCCGCGGCAGTGTCCGCCAGACGCAAGTTGTTACCCTGCTCAAACCATTGCACCGTTTGTGCGAAGTCTATGCCCACGAAGTAGCCTTCAAAAATTTCTCCGGCCGCGCGCTTGATCAAATCCTTCGCGATCCGATTGGCGCCGATTTGCTCGCCCTCGTATTCAAGTTCCATCTTTCCAGTCATCGAGGGTATGGCCGCATAAACGTCGGAGATGCGCGGAACGATTTCATCCTCGCCCGTGAGCAGAGCGCGACGTTCAGCATTTGAAAGCAGCGACTCGATGACGGTAATCGGCATGCGCTGCGAAACTCCGGAATGCTTGTCGACCCTATTATCGTCGCGCGCTTCGAAGGCGATTTGTTCGACGAGCTCACGAATAAACTCCGGAATCTGCAACCCGGCGTTGAGTTCAGTCGAATTAGCGAGACCGCCGCGCCTAAGCCACGCTTCCTGACGAGTGATTTCGACAGCAGTCTGAAGTTCGGCTGGGTAGTGGGTTACGATTTCGGTGCCGATGCGATCTTTGAGCGGCGAAATTATTTTTCCACGTGCGGTGTAATCTTCCGGGTTTGCGGAAAACATCAGCATCACATCAAGCGGCAGCCGCACCGGGTAACCCTTAATCTGGACGTCGCCTTCCTGCATGATGTTGAAGAGTCCCACCTGAATTTTGCCGGCGAGGTCCGGCAGTTCATTGATAGCGAAGATGCCGCGGTTGGCGCGCGGCAGCAGTCCATAATGGATCGTCAGTTCGTCGCTTAGCAGGTGTCCGCCTTTAGCGGCCTTGATGGGATCGACGTCGCCGATAATGTCGGCCATGGTTACGTCCGGCGTAGCTAGTTTTTCGACAAAGCGCGAGTCTCGCTCAATCCAATCGATGTGCGTCAACTCGCCATGAATCGCGAGAGTCTGACGGCCATAAGCGGAGATAGGTTTGAAGGGATCGTCGTTGACTTCCGAACCGGCAATAATTGGAATGTGATCGTCCAGCAATTCGGTGAGCTGGCGAATGATGCGACTCTTGGCCTGTCCCCTTAGTCCGAGCAGGATCACGTTATGGCGCGCAAGAATTGCATTGACGAGCTGTGGGATGACTGTTTCGTCGTAACCAACAATGCCAGGGAATAGCTTTTCGCCGGCGCGCAGTTTCTTGATGAGATTCGCGCGCAGCTCGTCTTTAACAGAAACGGATTGGTAACCACTCTGCTTGAGCTCGCCAAGAGTCTTAGCTCGTTCATTGGATGTTTTTGGACTACTCATGAAAAAGACCTTGCGACTAATTTGGAATATGAAACGGGGGAGGCAACTATCTTACGCGAGTGAGGAAAGAAAGAGGTAATGCTCAACCTCTCTGTGCGTTCTTTGTGGTCTCTGTGCCTCCGTAGTGGATTGTTTGCCGAGTAAACTCACCACAAAGACACAGAGAACACAAAGGTGGCACAGCGGAAACCTCTCAGGTAATTGGCGAGAATAGAGCGTCCGAAGTCTTGCGAACCAACCCATCCTCTACAAGCTTCTCCAGATGCGCCAGCACAGCGCGTTCCGCCATTGCATGCGCTTTGGGTGAGACGTCTGTATAGACGACCGTCACGATATCTTTCGGCGTCGTCGCCCCATCGCGCACGGCTTGCAGGATTTTTTGTTCACGATCCAGTCGATGCTCAATATATTCGTCAAGCTTCGCGTAGGGATTTGCGATTGCCGGCCCGTGTCCGCCGAAGATGACGGAGAGATTTGGCAATTCGCGCATGCGAGTGAGTGAGTGAAGATAGTCGCGCATGTTTCCCTCCGGCGGATCGATCAAAACTGATCCGAGTCCGACGATGTTGTCGCCGGAGATGAGTGTGCCGGTACGTTCTTCATAAAGGCAGAGATGACCGCGCGCGTGTCCTGGCGTGTGCATTACGCGCAAGTTAATGCGAGGGTCGCCTTTCAATTCAAGCGTGTCTTCGTCGACAAGATTCGTGTCAACCTGAATATCAGGAAGCGCTTCGGCTGTGCGACTGTGCGCCAACACTTTCACACCGAAATTTGCCTTCAGCGCATTTACACCGCCGACGTGATCGGGATGTACATGCGTTAACAAAACCCCGCTTAACCTTCGTCCCTCCCTGAGTAATTCAGCGACAGTCTCAGCGAGCGCGCTTTGCTCGTCTTCGTAAGGCGATCCGGGATCGATAACAAGCAACTGCTGCGAGGTGTAGATCAGATAGCAGTTGGTGTGGGTAGCCGGCGGCTTCGTCGGAGTGCGCACGGGGAAGCAAATATAGTTTGGACGAAACTCAATGCGGCGTACCGGCTCGCGATGAACGTTTGGGGACGACAAAAATCTGGCAACGAGTTCGTCATCGACTTCTGCCTCATTGTTGAAACCGGCCGACAGAGTTTTCAATCCGTGCAATACCGGCGGCACTGCCAGAATCTCCGAACTTTGCCAGCGCGCATACGCAGTCCGCGCACTAATCCATTCACCGCTTTCAAGCTCAGCATCACCGTTAATGAGGGCGCGTTGTTTCGCCGGACACTTAACGAGAAAGAACCAGGTGTCGAAGCGCCGCGCACTAAAGGGTGGCGTCACCCAGCGGCCCACGAAGGTGAAGTCGTTTGCGTCGAGATGAAGCTGATAGTGTTTTAGGAGTGCGGGCCAGGACATTCGTCCGGCCTGCAAATCGTCAAGCAGAGACGCGCGTTGACCTTGCGTGAGGGTCTCACCGCCGCGAGCGAGCAGCACTTGAGTTTCTTCAAACAGTTCCCGAGCAGCGCAACTAATGGCAATGCAAGTTTCCGCGTCGGGACAGTTTTCTACCGTTGCTTCGGAATCTTGGGCATCAAATTGTCCCCCGGGGAAAGCGTGGAATCCGCCCAGGAACGAGAGTTTTTCACTACGCTTTACTAAAAAAACTTCAGGGTCGTTTGGATTGGTGTTGTGCCGAAGGAGAATTACCGCGGCGGCGTCTTTGGGGATTGCGGCTGCCTTCGGCGGCGGAAACTGTGAGCCGTGTGCGATAGGATTGTTCACTGAAGACATCGATCGTTTGAGACAAAGAAGCGTGTGCACCAGACGAATTCAGAACCGGGAGCCGTAGCGACCGGGTCTCTCTTCCGATACGCATTGCCTCAAATAAACCATCTGCTCCTTCATGAAAGGTATGTGACGACCCGGTCGCTATGGCTCCCGGTTCTGAATTTGTCGACCCACGCGCGATTATCGCGCACAGCGTCGCAGGCAGTCTCGATACTTTATTATGCAACGCCTTCTAACATCTCCCGGAACTCGAGTGCACCTGCCAAATGCTTTTCGACATTTAATCCTGCACCGAGCGTTCTTATCAGAGGCTTTGGTCTCAGTTTTGGTGGTCGACGAATTTGTGTTCTGTCCAATGCCTGGTGACGCCAAGGAGCGGGACACCTGAGGAGTAACAGAAAGCAGCACGAACAACAGGGACAAGCGAACGAGGTTGAGTTTCATCTTTGGGTCTCCTTTTGACTTATTCGACTGCGGTCGGGTTGACGAAGACGCCAAGGGTCTACGACCAGCGAAACCTCTCGCCATCGCCAGGGCCCCATGGCACGCCGCGCATGTGATAGCCACCTTCTTCCCAGAAGCCGGCTTGATCGCGCTCGAGGAAGCGCACGCCTTTGATCCATTTGGCCGACTTCCAGGCGTAAAGCTGGGGAATGATTAGACGGACCGGGCCCCCATGTTCGGGAGGAATTGGCGCGCCGTCGTGTGACCAGGCAAAAAGCGAATCTTCATTGAGGAAATATTCCAGGGGAACGTTGGTGGTCCAGCCGGAGTCGTACGCGAGCGCCAGCACGAACTTTGCTTCGGGCTTGATGCCCACGATTTTTGCCAACTCGCGAGTGGGCAGTCCACCCCAAAGGTTATCCAGACGAGACCAGCGCGTAACGCAGTGAAAGTCGGCATATACGCGAGCCGCCGGTAGCTGCATGAACTCATCGAGCGACCATTGCTGAGGATGCTCGACTAAGCCGTCGACTGCAAACGACCAGGTCTCCAGATCGATATCGGGCGTGCCATGCGCATCGAGCACCGGCCACTTTTTAGTACGCGATTGCCCGGGAGGCATTCGATTCTCGCGCCGCGTATCCGGACTGATGATAATTTCCGGATCACTGATCTCCTCCGGCTTGCGCGGATCGCCTGACTGGTACTTCGGATCTTTGATTAGATTATTGAGGAAGCTCATGCCATGAAAAAGGTGCTTAGTGCTTTGAACTTTGTCCTTTGATCTCGTAATTTCTTCTCACGAATGAACGCCGGTAAGCTCTAGTTCAAAGCTCAAAGCAGCTCTAAGAACACTGCTTATTTCTTAGTCTGCCTTTCCGCGAGCGCCATCAACTCTTCCGGCATCCACTTGCTCACGGCTTTTTTGGTCGACTCCTCAATCCCGACAGTGCGATCGTGCCAATCGTCTCTGTCTCCCTCAGGTCCGCGCTGGCGTTCGTAATTTTCGGTTTGTTCCAAACTCAGGATGATTCCGTCAATCACTTCCTTCCAATCTTGAAACTGGATGCCGCGTCTGATGAGGGGCAAGCCGGCCGTCCAGTCTTCTTCCGGCGCTCTCGAATCCTGCTCGGGGATCGTCAGGTTGTGTAACGAGGGAAAGGGCTTGCCGGTAAACTCTTTTAGGAGTTGCTCCCTGATATCTTTATACGGCGCTTCGGGCTTTTCCTGTCGCAGCGCCTGCGCGCGACGAAAAAGATCAGAAGCACTGGCTACTTCGTGGGCCATAAATCAAACTCTTATGCGGAAGTTTATTTTGCACCATACATTACACGCGCTAAGAGCAAGTTTACAACTTTAGCTGGAAGCGCAGACATCCTGTCTGCATCAACGTTCGTGCCCACGCAGCGGGCAGGCAAGATGCCTGCGCTCCCAGCTACACGGGCTAAGAGCAAGTTTACAACTTTAGCTGGAAGCGCAGACATCCTGTCTGCATCAACGTTCGTGCTCACGCAGCCAAGATGCCTGCGCTCCCAGCGCGCGATACAGGGAATTGAAATCAGCAGCGAATGAAGTAAACTGCCTGAGGCTATGCCCGAGTCAATTATTTCCACCGAAATTACCGAAGCTGACAAGAAGACGGATCCGTCGTGCCACATTTGTGGTCGCATTAATGATCCGCGAGTCTCGGTCGGCGAACTGCCGGCAGACATCGCGGCGCTCTTGAAAGCCAATACAGAAGTGTCCGCTGACCGCGCGGAGGTTTGCGCCGGCTGTGTAGAACTTTTCAGTCGCGCCAGAACGCAAATCAAATCTCATCAAGTTGTTTTTGAGCAAACTGATCACGTCTTGCCGACCCCGCTGCGAATGAATGCGGACGAACGATTCACCGGTAGCGGCGTAACCATCGCGTTTCTCGACTCGGGTTTTTACGCCCACGACGATCTAACAAAACCTGAAAACCGAATAGTCGCCTACCACAGCATCTTCGATGCGGAGCAGGATCGTACGTCCCTGGATACTACAGATGTGGCGAGTTGGCACGGCATGATGACCTCGGTAGTGGCTGCAGGAAACGGTCATTTGTCTGACGGGTTTTATCGCGGCATTGCGCCGGAAGCGAAGGTAGCGCTGGTGAAGATCGGACGCACCGGCCACATTCCGGATCAGCAGATCGTGCGCGGCCTGGAATGGGTGTTGGCCAATAAAGCGAAATACGACATCCGCATCGTCAATATTTCAGCCGGCGGAGACAATGAACAGCCGTATCTCGACAGCCCTTTATGCCAAATTGTTGAACGTGCGGTGAGTGAGGGTTTGATTGTAGTTTGCGCAGTCGGTAATGCCGGAATGGCTCCGGGTCATCCAGTGTTGCCGCCGGCCAGCTCCCCGTCAGCAATTTCTGTAGGCGGCCTCGACGATCAAAACTCTCTCGATCGAGCGCGTCGCGGTATGTATCGCTCGTCGTATGGTCCAACAATTGATGGACTGCAAAAACCGGAAATCATCGCGCCCGGTATTTGGGTAGCAGCACCGATTTTGCCCTCGACGCCGACGGCGGACGAAGCCCACCTTTGTTCCGAGCTCGACCGAGCGGTTGACGACGACTTGCGCGAGATCATTCGCGCACGCGCCGGTGTGGACAAGGACTTCGATGAAGCAAGGGATCTGCCGGTGCCGCTTCTGAGACAACTGATTACGATAAAACTTCGAGAAGGTAACGTCATCAGCCCGCATTACAAGTATGTTGACGGGACCTCCTTTGCTTCGCCGATTGTCGCGTCGGTCGCGGCGTGCATGCTGGAGGCCAATCCACGGTTGACCGCGCAGCAGGTGAAACGCATTTTGATCGACACCGCAGAACGCGTGCCCGGCGTTGAGGTTGAAAGACAAGGGTGGGGAGTGGTTGTTCCTAGGAGAGCGGTCGAGGTAGCGCTCGTCACGAGCGGACAAGAGCACCCTAAAGGCTGAACTCTGAACTACAGCTTCAAACTGCAGCAGCACCGTTTTCCCGCTGGTAGACACTCGTGCGACGCGTGTGCAACAATTCCCGCACACCACACAAGCCGAGAAGTTCTGAGAGGAGTGTTACTGCAAAAATGTCTGAAAATGAAAGTGCACTAACTGAAGGGGCTGATTCAAGCGAAACTCCGGCGGCGGATGTCGTCACCGAAGATATCTCCTACCACGCGGTTGAGAAGGATGGAGTTGTGACCGCGATTTGGGAAATGCAGGGGCGTAAGCATGTGAGAACTATCGACCCGCGATCACGTCAGGGCCAGGACATCCTGCGTCTCTATACCACCGAGCACCATGACGAGACTCCTGCCCCTGAATCCAGCGAAGCAGCATCATCGTGAAGGGCCGAAAGTCCTCCCACGAGAACTCTTCACCTCACATGCTGGCACTCGCAACGCACCGCGCGCGTCCAACAGTTATCAGGTGACCGAAATCTTTTTACTCGCGCAAAGGGAAAAGTCAGACCGCCACAGCTGTAGCCCAATGCCGCTTTGCTCGCCCTCATACTCGGTTGATTTCTTCCAAGTTTTGGATGGAATCCAATAATTTGGAGAGTCGCCCGAAGTTTTAAGTCTCCTGGGTCATACGAGTTGTATTAGGTTTGCTTCTAAACCTAAGAGCACCTGAGCATTCTTAATTGGCATCAGGACCTGACGCTCATGGAATATTGATTGCCTGTCGGGCGATTAACTAGGAGCGAACACGCCGGGCAATTTTTCCTTTCTGTCCTTATTTATTTCGGAAGCAGTAACGGTAACCAACCAAACCGTCCCAAACCGGTTTACCCAAAGGAGAGAATTGATGACTAAAGCACTTAGGTATCTGTTGCTCACCTCGGCGATTTTAGTGTGCCTGTCAGTTTCGGTTTTTGCACAGACGACAGGGTCGATTTCCGGCGTTGTTAAGGATGAAAAGGGAGCCATCATTCCCAAAGCCTCCGTCACGTTGAGAGAAGTAACGACCAACAATAGCCGCACGACGGCAACCGACGATGAAGGCCGCTATCGATTTAATAACCTTCCTGTCGGTGACTATGAGGTGAGTGTCCAAACCTCTGGCTTTGGCAAGTATGTTCAATCCGGAATCACCCTGGGCCTGAACCAGGACGCGGTGATTGACGTGGCTTTGCAGGCGGGGGGCGTGCAAGCCACGGTGAATGTGGTTGAGAATGCGGCGCTAATCAATACGAGCAATGCTGAGGTCAGCGTCACCTTTGACAGCCGACGAGTCTCGGAATTGCCGCTCGCCACCAATCGAAATGTTTTCAACGTAGCTCTTGGAGCTCCGGGAGTTAGTCAACTCGGATCCGGTCAGAGCGCCTTCTCTCAGGGCGTGCAGTATTCAGCAAATGGCGGCCGCACGCGTTCCAACAATTTCATGATTGATGGCCAGGACATCAATGACCCCAGCATCTCGGGCGGTCAACAGGCCATTAACAATCCTGACATCGTTCAGGAAGTGCGGCTGATCACGAACCAATTCCTGGCGGAATATGGCCGTAACGCGGGCTCGGTATTGAACATTGTTACTAAAGCGGGCACCAACGATTTTCATGGAACGGCTTTCATGTTCCATAACGATAACAACCTGAACGCCTGCAACAACCTCAACAAAACCGGTGGCTTCTGCAACAAGGACGCGACTGATCCGTCGAAGCGAAAGGCGCCATTCCGCATCGAGAATCAGATCGGCTTCACGATCGGTGGTCCAGTCTACCTGCCGAAGTTTGGTGAAGGTGGCCGCGCGGTCCACAGCGGGCGCGACCGCACTTTCTTCTTCGGCTCATATCAGCGCTGGAGCGACCGGCAACTTGGCTCCGGATTTACTCTCGTCGGTGCTCCCACCGAGGCTGGACGCCAGGTACTCCAGGCCGCAGCCGGCAGCCGTCCGCAGGTTCAGGCGTTGCTGAGGTATCTACCGGCTGCACAGACTGGAGGCGGTCCTACGCGAACCTTTACGCTTGGCGGTCAGACTTTCACCGTGCCCACCGGCAGCATCACCGGCTCAGCGGCTTCATTCTTCGACGACCACCAGGCCTCGTTCCGCCTCGACCACCGAGTTAATGAGGGGAACACATTGAACGCCCGCTATCTTTATGACGACGCCGACTCCGGCGGTACCGGGCAGGTAACACCTCCGGGCAACACCTCGAGGGCCGTATCCCGCTCGCAGGCTATGAACATCACGCTCACCAGCGTAATCACCCCAAACCTTGTGAACGAGGTGCGCACGGCGTGGTCACGTTATGCGAGCGTTTCAGCTTCCGACGATCCAACCTCTGAGTTGATCCCTTCAATTGAAATAACAGAGTTGGGTATGTCTGGGTTCAACGCCGCCAATAACCGCACAGCCATCGGACTGGCGGTGAACCTGCCGCAGTTTCGTAACAACAACACCTATCAGGTTCAGGACAACCTGGCGTGGACGCACGGCTCGCATACGTTCAAGTTTGGCGCAGACCTGCGTCGAGTGCAGGTGAAGAGCTTCTTCGTCCCAACTATCCGCGGACGACTCGCCTACTCAACGCTGCAGAGATTCATCGACGATAACGCCGATTTGTCGTCCCAGGTCAATCGTCCACTTCCTGGTGGCCAGGAAATTCAGTATTACTATTGGTGGGACCAGTACTATTACGGGCAGGATGCATGGAAAATCCGTCCGAACTTCACGCTGACTTACGGTCTGCGCTATGAGCTGCCCGGCAATAACTTCGATGATCTCGTCCCCGTTAACGATCGCATCGTGCAGGCTAACGGTGGCGATGAGCGCTTCCGCTTTACTCCTGTTCCAGGTGCCGACACTGATAATATTCAACCACGCATCGGCTTCAACTGGAATCCGCGCACTGGCACCAGTGGCCCGATCAGTTGGTTCACCGGCGGCGACAAGCTGGTTATCCGTGGCGGCTATGCGCGTACTCACGACAGCAGTTTCATTAACATCAATCTGAACATCGCCAGCGCGTTTCCGTTCATTGCCGCCATTAACCTGCCGGCAGTTGGCGCTTTCGCAGCCATCCCGACCGCGCAACCCGCGGGACTAAACCCGGCCAACTTCGCGCGCACTATTGTCGCCAAGGATTTCCGTTCGCCGGTTTACGATCAACTCAGCTTTGAGGTGCAACGCGAGCTTTCAAACGATTTGGTCCTTCGCGTCGGCTACGTGGGCACGCGCGGGCGCGATTTGTTCGCGAGCCGTGATGGCAATCCACGGTTGCCGACGAACAACGTGTTTATCTCAACCGCTGCTGCCGGCAGCGTAAACAATCCCTGCCGTGAAACTGTTGTAAGCGCGGCCAACTGCACACTCGGTGTCATCCGTCTGCGCGCCAACGCCGCCGAGTCTGACTACCACTCGATGCAGGTCAGCTTCGACAAGCGCTTTTCGAAGGGCTTCAGTGCCGGGCTTCACTACACCTGGAGTTCCTTCATCGATACTGCGTCGGAGATTTTTAATCCATCGGGTGGCGAGGTTGCTGTGGCCCAGGATCCGCGCAATCAGGAGGGAGACCGTGGTCGCTCGTCCTACGATCGTCCGCACCGTCTCTCCGGAAACTTCGTTTATGAGCTGCCCTGGTTCCGCGACCAGCAAGGCATCGCCGGACATGCGCTCGGCGGCTGGCAGTTCAACGGGTTCGTCACTTTCCAAAGCGGCGCTCCCTTCACGCCTTTGAACGGCGCCGACCCGACCGGCGCTTTGAACGGTATTGACGGCCTCGTTGGCAATGCCATCCGCGCAAACGTCCTGGCCCCGCTGCCCACCACGAATACCGAGGAGCTTTTCAATCTCATTCGCGGCCAGGGTCAGCAGTTCTTCCGGACTTTGCAGTGCAATGGTCCGCTTACCAGCCCGACTACAACTTGCGAGCGCTTCGGCAACGCCGGTCGCAACATCCTGCGCGCCGACGGCATCGGAAACCTCGACTTCGGGATCATCAAGAACACGCGCCTTAGCGAGACCGTGACGGCGCAGTTCCGGGCAGACATGTTTAATGCCACGAACACCCGCAACTTTGGCATCCCGACCGCCGCGGTAAACTCCGGAGCGTTTCTCAACCAGTGGACGACGAACGGCGGCAATCGCCGCATTATCCTCGGCGCTCGACTGGTCTTCTAATTGCACCCCGCGAAAGCGCTCTCTCGTTTCCACGGAGCGCGACGCTGGGCAACCTCGCAATGCATGGGGCTGAATAGCGGTATCTTCAGCCCCATGTTTTTTTGACTTTCGGTTAGTAGTAGAATTCGCGTGGGATCATGCGAAAGCCGCTTTGCACAAAATCATGGTTGTGGAAGATTGAGTTGTGTAGTTAGACAAAGTCAGAACCGGGAGCGATAGCGACTGGGTCGCTGGAGGGCACAAATCTTCTTCACTCAATGAAAACGTCGCTTCAACCTGCAGACCTCTTGAGCAAAGCAGATGAACGCCGATCTCAATCCCCCGAACTTTTGTGTTTTGGCCCAGCGAAAGGAGTGATCATGAGAAGTGCGACGCTTTTTTGTTTGACGCTGTGTTTTTTAGTTGTGGCTGAGGCACAGTCGTCCTCGCCTGTCACTTCCGAACCTCCTGATGCAGTCGTGATGAAGCACGGCTGGTCGAAAGAACGCATTAACTGGGAAGGTGACCCCTTCGGCGGTCCGGTGGAAACCTTCGACGACATGCGCCGGCGCATGGCAGACCAGAGACGTGTTGACAGAGCCAGAGGAAGCGGAAACATTGGCGAGGCCGCCAAGGTGGAGCGTGAGATGCGTTCAGAGCAGGTCATCAAGGCCCGCCCGCCCGCGCCTGCCCGTTATGGTTTTCTTTACCGGGCTGCGGTGAAAAACCTGGGTGAGAAAACCATCAAACTAATAGACTGGGATTACGTTTTTTTGAGTAGTGATACTCAGGTTGAGATCGGACGTTTGCAATTCACCACTGAACAGAAGATCGGACCGGGCAAGAGCAAAGAATTGAATGCGATGTCTCGAAAGCCACCGGCACCCACCGTGAGCATCTATGCACTCAACAAAAATGAGCGGCAGGGGCTTGATGGACAGGTGGTGCTGATGCGCATCGAATACACGGATAAAACCATTTGGCAGCGTCCCTGAGGACACCGGCCGAGGTGGTTCCTTCGCCATTGCGAAGCTTGACGCCCACAAGCCCTCTCCCCAACCCTCTCCCAAAGGGAGAGGGAGAAAGTTTTCAAGTTTATCGGAGAACAAACTGACCACCACCGGAGCAGACAGCTTGATAATACGACCAGCAATAAAAGAAGAGGCCGAGAGGCTGTCTGAAATAGCTCAAGAGGCGAAAAGGCACTGGGGCTATCCGGAACACTGGATAAAACGCTGGCAGGAAGACCTCACCATCACGCCTGACTATGTCGCTGCCAACCGCGTTTACGTTGCCGAAAGCGACAGCGAACTGCTCGGCTTCTACGCGCTTATCATGCGCAAAGAGAAAGCGGAGTTGGATCACATTTGGGTAATGCCCGCACACATTGGCACAGGCGTCGGAAAGCAACTGTTCCTCCATGCAATGCAGATCGCCGCAGGCGAAAAAGTATCTGAGGTGGAAATTTTGTCGGACCCGAACGCCGAAGGCTTCTACCGAAAAATGGGAGCACACCGCACCGGCGAAGCGGTTTCCGAAATTGACGGTGAGGAGCGCGTTCTTCCTCGCTTGTCACTGAACCCAAATTCGTAAGGTTGAAGATTAACCACAACTCATAGGTTATACAGACTAATTCTGCTTTGAGGTTGCAAATTGTGACCTCAAAGATTCCGCTGCTTCCTTCGTCAGCTGAAACATGAAGGCTGCGGGAAACCGTTTGCGGTTTCGACTAACCTGTTGGTTGAGGCGCTTGGTTGGCACTTGATAAAGCTCGGCCAAATCAAGGTCGAGACCAAGATTTAGCAACTGAGACACAGGGCTCACCGGCCAAATCTTTGTCGATACTCGATCGAGTCGAGAAACGCCTTCACCATCTCCGCGTTGACGAAGTTGCCGTTGAAGTCGTTGAGTTTGTCCAGCCAGAAATTGTAGCCGTCAAAGTTTAATCCGGGTTCCGGTGGATCGTTTGGATTCCGGCGCAAGTAACCGAAATATTGCATCAACACAAACGCGCGCCTGAATTCCTGCTGGTCGAGCGTGGTATTTTCAGCTACCCGTCGCAAGGCGCGTCCACGCGCTGCCGTGTCGGCGGTATTAGCCGCGCCGCCAAATTCATTGATGGCCGCGGTCCGCTCGGATGAAGGCGGCGACGTTACCTGCGAATTCAAATAGAGCCCATCAACAAACTCGGCCGGAGTGAGCGAAGTCGGCAGAACTGTTGCCAGGCTGGCGCGAGCGCCGAACGCGGCCGCGAAAGCCTTCTTGTTGTTTTCCAACTTCAGCGCCCAGTCGCCGATGCCCACGACCACGCCTTGTCCAATTTGCTGCATGTCGGGCAGGAATTCATTGAACCTGACAGGCACCGGCGCACCAGGTAAGTTTCCGTAACCCGCTTTGTAAAACTTGTAAACCAGATAGCCGGTTTCCTGAAACTCAATCGAGAGAAAGAAAGCAGCGGACACGTTGACGCGCTTGACCTCAATACATTGCGCATCGACCCCGCAGTTGGTGATTTCATTTACCCAATGGGCGAGTCCGCTCGCGTCCGGTTCACGATTGAGAAAATCGCGGTAATGCTGCGCCACAAAGAACTGCGGATCATCGATCTTGTTCGCCGGCAACGCGCCAAACCCGAGCCCGCTCAATCCCTGGCTGACGGCATCATCAGCTCGCGTAAAAATCGAGCCGTCGCTCAGGAAGCCATCCTGGAGCTGATCGGGAAAGGCGTCGATCCGTGGCGTGCCGCCATTGCCGCCGCTGCCGTCAAACGCTCCTGAAGCATCCTCAATTACATACACGTTTCCTGGACCGTCGACCGTCAGGCCATGCATGAATAGATTGTTGTCAATCGAAAGGCCCTCGACACAAACTTCATCGCGATCGGCGTCCCCGTCCCCGTCGTCGTCATAAAGAGCCAGCATCACCATGTCGTTGCCGGCGGAATGCGAAAACACTACGCCACGGGAATTAACGGCAATGTCGAGCGGCGCATCGTCTGAGAAACTGTAAGCGTAGTACGGCGTCGTAGACAGAGTATCGGGCACACCGTCGTTGTCGGTGTCGCGAATGATGCGCAGCTCGTCGGAATGAAAATCGGCGATTAGCAGATCATTATTCGGCAAGAGTGCCAGCGCATTTGCATTGAAAAGTTTGTTGTCGCCCACGCTTACCAGGGCCCGCGAGCGTGCGTTATCGAATCCGCCCGTAGCCGGATCGCGGACCAGCAGTATCACTCCAGGCGAAGGTTCATTGTTTGGATCGTTCGGGTCAGCCGAGTTGTAGTAACCGCTCGATGAGACGATTACAAATTCACGGCCGGCCTTTGAAGTGCCCGACACCACCGCGGCGGCTGACGGCAGTGAAAAATCAGTACGCAGGTTGTAAGTGGTGGAGCTATCGCTGTGGTAATCACCGTTAGTATCGCGCGCGACCACCAGCACCCCGATTAGCGTGTTGTTGAGCGTAGCGGAATAGACTTCGTATCGCGTGCCCGAGCGGCCGACGGCGATGTCAAACGAACCACCCGCCGAGTCAAACGTGGTTCGCTCATCGGCAATCAGATCACCGTTGCGATCGACAAATTGTTCGTCAGTGCCGGCGGCGGAAGTGAGGCTTAACTGCGAAGTGTGGAGCACCTGAGTTAAGGGTGTGCCGGGATGTATGGGAGCTGTGACTGCTGTGTTCCCGAGCGCGGACGCACGAGCCACCGCCGAGGATGAAACCTCGCCGCCCGGCTTCGACGACTCGCGCCGCCACGTGCCGGAAGTTTCTCTGCTTCGTTGTGCTCGCGCTACGCGCGCCGGCAAATATCCGTTTACTCTGGTTTTCGTCTCGCCAGCCGCGGAGGTTGCTGGGACTGCAAGTGCACGTCGCAGATCTGCCTTGAGATGCGGGTCTATCGTTTGCGCATTAATGGCGCTCGCGATAATCATCGTAGTCAAACTGACTTCGAGAGCAACCCTTAACATGTGCCTTACGACGTATGCTGGGTATGCACAAAAAGTGTTGCGGGGACGCATAAAGAGCGGGGGCAAGGCGGGGTCCCCGCTCTCAATGCGTCCTACACACTTTTTGTTCAAAGCTTCATATGACAACAAGCCAGCGACTTTCATCTGCAACCCCCTTTTTCTTCCCTTTATTTTATTCTCTTGTCATCCCGTTCCATTTTTTGTCGGACATTCTTTGCCAGGTGCTCGGCCGTGCTTTTGTTGCCGTTGTAGGCGTCGACCTTATACGAGGCTACGGCAAATGCAACGACGCCAGTGCGAAGGTTCACCATCTGAATGCTGGCCTCTGATTCCGGGCGGCCGCTGCCAAAGATAATCTTGGCCCAGCCGGCTTTTTGATTATCCGCAAATCCGTTGATTTCAAAATCTGCCTGCGACCTGTCGTCAACGACGATTAGATTTACCCGCTTCTTCTGGAAGGCCGCGACCAGGTTGTTTTCAAAGCCGGGCAGGCCATTGATGTATGCGACATACACTCTTGAGCCGGCCGGGATGTAGGTGGGATCAGTCGTTTTTCTGGCAATTGACTGATCAGTTGAAAGGGACGCATGAATTGCCCGCATCCTGTCCTGCGCAGAGATTGCTCCACTGACCAGCAGCATCAGCAAGAGAAACATTGGAACCTGTTTAAGAAATTTCATTTTTCTCCTTTAGGAAAATGATTGTCGAAACGTGAATTCAAGATTTAAGGGCAACAGAACTCCTACCGCGGATCCTTTACTCTTGCCGGCCGGTCCTCACGCGGCTCAGATCGTTGTGGCGGTGGATCGTGACGCGGTGGCGGATCGCTGCGTGGCGCTGGTTCGCTACGCGCCGGCGGATCGTTATGCGGCGCTGGTTCGCTACGCGCCGGCGGATCGTTATGCGGCGCCGGTTCGCTACGCGCCGGCGGATCGCTGCGCGGGGGCGGATCGTTGCGCGGCGGCGGATCGTTGCGCGGCGGCGGATCGTTGCGGGGTGGCGGATCGTTGCGCGGCGGCGGTTCGTAACGAGGTGGCGCTTCCCGCCGTTCATGGCGATCCGATCTTTCCGGCCTTTCGACAATCGCAGGTTGTTCATTCGGCTCAGGTCGCGAAGGCGTCTCGCGCCGTTCACTGCGATCTTTGGCTGGAATGTCGGCTGGCCTATCCGCTCGCTCTGGTCGAGCTGTGCGATTGCCCGGCGCCTCTTCACTTGCAGACGGGCGTACGGGGACTCGCATTGGCGCTCGCTCTCTTTCACTCTCCTCGGCGCGCGGTGGCAGGTCGTTTACCTGCGGTAGACTTCGATCCCGTCTGTCATCGCGCGGCGAGTCGACAGTTGGAATTGACTCACGAACGGGCCGGGCTGCCCGCTCCGGCCGCGCAATGGCGCCTGTCGGCCGTGTTTCCACCGAACTGGCCCCAGCAGTTGGCACTGCTAATTCGGGACGAGCCACAATCCCTTCGCGTCC
>DASZDU010000452.1:0-6095 GCA_035941655.1 Pyrinomonadaceae bacterium | reverse complement strand
GCTCGCTTCCAAGCGCGCGGCTAACGAAGGTTCGGCCGTCGCGTCTATCCGCACTATCACCAGCGCGGAAGCCACCTATCAAGCCACGGCCGGCCAAGGCCGCTATGGCAGCCTTACCGACCTTAATGGTGCGGGTCTTGTCGACTCAGCCTTATCGGGGAGCGGAACGACCCCGAAGAGCGGCTACAAATTCGCTTCCACTCCAGACACCACCAATCCCAATGCGCAGTATTTGGTAACCGCAGCGACGTCTGTCGACACCGGTCTGGCGGCTACGGGTACCCGGAACTTCGCGTCTGATGCCACCGGCGTTATTACCTACAAGACGGCCAGTACCACTGCCATGACTGCCAACGATGGATCTCCCATCGGAAACTAACTAACCCAATTTAGTTACTACTCTCTTCACAGGGGCGTAGAGCATGACGCTCTCGCCCCTTTTCCTTCTATGCCGCTGATGAATGCATTAACAGTCATGGTCTTCTTTTGCCAGATGTAGTCACTGTCCCACTGCCACGATTTGTCAGTTAGTCAAACCTCTCTGATTTCTGGCAAGTTGAGTTTGAAAAATTACCAGTAATTTTGACGGTCTGGCATTGCTGAACGCGTGGCACAGTGGTTGTAAGTCCTGTAGCCGACACTTCGCGCTCTGCGCGGCGAAACCCGTGAGAACGAAGCCGTTGGCGCGACAAACTTCTAAACATTTTCTTTTAAGGAGTACGAACAACGAAATGAATACGAACAAACGCCAAGAGGGCTTCTCACTGATAGAACTCCTCATCGTCGTCGCGATCATCGGTATTATCGCCGCCATCGCTATCCCTAACCTGCTCGCTTCCAAGCGCGCAGCCAACGAAGGTTCGGCCGTCGCGTCTATCCGCACTCTTACCAGCGCGGAAGCCACCTATCAGGCCACATCGGGCGCTGGCCGCTATGGCACCCTGTCCCACCTCAACACTGCGGGCCTCGTTGACACCGCCCTATCGAACAGCGGAACGACCCCGAAGAGCGGCTACAAATTCGCTGCCACACCAGACACCACCAATCCCAATGCACAATACCTGGCAACCGCCTCCACATCTGTCGACACCGGTCTGGCGGCCACGGGCACTCGGAATTTCGCGTCTGATGCAACTGGCATGATTACCTACAAGACGGCCAGTACGACTGCTATGACTGCCAACGATGGAACAGCCATTGGGAACTAACTAGACCCCCAAATTAGTTAACACTCTCTTCACAGGGGGCGTAGAGCTAACGCTCTCGCCCCCTTTTTGTTTTTCCTTTCAGGTTCCTTAATTTTCTTTTGCCGCGACGCTTTCCTAAGCTCGAGGAAGGCGTGTTGAGCGATTGGACCTCTCGAAACAAAAGCACATGGGCTGTGCGCTCCTGTGGTATTTTTGTGCGCGTTATTCAGGGATGCTCAGATCTCAAACTTGATTACTCGCCGAAACTAAAAGATGACGCAGGCCATTTCACAAATCACGGCGGCTAGCGTCGCTCGGCCCCGTAGTGGGAGTTGGAAACGAATTGTCAGCATCGCGCGCAACACTTTTCGCGAGGCAGTTCGCGACCGAGTCCTCTACAACCTCGTTTTGTTTGTACTGCTGCTCACGGGAGCAGCAGTTTTCATTGGTGAACTCTCCGGCGGACAAGAGCGCAAGATAATCGTTGACCTCGGTTTGAGCGCGATGTTGTTGTTTGGGGTCTTCATCGCAATCTTTGTAGGAGTTGGACTGGTCTACAAGGAAATTGAACGACGAACTGTTTATGCGATATTTGCAAAGCCGGTCGGCCGCGGCGAGTTCCTGATCGGAAAATATCTGGGCCTATGTTTGACGTTATTGGTTAACGTGATTGTGATGGGTGCTGGTGTAACGTTGGCACTGCTCTATGTAAGTCGCGGCGGAGACCCGCTGGCGCTTAGCATTTGGCCGGCTATTCTGTTGATCTATGTCGAGTTGATGATTCTGACGGGGGTAGCCCTGCTCTTTTCTTGTTTCTCATCGCCGGCTATGTCAGCGCTGCTTACTTTTTTTGTCTTTATCATTGGACACTTCAGTGCGGACCTCAAGAGCTTGTCGAACTCGATGGGCAGCACTGCCGCGCGCTGGCTTTTTAGATCTATTTATTACCTGCTGCCGAATCTCGCGAATCTTAGTTTTACCACTGCAGCGGCCCATGGTCAGACGCCGGCGGCTACGCAAGTGATGGCGGCCATTGCTTATGCACTGATCTACATCTCAGTGATCCTGGCGGGCGCTACGTTGATCTTTCGCCACCGAAATTTCAAATGAGGAACCAACCTTTAGAGCGTGATGCCATCCTCGTGTCAATACTCGTTATTGGGCTCGCAGCTGTTGTCGGCCTATCCCGCTGGATTGATTCCCACAAACCACCGGCGAACGTTGCGGTTGCGGAAGAGCAACTCTATCTCAACGGCTCGACAGTCAGGCGCATGAGTCTGGGGTTCAACGGATTGGCCGCGGACTGGTATTGGATGCGTTCACTTCAATACGTCGGCGGCAAACTCTTGAACGCACAGGAACGGGTCCAGTTAGATGACATGTCGTCGTTGAATCTCAAATTGCTCGCACCTCTTCTCGATGCCGCCACTACGTTGGATCCTGAATTCTTGGAGCCTTACGAATATGCCGCCGTCGTTCTCCCCGGAGTAAATGTTGAAGATGCGATTCGCATCGTCAATAAGGGGATTGCTGCTAATCCTTCCGCGTGGCGGCTCTATCAACATCTTGGCTACGTCTACTGGCAGCGTCAGGACTACCAGAAGTCAGCCCAGACTTATGCAGCCGGTGGGAAACTTCCCGGCGCGCCGCGCTGGATGACAGAAATGGGCGCGCGCATGTTGGCGGAGGGTGGATCTATACCGGCAGCTCGTCAGATGTATCAACATCTTTACGACGAATCAAAAGATAATCAAGTTAAACAAATGCTGCGGCAACGCTTGCTCCAGGTCGATTCATTCGAGCAACGCGATCTCATCCGTCGCGTGCTGAGTGACTACTCCTCGCGATTTAAGCGTTGTCCTGATTCCTGGAAGGATGTTGCGACAACTCTTCGGACTCTACGGTTGCCGATTGATGCGAATGGTGGCGGACCGCTTGATCCGGCGGGAACTCCTTATGTTCTCGTCAAGGGTGGTTGCGATGTCGACCTGGACCCTAAATCGCAGATTCCTTATCGCTGAATGAAGTTCGATTCACAAGCATATTCTCAATCATCAGATTGAGCCCGCTGCTAAAATGAAAAAAGGTCGTCCGAAAAAACCTGCGAACTCGAAGAAGACCGTCGCTAGCCCTGAAGGTGCGCCGGCTACGTCCACCGCCGCTGCACCAAACAAGTTTCTGAGCGAGAGCCGCGCGCTGTTTATTACCGTCGCGGCCACGATACTGGTCTACGCAAACTCACTCAGCGGAGCGTTCGTCTTTGATGACACTAAACAGATCGCCGGCAATCCCTCGCTACACTCATGGGGCAACATCCTGCGCGCTTTCACGAATGACGTTTGGAGCTTTCAACGTGGCACGCTTACTCGCGACATTCCGCCGCCTTACTACCGGCCTCTTTTTACGATCTATCTGACGGTCAATTATCAACTGTTCGGTCTATGGGAACCGGGCTGGCATCTCATGAACCTGCTCGTGCACACGACCGCAACAGTTTTCGTTTATTACCTTTTGCGACGGTTATCGCGTGACAATGTTGTCGCGTTGCTGACGGCTCTGCTTTTTGGTCTTCATCCAGCGCACGTTGAATCAGTCTCCTGGATAAGCGGAATTCCGGATCCACTCGCTGCTCTCTTCTATGTGCCGAGTCTTATCTGGTATGTGCGTTATCGTGAAGAAGGCGGCGCCAAATGGCTGGCCGCATCGGTTGTCGCTTACGGCTTGGCTGCTCTGTGCAAGGAGACGCCGCTCGCCTTACCGATTGTTTTTGTCGTCTGGGAATTCTCGCGGGCAGACAAAAAAAGAGACCTGACCGCGAGCGTCCGCGAAATCGCCTGGCAGCTTGTACCCTACGCGGTCGTAGCGGCCGCCTATCTCGCACTTCGTTTCTCAGTGCTGGGCCGGCTCAGTTGGAAACATCCTTTCATGGCACGCGTGCCTGACAGTGCGATCTGGATGACGGTGCCTTATGTGTTTGTCAACTATCTGCGCCACCTGATCGCGCCATTCCGTCTCAGTTTGATTTACGGGACCTCGTTCATAACCAGCGTCTCCGATCCTCGCTTTCTAATTCCGGTTGCGCTGTTGATTGTGATTGCGGCGCTTCTCTGGATTTATCGCAAGAAGCTGGATCGGAATTTATGGATAGCATTGACCCTGACCATCGCGCCCATTCTGCCCGTGCTCAATTTGAAAGTGTTTCACTACGAATACATTATTCAGGACCGTTACCTTTACTTGCCGTCTATCGGATTCTCCAGCCTGATAGCGCTCTTGCTCGTTCGGCTAGCGCGCCGAAACCGGTCGCTGCTTCTGCTATCAGCCTGCGTAATTATTGTTGCGTTCGGGGCCGGCACGATTCTGCAGAACCGTGTCTGGCATGATGCGGTCGCGTTGTGGCAACGCGCCATCTACTATTCTCCGCAATCATGGTCTACCCATTACAACCTGGGACTGGCGTATCTCAATTTCAAAAAGAATGATCTCGCGCGCAACGAATTGGAGGAGGCCAAACTTTTAAAGCCGAACGAAGCCAGCGTCTACAACAATCTCGCGCTGGCGCAAGCCGGTCTCGGCGATCGAGATAACGCCATCCGGAACGTGAAACAAGCACTCGCGTTAGATCCAGGCTTGATCGAAGCACATAACAACCTTGGAACATTTCTCTACGAGCAAGGCTCTTACCGCGAGGCGCAGAGTGAATTTTCGCTTGTACTCAAACACGATCCGGGAGCAGTTTCAGCGCATTTCAATTTAGGGCGGACGTTGGCGGCGATGAAAGAACACCCTGGAGCAATTCGCGAATACGAGTCGGTGCTGGCCTTGAAACCCGACGATGTCGAGGCGCGGTACGAGCTTGCTCTTAGTTATGCCGCCGTCAATCAAAAAGAAAAGGCCACGGAACAATTCAACCGCGCGGCGGCGATGGATCGCGACTCTGCGCGCGTGTCGGACATGCGAAAAAAACTTGCCGAAATTCTCGGGTTGTCATGAGGAATTTCAAGCATGGGGCGGAATCCTAACGTGAAAATCTCTCTGCTTCCCTTGAGTTCGCTGTGTCTCTACGGTGAGCGGTTCCGTCAGTATAGTCCACCACAGAGACACAGAGAGCACAAAGGTGGCACAGAGGAAAGCCGGAACTAGATAAGAGAATCTGAAACAAATGGCTGCCGTAATTGAAATACAAAACCTGGTGAAGGATTACGAAGTCGGATTTTTGCGCAAGCGTCGCGTGCGCGCGCTGGACAATCTCTCCGTTACCGTAAATCAGGGCGAGATATTTGGATTTCTGGGAGCGAACGGCGCCGGCAAGACCACTACGCTAAAGTTGTTAATGCGCCTTATCTTCCCCACAGCGGGCAGTGCACAAATTTTAGGTCACGACATAGCCGACGTCTCCATGCACAGTCGTATCGGATATCTGCCCGAGAATCCTTACTTTTATGATTACCTGTCACCACTCGAGTTTCTAAATTTCTGCGGACAAATTTTTGGCTACTCGCAATCCGCGCGCAACGCCAGAGCTAAAGAATTGCTGGCGCGCGTGAACCTCAACGAGAGCAAATGGAACACACAGCTGAGAAAGTTTTCCAAGGGCATGCTTCAGCGTGTGGGTTTAGCTCAGGCATTAGTCAACGATCCTGAGGTTGTATTTCTTGATGAGCCCATGAGCGGACTGGATCCAATCGGACGGCGGGAAGTTCGCGATCTAATCGGGGCCCTGCGACAAGAAGGCAAGACAGTCTTCATGTGTTCACATATTCTCTCTGACATCGAGGTGCTCTGCGATCGTATCGCTATCCTGAAGAGCGGCCGTCTGGCTCATGTGGGGTACCTGAGTGAGCTGCAAGAGACTGCATCAGGCAGTAATCAGTTGGAAGTTGTGGCAACGGGCGCTGATGCAGCCAG
>DASZDU010000451.1:0-17204 GCA_035941655.1 Pyrinomonadaceae bacterium | reverse complement strand
TAATTTCGACGGATGGTCGAGCGACTGAAGCTTCCAGTCACCGAGTCAGCGCGTCAGCGGCGCGGTCAATTGTCTCACCCAGTTTGTCGACGTTCTTGCCGCCGCCCTGGGCCATATCAGACTTACCACCGCCGCGACCTTCGAGCAGCGCACACGCTTCCCGCATGAGAACGTTCATATCGCCGGGCGCGTCCGCGGCTCTTGCGAACACCAGGCGCGCCGTGTCTTCATCATGGGAGCCGAGCAAAGCGACGGTTTTTGGATGCATTATCAACGCCATAGCCAAATGCTTTAAAGACTCAGCATCACGCTTTTCAAGAACCTGCGCGACAATACGGATGCCCGCACCGTTTACCGTGGTAGACGCCAGCATTTCTTCAGCTTCAACACGCGCTGAAACTTCCTCGAGAACGCGCACGCGCCGATGCAGCTCTTTGTTCTCTTCTACTATTCGCGCGGTAAGCTTGGGAGTATCCTCGCGACTCGCACTAAACAGAGCAGCAACCGCGCGCGCCGTCTTGTTTGCGCGCCGGTAATCGCCTAACGCGCGTGTGCCGGCGACAAATTCCATTCGCGTTAAACCCTTAGCTCGTTCCCACGATCGCACCGCAATCATTCCCACTTCACCAGTGTGAAACGCGTGCGTGCCCCCGCACGGCGTGAGGTCGAAACCTTCAATCTCGATTACTCTGAGCTCGCCATCCCGTGAAGGCTCCTTTCTAAGCGGCAGCTGCGCTGCTTCAGCTGCCGTCACCGTCTTGATCGTTATTTGCCTGTCTTCCCACACCACGTTGTTCGCCAACTCCACGGCGCGTTCGATCAATTCGTTCGTTGGGTTGGAAAGTTCGACGTCGATCTCGCACACGTCGCTGAGCACACGAAAGCCTCGCGTTGGGGCGTTGAAAAGATTTACGAAAGCCTGTGAAAGAATATGCTGGCCGGTGTGTTGTTGAATGTGGTCGCGGCGGCGGGGCCAATCGATTCTGCCCTTGACAGTCGCACCTATTTCCGGCGCGCGTCCTTGAATTACATGCAGTATTCCGTTTGCTTCATCGTCGATACATTCCAGCACTCGCTCGCCATTTAGCGTTCCCGTGTCGCTCGGCTGTCCGCCGCCGGTCGGATAAAATGCCGTGCGATCAAGCGTGACTGCGGTCCAGCCACTGACGCGATCAGTTTTGTCCGTGACGCGCGCTTCGAATTCGATCAGGTGCGAGTCGTGATAATAGAGACGTTCGGTTGGCGGCATGTGGAGTTAATAAACCAACAGCGTGAGCCATGCAAGTGACGAGTCGATCAATCAAGTCGAATAACCTCACGGTTGGGAAAGGTGGGCCTTGCCCGCTCTTGGTTTGGAAATAAGCTACGAAAGAGCGGGGCAAGCCCACCTTCCCGACCTAGAGACTTCGTCGCTTGATTCGTGACTCTTTGCTTGTGGGCTTGCCCGTTGGAAATTCCGAGTCTTTGACAGTGTTTCCTGAAAACCAACATAATCCGCGATGCTTCCCATCTGAATTCGCTTTCGCTTCTATCTTTCATTGACCATGCTCATTATGAAACGCACCTTCAAACTACTGCGCTTGCGGCGGTTGACGCTGCTGCTTTTATTGGTAAGCGCGCTAAGCAGTACGGCCTTCGCGCAGCACGATCAACCACTGCGGTCAATAACTTATCGTTTAGCAATGTCGCGGCCGGTGTCTCATCTGTTCGAAGTAACTATCGAAATTGAGCTCGCCAAAGACGCGGCCGCAAAATCCCTCGATTTTCAGATGCCGAAATGGTCGCCAGGACGATACGCAGTTTTTGATTTCGCAAAGAATGTGCAGCAGTTTGAAGCGTTAGGCGGAATCTGTCCGGTTGAGGCGAAGTGCAAACTGCCGGCGTTTCCGGTGAGTCGGGTTGACGATCAAACCTGGCGCGTTGCCATGATGAATACGAGTAGTTTGACCATTCGTTACAAGGTATTTGGCAACGATCTGTCCGGCACCTTCTCGCAGCTCGATACCCGCCACGCAAACTTCAATGGTGGCTCGGTTTTCATGTATGTCGTAAACCACAAGCCGGATCCGTTGAAGCTTGTGATTGAGCCGCCCGCGGGCTGGCGCATTATCAACGGCCGCATGGTGCAAAAAGACCGGGGCGATCAACGTGAATGGCAGTTTCCCAATTATGACGTGATGATCGATACGCCCACCGAGATCGCACCCGACTGGAGCGAAGATCAATTCGAGGTTGACGGCAAGGGCTACCACGTGATCATTCATTCGTTCGGAGCTGAGGGTGGAAAACGCGCCGGCCTGGTACGTGACATTGAAAAGATTGTACGCGCCGAGACGGCGATGTGGGGTGCACCGGAATTTGATTCATACACCTTTCTGATTCACTTCGCCGCTGACGACCATTCGGGCGACGGCATGGAGCATCTGACGTCGACGCAAATAATCGAGCCTGGCGCGCTCAGTGAAGAGGGCGTTTACGCCAGCGCGATCGACACGGTCGCTCACGAGTTTTTTCACGTCTGGAACGTCAAACGGCTGCGTCCGGTAGAGCTTGGCCCATGGGATTTCACCCGTCCCTTGAACACGCGTGGTTTGTGGATCGCCGAGGGATTCACTAATTACTATGGGCATTTGATGAAGCGGCGAGCCGGGTTGTCTGACGACACTGCCTTCTTGCGGCGGGAAAGCCAAACCATTACAGCGATCGAAAACGCGCCTGGAAGTCATCAGATGAGCGCAGAAGATTCCTCGCTGGCCGCTCCTTTCCTCGACGGTGCACCTCACGCTCAGCAAACGAATTTGGCAAACACTTCCATAAGCTATTATCCCAAGGGCGAGTTGATCGGCCTGGTGCTCGATTTGATCATCAGGGGTAAGACGAATGGTAAAGCTTCGCTCGATGACGTCATGCGACGCATGTATGAAGAGTTTTATCTCAAGAGTCCGAACGCGAGCTACTACCTGCGCGGTCGCGGATACTTGACGGAGGATTTTGAGCGCGTCGCTGCTGAAGTTGCCGGGTTCGACTTGAGCGAATTCTTCAGAAGCTACGTTCGTGACGTGCAAGTGCTGCCGTATAACGAGGCGCTTGGCTTCGTTGGACTTGCCTTGATTCGTGAACAGGCACGTCAGCCCTTTAGCGCCGGTATTGTCATCGACTGGCAAGACCCGGAGAGTCTAACAATTGGTGTGGTCCGTCCTAACTCGCCCGCAGAGAATGCCGGCTTACAGGCTGGAGACGAAATTATCGCGCTCGGCAAGAAAAAAGTAACGCGCGAAAACCTGTTGGTTTCGCTCGCGCGTTATAAGACCGGCGACAGGGTGCCGATAACTGTCAAACGTGACCGGCGTACAATTCAAGCCACGCTACTACTTGGGGAACCGGACCGGTTCGAGTATCGAATCGACGAAAGAAAAGATGCGACGCCGCAGCAGAAGGCCCTGCGCGCTACGTGGTTGACGAGCTCATGAGCACTTAACCTTTTACAAGCAGGGCATTCCACGAAATGCGGGCGAGACACCCGCGATCTCAGTAAGATGGTGTTGTTTTCCAGGTTCAATGGAAAGTTTGCAAACCAGCAGCGGCGGAACAGCGCGAGGGCGCGTTCCTCAAACGAAGTTTCCGGGCGCGAAATATTTTCTGCTGCTGTGGTTCTTATTCGTTGCGATCTGCTTTGGTCTTGGTTATCCAACACTGCAACGTTACGACCCGAGAAAGACTGGTGGACTAAGCGATACGCACAAGTACTATGCGACTACAACGGGCGCCGATTTTTCAGTATATATATTTAAGGACATGTTTCGCGGTCGAGTGCTGGTTCCATACGTTGCCCGACCTTTCTACTGGTTTGCGCTAAAATATTTACCACAGTGGAACGCAGGTTTTTTTGGACTGCTGATAGCCAATGCGCTTTTTTGCGCGACGAGCGCTTGCTTGATAGTCAGCATTGGATCCAAATTCGTTGATCTCAGCACAGCTTTGCTTGGGGCCACGCTTTATTTACTTAGTTTCGCAATTCCTAACCTGCAACTCGCCGGGATGATTGACTCCGGCGAAGCTTGCTTCATGATTGCCCTGACCTGGAGTCTGCTCACAGGGAAGTGGTATCTGCTACCGTTGTGGGGGCTGCTGGGAGCGTTGGCCAAGGAAACCTTCGTACCTTTCTCTTTTGTTTTTTCGTTCACGTGGTGGCTGGTGGAACGACGGCAGTATGGCAGTCAATTGAGCAAGCTCAAGTGGATTATTGCGCTCGCGATCGTCGGTCTCGTCACTGTTTCCACCGTTCACTCAATGATCTCGGGCCAACTTAAATGGCCGTGGCAGATTGCTGCTGAGGCCAGGGCACCGGTCAACTTTTTCATCGCACTCTGGCATTGTCTAAAGCAAGGTAGTTTTTGGTTGGTGTTTGGCTGGCTACTGCCGTTGGGAATTTGGCGGCTGAAGTTTTTTCCGGTGGCCTGGCGAACAGCAGCCATTGCGACTTCGGTGTTGGCAATAATGTTAGGCGCGTACAGTAATGCAGGCGGCACCGTGGGACGCGCGACCTTCGACATTATCGGACCGCTACTTAGTCTCTCTGTTGCGTTGTTGTTGGCTCGACCGTTTACAGTAAGCGAGAAGACTTTTGCCGCGGATGAACGCCGATAGATTTCAGATCGCAGAAACAAGATTTCATGATGCAAGCTGAAGGCACACAGAGGGAACATTACAACCGCATTGCGGCTGACTACGAAGCCCAGTACGGCGATCCGGATGGTCTGGCTTACCGCGAGCAGTTTTTATATGAACCCCTATTTGCAACACTTGACCTGGAAGGGCGAGAGGTCCTCGAAGGTTTGAGTGGGAGCGGTCACGCGACGGAATATCTGCTCAAACACAAAAAGGCATTGGTCACGGGCCTCGATATTTCCGACGAAGCAATCGCAAGTTTCAAAACGCGTTGGCCTGAATGTGATGCGATCTGTGCGCCGATGACAAAATCCGGACTCGGCGACGAGTCATTCGATTGCATTGTGGTAGTCATGGGTTTACATCATCTCCATCCCCATCTGGGAGAGGCGCTGCATGAGATTCATCGCCTGCTGCGGAAAGGGGGGACCTTTTGCTTTGCGGAGCCTCATAAGGAATCAAGCTTCAATCGGCTGAGATCAATGTGGTACCGGCACGACTCGCTATTTGCTGAAAACGAAGAGTCACTTGACATCGAGGGTTTGAAGCTTGAGTTTAAAGAGCTCTTTGAATTCAAAGCCGAGAAGCACGTCGGGAACATTGGCTATCTGCTGGTATTGAATTCTATGATCTTTCGCGTACCGTTATGGTTGAAACGACTTTACTCACCCGCACTCATACGTCTGGAAAAGATGCTCTCCCGTTTCCATTCGCGGACATTCTCGCTGGCGGTAATCTGCCAGTGGGAAAAGAAGTGAACCAGAGCTGGCCGCGGATAATACCGATCTGAAAACATTCGCTTAATTTCTTGCTTTTTTAATCTGCTCCGCGCTTGTCCTGCGTACATCTTTGTCAAATACCTCACTAACAATTAAGCGTAACTTCCCATCGCAAACTGACACTTTCCGTCACATCGCATCACAACCAAAACTCCCAACCTTGGGCATCTAGTTTGCTGAGGCTCTCATCAGACGCACACAGAATCAGCAGGAAATAATGGAGGGAAGTATGTCAGCAGTTTTGGGAAGCTTAGAACATTATTCGGATGGAGCGGGTAAAGGACTATTCCACATAAGTAGTTCAGTCGTGCATTGGTTTTGGGATTTGTTCGGTTGCCAACACAAGGAGATGAGCCGTCCTTTTTCGAGACAAGGCGAAACGTATCGTGTCTGTATTAACTGCGGCGCGCGCCGTCAGTTTGACGAGAAGACTTGGATTTCGAGCGGTCATCATTACTTCAAGCCGGCACGAACGTCGGACTTACGGGACATCGACAAGACAGCGCTGCGCTGCATCTAAAAAAAGTAGACAGTAGACAGTAGTCCGTAGAGAAAAAGAGGCGCGCGTTAGGCACTCGGCGTTCTGAACGACTGACTACTGACTACTGTCTCCTGTTTCCTTCCGGCTAACTACTCAAGTCGATAATTCGGCGCTTCCTTCGTAATGATCACGTCATGCACGTGAGACTCGCGCAGCCCCGCGGAAGTGATGCGGATGAATTTACTTTTCTCCTGAAAGTCTTTGATCGAGCGGCAGCCGGTATAGCCCATGCCGGCACGCAGGCCGCCTACCAGTTGCGTAGTCATCTCCGCGACGGTTCCTTTGTAGGCTACCCTTCCTTCGATACCTTCCGGCACCAACTTGGATTCGCTTTCAGCCATCTCCTGCGCGTAACGATCGCGCGAGCCCTGACGCATCGCGCCAATCGAACCCATACCGCGATAGGTCTTAAACGAGCGGCCCTGAAACAGGATGACTTCTCCCGGCGCCTCCTCAGTGCCCGCGAAGAGCGACCCGATCATGACTACGTCGGCGCCTGCAGCGATTGCTTTGGCGACGTCACCTGAAAACTTGACACCGCCATCGGAGATGAGCGGTACGCCGGATGCGCGTGCAGCTTTAACACACGACTGAATCGCCGTTATCTGCGGCACGCCGGCGCCGGTTACAACGCGTGTAGTGCATATTGAACCTGGTCCGATGCCCACCTTGATTGCGTCGATACCAGCATCAACCAACTCCTGGGTTCCTTCGGTAGTGCCCACGTTTCCGGCGATCAAATCCGTTTTGGGATGTCGCTGCTTGATTTCGCGGACAGCTTCGATCACGCGTAACGAATGCCCGTGAGCCGTATCGATTACCAGGCAATCAACACGCGCGTTTACCAGTGCGTCGGCGCGTTCACGGAAATCGCCGGTTGCCCCGATGGCCGCGGCGACCCGTAAACGGCCCAGATCATCCTTGGCCGCGCTGGGATACTTGATCGCCTTCTGAATGTCTTTGACAGTGATTAGACCTTTTATGACTTTGTTTTCATCGATGACGAGAAGTTTTTCAATTCGATGCTTTTGCAATACGGCTTTGGCCTGTTCGAGAGTGGTGCCGACCGGAACCGTAACCAACGGCTGCTTCGTCATCACTTCCGAAACGGGAATATCGAAGCGTGTCTCAAATCGCAGGTCGCGATTTGTAATGATGCCGACGAGGTGACCGTCTTCGTCCACCACCGGCACGCCGCTGATGTGAAACCGCTCCATCACCAGAAGCGCCTCGCGCACAGGTTTGCTCGGAAGTATGGTTACGGGATCGACAATCATGCCTGACTCTGAACGCTTGACCTTGTCTACTTCCTCAGTCTGCCGTTCGATACTCAGGTTCTTATGAATCACACCAATGCCGCCTTGCTGCGCGAGCGCAATAGCCAGTGCAGCTTCAGTGACGGTATCCATGGCCGAGGAGCAGAGTGGAATTTGCAGTTGGATGTTTCGCGTGAACTGTGTAGACGTATCAGTTTCATTTGGCAAAACATCTGAGCGAGCTGGTAGCAGCAGCACATCATCGAACGTGAGACCCTCGGGTATGTCGTCTGAGATCATACGGCGTTATTTAACTCCTTGAGATCGAATGTGAAATGAAAGTATCAGTAGAAAGCGAAACTGCCCGCAACGCGAGTGCGGGCAGTCTTAGAAAACCGTTGTGCATTGCTGAAGCGTTTATGGCGAGATCTTTGAAAGACGCGCGCACGCTTATGTGCTGAGCCGGCAGGCAAAATGCTATCGACGACTTATTGCTGGAACGGTGCGTAATCAGCTTTCCCAAAATCAGAGGCGACAACTGCAGGTGTAGCGATGGAATTGTGAACCGATATCTTGACGGATCGCATTGCGGCAATCGCGGTTGGATGATTCACGTTTGCCGACCGTCGTTGCGCCCAACGCAGCATGCCAAGTGCTGCGGCTGTCAATATGACCAAAATGACAATTGCCAACACCACAGTTAAAACCGGTGACCGGGTGGCGGGTACGTCGGTGTAGACCTTCGACTGATACGGAGTCGTCACCACTTCCTCTCCGGGATCTCCCGAATCACGCATGTAGCGTGTGTAACCCTCGATGGCCTCTTTCTCGTCATATCCCACATAGCGAGCGTAGGCTTTGACAAAACTGCGGTTGAAAATTCCGCCTGGCAATCTCCTGTAGTCATTCGATTCAATGGCTTCGAGGTAATGCATTGAGATTCGCGTCTGGTCGGAAATTTCGCGTAGCGGAATGCCACGGCCCTCGCGTGCGAGTCGCAACTGTTCACCGATAGTAGCTGCCATCACCAATTCGCTTCAGCCATTGCCTAATGCTTCGGTGGAGGTGGAGCCTCGTTGGATACCAGTTGAAAGTGGTCTGCCTGTTTGCTGGAATCGGAGGCTGTTTTAGCTTCGCTCTATTAAATCCCCCTAAATTGTTGTCCCGAATATATATTGCGGTGGTAAACGCTGTCAAACCTTTGTTGTCGAACCAACTTAAGTTTGTCGATCTCGCAAAGGTCGATTAATCAATAGGCTTAAGTTAATAGGTGTCTTAATTTGAGAAAACCGCGGCCCAAAAGCCATGAGCACGATCACTCACGAATCACCTATTCTTCGAACGTTTTAGTGTGACTTCGTGGTTCGTTTTGATCTGTGAGAAAAGGACACAAAATCAAAATTAGACTCTACGAAGGGTGGGTAACCATTGACTCCCCTCAGTGTTTGGTATAGAAAGGCCGCGCCTACAAAATCCCCCGCCTAAAAATCAAGTTAGACCAGAATCACATTGAAGGAGGTGACCTATGAGAAGACTTGTCTTACTCGCCCTATTTATAGCCGCGATTCCCCTACTCGTCTATGGCCAGACCGATGCGAGCGCACAAACAAAACCAACCCCCTCCGCTGGTCAGCAGAGTGGCGCAGTCGAGCAAGCGCTAATCAAGCTGGACCGCGAACTGATGGACGCCGCCGTCAGCAAGAATAAGGCGGTGTTTGACCGAGTGGCATCGGACCACTATGTTTTCGTGAACCCGGGTGGGGGCGTTCAAGAGAGGGGATCGTCTGGGGATGGCCCCAACCTGGAGTCGATCCAAACGGAAAACGTCATAGTTCGGGTCGACGGTGATACTGCGGTACTGACGGGCAAAGCAATGGTAAAAGGTAAGTTTCCAAATGGCACCGACATAAGCGGGCCGTACACCTATATGCGCGTGTTTGCTAAGCAGAAGGGTCAGTGGAGAGTTGCTGCTGCGTCGGTTGTTCCAATTATGCAGGCTCCGCAAACTCCGACGGCGACGCCAAGCCCAACGCCGTAGGATTCAAAAGCAGCAACGAGAAACCATTCGGAACTTTGTGCTATCGGATGTAGTTACAGAACCCCGACAGGTCGGGGTTCTGTCAATTAGCTGCCTCAGCCAGCTGAGTGCTAGCGACCTAATTTGGTTTTCTGTAACGCGAACCCCGACTAGTCGGGGTTTGCGGGCGCGTCGAACACCATTCAGCCATCGCAAACTAACAGTTTGCTTTACAAATTAAGGCACTACCAACCGGGTGCCTCTCTTGATTCTTCGCGCCTGCGGTGATAGGTTTGCGCCAGCAAATCGAACGTCGACTTTAATTTCTACAACAACAAAAGTGAGGATGCATGAGATGCCTTTAGAAGCCCTCGGAATGGTAGAGACCAAAGGGTTCGTCGGAGCCGTTGAAGCTGCCGACGCCATGGTCAAAGCTGCGAATGTTCAACTCCTCGGAAAAGAATACATTGGTGCTGGTTACGTCACGATCTTTGTGCGTGGAGACGTCGGTGCTGTTAAGGCGGCCACCGACGCTGGCGCAGCAGCGGCGCGAAGAGTCGGCGAGTTGATTAGTGTCCACGTAATTCCTCGGCCGCATGCTGAAGTCGAACGCGTGTTGCCGGTCGATGGCCGTACAGGCTTGAGCCCGGACGAGCGCTCGCTGCAGGGAGGCGGTTCACGAGGGCAGTTGGGAGAAGGTGATCAGGGGCGTTCGCTTCAAGGCGCGCGCGAGGGAAGCAAGGAAAAAGCGCGATAGCAGTGTCCAGTGTCCAGTGATCAGTGGCCAGCTGACGTGAATCGCCGTTGCTGACCACTGCTCACTGGCCACTGACCACTGGCACGGAGGTTCGTCATGTCAGCAGACAAGGACCTTATATCAGTACAGCAGGCACGTGATCTGGTAGAAGGGGCTTATAAAGCTCAGGCTGAGATCGTCAAGTTTGACCAGGCTAAGATCGACCGGATTTGCGAAGCAATGTCGCGGGCCGCGTTGCGTGAAGCCGCGCGATTGGGAGCAATGGCGGTGGAGGAAACCGGTTTCGGCGTCCCTGACGACAAACGTGAGAAGAACCGTTTTGCCGCTGAAGACGTTTGGAACTACTTTCGCGGGTTACGCACCGTCGGTGTCGTTTCAGAATCAAAAGATGTTGTAGAAATTGCGAGTCCGCGCGGCGTTGTTGCCGGCATCGTTCCTTCCACCAATCCCACCTCGACCGCGATCTTCAAAGTCTTGATCGCAATCAAATCGAGAAACGCTATTGTGCTTTCGCCCCATCCCTCCGCTGCTCGCTGTATCAATGAAACCGTGCGCGTGATGCGCGAGGCCGCAATCAAGGAAGGTCTGCCGGCGGATGCTATTGCCTGTATGACAACTGCGACCATCGAAGGCACCGAGGCTTTGATGAAGCACAAGCAGACAGCAGTCATTCTCGCTACGGGAGGCATTGGTCTGGTTCGCGCCGCTTACTCCTCAGGCAAGCCTGCGTTTGGAGTCGGACCGGGAAACGTGCCCGTCTTTATCGAGCGGACTGCCGACGTTGCCAAAGCTGTGCAGGATATTTTGACTGGGAAAACTTTCGACAATGGAACCATCTGCGCTTCGGAACAGGCTGTCGTTGTTGATGCTCCCATCGAAAAGGCCGTGAGGGAGCAGTTCAAAGCACAGGGTGCGCATTTTCTGTCCGCCGCGGAAGCGGAACAATTGGGCAAAGTAGTGGCGACCCCGCAACGTTCACTCAACCCGGGGATTGTAGGAAAGTCAGTGGAAGTAATTGCCAAACTCGCGGGGCTAAACGTGCCCACCGGCACACGCTGCCTGATGGCAGATGTAGCAGGCGTGGGACGTGAGTTTCCCCTCTCAATGGAAAAGCTTTCGCCCATTCTCGCGTTCTATGTCGTAGACGGTTTATCGCGCGGCGCCGAGCGAAGCTACGAAATCCTGCGCTACGGCGGCATGGGCCACACGGCTGGTGTCCATACTCGTTCTCGTGAGGCTGCCATTCGCTTCGGCAGCGAGATGCCGGCGTCGCGCATTACCGTCAACACGCCAACAACCCACGGAGCGATAGGTTTCTCAACCGCGTTGCCGCCTTCGATGACACTGGGCTGCGGCTCCTGGGGCGGGAATGTTACGTCAGATAATGTTTCGCCACTTCACTTACTCGATATCAAGCGAGTGGCCTTCGAAGTGAGACCAGTGAAGAGCAAGCGTCCGGCTGCTCCGGCAATGGTAACTACCGCGACTCCGGCACAGGCCCCTGCGTACGCTCCCGCAACAGCGGCTCCTGCGGCCAGGCAAACTCAACCAGCAGCTGGCACCGGCGCCGGCAAGATTAATCGTGAAGATATTGCCGCGATCGTCGATAAGTTTCTTGCGGGACGCCAACCCGAACCAGCGAGCGAGCCTCGGGAGACGCAACTGCAACGACCGACTGAGTCAGCCGAATCTCAGCCTGAAGCCGGCAGCATGTACGCTGGTCCCGCGAGCGGTCGAGCGGAAAACGTAAACGAAAATGTAACTCGGGCGGCCAATGGAGGGCGGTCATCGTCCGCCGGCTCTGCGTCTTCACGAAGCTCTGCCTCAAGCAATGGCGCGAAGACGGTTGATTTTGTCAGTGAAGACGACGTGCGGCAGGCGATTCAAAAGGGCGAAAAGATTTACATTAACGCGAAAACGATTATCACTCCCGCAGCCCGCGATATGGGTGAACCGGCTGAGGTCTTCGCTAAAGGCTAATTGCAGTTTCAAGTTCCAAGTTTCAAGTTTCAAGTTAATAACTGACTTCAAAGAACCTGGAACTTGAAACTTGGAACTTGAAACTCCAAATTATGTTTCTCGGAAAAGTCGTCGGCACAGTTTGGTCCACCAAGAAGACTCCTGACCTTGAAGGCGTTCGCTTTCTGGTAGTACACCCTTACGATCTGGAAAAAGATCCAACCAGAAACATTGTCATCGTCGCTGATCGATTAGGCGCCGGGAGCGGCGAGATGGTGATTTGCGCGTTTGGCAAAGCCGCGCGCACTGCGATGGGCAATCAGGACATGGCCATCGAAGCGGCGGTCGTTGGGATAGTTGACCGCGTGGACATTACTGATTCAGTCTCCGAAGAGATGCGGGAAGCAGCGGTGAAGCTGGCGCGTGATAACGGCAGAAGATAGTGAAAAGTGAAGGGTGAAAAGTGAAAAGTGAGGGGTTTATGAGTGACAGGTTGGGTGTGATGGGCACTGGCGAACGGTCTTACTCTCACTCTTCACTTTTCACTCTTCACTGTTTTTCCTATGAATGAAGAGTTGATTTACCGGCTAACGAAGGCCGTCTACGGCCGACTCGGGCCTGGAGCGGACGATCAAACCGTAGAACAATTGGTTACGGATATTTACCGCGAGATAGAGCCGGCTCTCGACAAGAACGGTTCGTCATATTCCTCTTTACAATCCTTTCCCACAACCGACACCGTCGACTCGCGATCGCCGGAAGGTTCTGCCGAGCGGATGATCATTTCCGTCTTTGGCGTAGATCATCCCGGCATCGTGGCTGGAGTCTCCCAAATATTGGCGGAAGCAGGTTGCAGCATCGTTGATATTAATCAAACTGTCGTTCAGGGGAAGTTTGCCATGGTCATCATCGCCAACAGCGCAAGGGCGCGTGAGAGCGCTGCCGAACTAAAGGAGCGCCTGCGAAGCGAAGGAGAGAAACTTGGCGTTCGTATCTACGCGCAGCGCGAAGATCTCTTTAATGCGATGCACAGGATCTAGTGAATGGTAAATGGTGAATAGTAAATAGACGACCGCCTTCGTCGTAGAGTCCTGCCTGAATGAAGATTCACACGCAACCCAAACAACGTATTAACCATTTACTATTCACCATTCACTATTTACTATTCATCACGCATGCCTGAACCCGAAATCTCCAGACGCTGTCCCACCTGCGGCGCATCAATTCGTCAGGTAGCCTTGTTTTGCCCGCAGTGTGGCAACCAATTGCCACCGCGCAGCGCCAGGCAATCTCAGTCAGCAGTGGTTTCCCAGGAAGAAGTTAACCAAATAGACACGGCCCCTCTGGACGATGCAGAGGTGCGATCACAGCGAGATTTTTCTGACACTGTGGCGATTCCGCGGGCTGACATACAGGACGAGCAGCGATCGAGATCCGATACTCTGGCGATTAAGAGAGCTGAAGAAATACCGAACGAACCGGATCGCCCGCGTGTGCGCGGCGCCGTGGGAACAAAGCTTCAGCGCGCTACGACCATGGCGCGTGGAGTGGAAGGCGATGTGATTCAACGCGTGCAGAAAGTCCGAGAGATATCCAGCGTGGTAATCGATGAGGCGGCATACGATCCGAGTCTCCGGTTTGTACTCGTCGCCATCATTGTCTTTGGCTTGTTTCTGATTATTGTGTTGTTGAATAAGTTCATTTCGTAAGAAAGTTCCAAGTTTCAAGTTTCAAGTTTCAAGTCCGGACAAGCAGTTTAGAGTTCAACCTTTAGGTTGAGCTGTGCCAGGAACACAAGCTAATGCTTGAACTCTAGACTGCTTGTCTCCTCTTGAACTTGAAACTTGAAACTTGGAACTTGAAACTAAAGATGGAATATTCGCAGGCAGAGATTCTTCAGACCGTCGCTATGACGGAAATGGAACACCTCGACGTTCGCACGGTGACGTTAGGCCTGAGCCTGCGCGACTGCGCCAGCGAGTCACTGACCCGCACGGCCGAACGCGCCGTTGAAAAGATTCACCGTTTTGCCGATCGTCTGGTCGAAACAGTAGACGCTATTGGCGACGAATTTGGGATACGCATCGCCAACAAGCGAATTGCGATAACGCCGGTTTCGCTGATTACTGAAAGCGCGTCCGGAGATCCCGTCGTGCTGGCCCGCGCCATTGACGAAGCAGCGGCCGCCGTTGGTGTCGATTTCATCGGCGGCTACTCCGCTCTGGTTCACAAGGGCGCCACTGACTCTGAGCGTGAGTTTCTCAGCTCCATCCCGGAAGCGCTGTCAGTAACCAGGCGCTTATGTTCCTCTGTAAATGTAGCCACCACGCGCGCCGGCATAAACATGGATGCGGTGCGGCAGGTGGGAATCATCATCAAGGAAGCCGCTGAACGAACCAGCAGCGAAGGCGGCATTGCCTGTGCAAAATTTGTCTGCTTTGCCAACTCAGTAGAAGACAATCCATTCATGGCCGGTGCTTACCACGGTGTGGGTGAATCGGACGCCGTTATTAATGTGGGCGTTTCCGGTCCGGGCGTCGTTCATTATGCAGTCAGACACGCAGCTCCTGACATGCCGTTACAGGAGCTGGCCGAACTCATCAAGAAACTTTCCTTCAAGCTTTCGCGCGCGGGCGAGTTGGTGGGCAGGGAAGCCGCACGGAGGTTAGGAATTCCCTTCGGTATTATCGATTTGTCACTGGCACCCACACCGGTACCGGGCGACTCGGTGGCAAACATTATCGAGGCGATGGGTTTTGAAAGAGCCGGGACGCACGGCACCACCGCCGCACTCGCTTTGTTAACCGACGCCGTGAAAAAAGGCGGGGCAATGGCGAGCGGATCGGTGGGCGGGATGAGTGGCGCCTTCATTCCGGTTTCAGAAGATGCGGGGATGATCGAAGCGGCGCAACTCGGTGCTTTGTCGCTCGATAAACTGGAAGCCTGGACCAGCGTCTGCTCGGTAGGCATCGACATGGTGGCAGTGCCCGGCTCGACTTCAGCGGAGACAATTTCCGCGATCATCGCCGACGAGATGGCCATCGGAGTGATGAATAATAAAACGACCGCGGTGCGTATCATTCCCGTTCCCGGACGCACGGTTGGCGAGCTGGTGGAGTTTGGCGGCCTGCTGGGTAGCGCGCCGATAATGGCTGTGAATGCGTTTTCTTCTGCCGCTTTCATCCGACGCGGCGGACGGATTCCGGCGCCGATTCATTCGCTGCGAAACTGACTGCCAACATCCGACTCCGCACGGCTCCGCCGCCTGAGCGGCAGGGTTGAGATGAGGTCAGTACCACCACGCGGTAGCGGGTGTTTTTGGAGTGCGCTGACCTGTCAGCGCTTTGGGTCCAGGGCGGCTTGACGCCCTGCGCGTTCGCTAGATCTCACCCACCTATGGCCGCGACAGGTCGCGACCGACTCAAAGCGCTGACAGGTCAGCGCACTCCAAAAAGTACCCACCCGCTACCGCGTGGTGGTACTAGCTTCATTTCCATACCGACCAAGGTAGGTAGTACCACGAATCGAGCGCGCAGACTCTGGACAAATTGCAGGCTAAGAATTAAGTTTTCCCTATTCCGAACCGTGAGGAGAGTTTATGGCAGAAGCACTGGGCATGGTTGAATGCATGGGTTTGGTAGCGATGATCGAAGCTGCCGACGCGATGGTCAAAGCTGCAAATGTGCGTCTCGTCGGTTGGGAAAAGATCGATGCTGGTTTGGTAACGGCAATAGTGAGAGGCGACGTGGCTGCAGTGCGGGCTGCCGTCGATGCGGGAGCTGCGGCCGGCCGAAAGGTGGGCCAGGTGGTTGCTACTCACGTCATTCCCCAGCCGCATGGCGATGTCGATCAAGGTCTTCCAGTGCTGCAAACGGGTGAAACAACCAAGAAGAAAATTAGCGGTTCAGTTCGTCCGAAGTAGGAAACAGATTTTTTAAGCGGCGGCATTCCGTTCCATTCAGTTTTCGCAGATTACACAAACATTCCAAACTCAGCTTGACCTTTTTGGAGTGCGCTGACCTGTCAGCGCTTTGGTCCAGGGCGGCTTGACGCCCTGGACGCGTTCGTAAATTTTAGCCAACCATTGGTCGCGACAGGTCGCGACCGACTCAAAGCGCTGACAGGTCAGCGCACTCCAAAAGTTACAAACTGAGATGAGTCTAGCCATCTATCTCCTGCGTCATGGACAGACCGCGCTCAGTCGCGAAGATGTTTTTTGCGGTTCTGGTCTTGATCCGGAATTGACACCGGACGGCTTCCAGATGGCCCAGGCTTTTGCGGCCGCATACCGCTCCACACCCTGGCGCGCAATCTATACCAGCAGTCTGCAGCGAGGCTTCGCTTCTGCTAAACCAATCAGCGCGGAAGTGGGGATTGAAATACAGCAGCGAGCCGGCTTAAATGAGATCGCCTACGGTAAATGGGAAGGAAAAACCAAACAGACCGTGGCGCGCGATTATCATGATGATTACGTCAGTTGGTTGGCTGATCCCGCCTGGCATGCCCCGACTGACGGCGAGCTGGCGATTACAGTAGCTGCTCGCAGCTTGCAGGTGATTGATGAAATCAAAGGAGACTTTGCGGACGGGCCGGTACTGATCGTCTCTCACAAGGCCACCATCAGAATAATTCTTTGCAGCCTGCTCGGAATCGACGTCGGCCGCTTCAGATATCGCCTCGCATGTCCGGTTGGCTCGCTCAGCATAGTTGAGTTCTCTTTGGAAGGTCCGTTGTTACACACGCTTGCAGACCGTTCTCACTTGAGCGAATCGCTGCGAGCTTTGCCAGGCACGTGAGCGCCGAGCACGATAACTCACCTCTGAGTGTTATGTAGACTATGCGAAGGTTCCTATTCCCGACGGGGTTCACGCTGACTCTTTTGCTGGTTATCTCTATAACTGTCGGCGCTCAACAACCATTCGTTACCGACGACGCTGATACGACACCTAAACACCACTTTCATTTTGAGTTCAGCAACGAATTTGATCTGTTACAGCGCGACTCCTTTCCTGCCGCCAGACAGAATACAGCCGACTTTGAACTCGATTATGGATTGTTTGATCGAGTCGAAATTGGCTTCGAATTTCCCTGGCTAACAATCTTCAATGCAGCCGGCTTGCCCCCGAAGACCACCTCCGGAATTGGCGACTCGAATGTTTCCCTGAAATACAACTTCCTGCGGGAGCGCAAGAACTCGCGACTGCCGGCAATGGCAGTGGCGCTCAAC
>DASZDU010000450.1:0-7219 GCA_035941655.1 Pyrinomonadaceae bacterium | reverse complement strand
TTGCGAAGGTCCTCGGGTTCGTCGTCCGAAGCACTTTGCTCCAGAACCTTTTCACCTTCCCGCCAACACTCCAACGAACGCTGTGTTCCGGATCCCACTGTTACCCGGGCGCGAAAGCCCTCGCCAAATAGCTCATACGATTCTTCAACCATGCCCGCTGTCGGTAAGACCTCAATCCTTGCACTCACACCGCTCTCAAATCGGAGCGAGATCACATACCAAAGTGCAGAGGACCCATGCCCACCTTGAACGTCCGCCTCAAAATCCGAGATTTCGCCGGCAATACTGCGGAGGGCATCAAGCACGTGTATCGCCGTTGACCAGATAAAATCAGGTTCGCTACGCGCAATTCGCACTTGCGTGGCCCTGACATATCGCAGTGGTCCAATCTCACTGATCCATGACCTGGCTGTATTGAGGTATGGCAGGAAGCGCCGGTTAACTGAGACCATGTGGGGAGTATTAGTTTCGCGTGCAGTGCGCGCCAACTTCTCAGCCTCGGCGAGTGAGGTGCCCAGCGGTTTTTCAATAACGCACGGTATACCACGTTTCAGTAATCGCATGGCCTCCGGGACGATTTGCTCCATGGGCATGATGCAGACGCAACCGTCAATAACCTCGGCCATTAACATTTTTTCCACGTCGTTATAAGCGCGAGCAAACCCAAAAGTTTGACAAAACTCCGCCGCGCGATCCGCATTCAGATCGCACGCGGCAACAAGTTCAACTTCGCCGGGCTGCTGCGCCGCGTACCTCGCAAGCGGGGCGGCATGGCTATTTCTGGAGTGCTCACCACAACCGACTATCGCCAGCCGAATCATCCCATGCCTCCATTAACTTTCCTCGGCATCTTCTCGTGCCTTTGTGGCGTCGAGCCGCGCGAGCATGTTTTTGATATCTACGGCACCCTTGATCGCTACATAAATTGTGATGGTCGAGTACCAGACCACACACGCCGCTGTCAGGAGCCACCAAAACCAATGATGAGGCATTAAGCGATCTCCTTTCGTAATCCAATTCCTGACTGTGGTTTGAGTAAGGACCCAACTACCATGGCGGCACCCGAAAGCACGTAGGTCGCAATTCCCGAGTAGTATGGACCAATGGTCCTGGCGGTCTCGGCAGTAGCAGGTAATTGTTCCATCACCAGGTAAGTGATGGGGATAACGGCGCTGATAAATATTGACGCAGCCGCTCCCCAACTGTTAGCGCGGTTCCAGTAGCAGCAGGCAATCAGCAACATGGAGATGCTGGCCAGGTAAATCGTCCCCGTCACGCCCAGGTACGTCCAAAGGTCCCCCTTGAGCGGATACCAAAGTCCGTAGAGGAGTAGAAATATTCCAATCAGCGCGATGATAGTCCGGTTCCAAAAGAGGCCTTTTCTTTCAGACCATGGTCGCTTGCGGAACGGCGCCAGGATGTCGTTGTAGATCACACTGCACCAGGTCAGCATGTAAGAGGAGTCAGTCGACATGTCGGCGGCCAGCATGGCAGCGATCAGGATTCCCATTAGCCCTGCGGGCACTGCCGTGCTCAAGTATTGTGGCATCGCTTCCAGCGTATTTGTGACCGGACCCAGAGATGCGAGCGCGGCGATCCCCCATATGCCTGGAATCAAAAACCGGCAAACGAAGAAAAAACTGGTGCGCGTGTAAACCTTGCGCCCGGTGTTGGTGTCCTTGGCTGCCAGCACGCGAGCAATGATCGTCTGCCAGGTGAGCACCGCTGCTGTGTTCAGCATCAGGTTGAAGACTACGTACTGCCAACCCATCGTGGGATTGATAAAAGGGTTGAAGCCTCCTGCCCCGTAACGCGTCTCGACGGTGTTGACCATGTTCTCCCAGCCAACGTTCATGAGAATAAGAATAGTTACCAAAATTAATCCAACGCTCATCACCACGAACTGCAGAAAGTCCGTTACTAACACAGACAGCATCCCCCCAAGGATGGTGTAGATGGCCACTCCCAGCAGCAGCGCAGTCATCATGATTTCGAGGTATCTCACATCCAGGCCCGCAACCAGGACCAGGAATTGTCCGCCGGTGCGAAGAAAAACACCCATGTTTAGCAGACCGCCGAGCACTATGACGACGCCGGCTGCCCAGCGAATGCGCGGGCCAAATTTTTTCTCAAATAGTTCGGGAATCGTCATGACACCCGAGTCTCGTAAGGGTTTGATAACAAATCCAGTCAGACCGACGACCAGCATTGCAGCCGCCATTAGGATTCCCGGCGTCGCACCGGCAAATCCCTTTTCGTAACCGTTCTGCGCGGTATACATGCAGGTAACGATGCCGAATTCTGTTGCCGCCAGCGAGGCAATCCCAAGGTAGACATCCATCTCTCGGCCGGCCACGAGAAAGTGTTCCACCTTGCCCACATATTTCCGGACCATCAGGCCGGCCACCATCGTGGCCAGCAAGTACAACCCGACGATGCTACCGTCCAATAACCAGTTAAAATTTGTCATGTGCTGGTCATCTGCCTTTCATTTTTGTTATTGCAGCCGCGAACAGATTCGAATCTTTGCTTGCGAGCGCCCGGCACGGCGGCTATGGCCCGTGCGAAGTGTGTCTTAAAATCAATATCGTCGTTGTGAAAACAGTAATAAACGAAAGCCATCAAAACTGAAAGCGAAAGTTCAAAACGAATTCTTTTCGCGCTCGCGAATCGTGTAATACACTGCGCCGAGAGCGCCGGCATGATCGGTTAAGGCGGCTCGCAGGATTGACACCCGGTGGCCCAATGGTCGCCATTCCAGCTGATCCATAAAGTCACCCAGCGGCGTGAAAAGGGCGTCACCCGCGCGAGCGATTCCGCCGCCAAGAATGACTACTTCCGGGTCAAACGCATTGATTATTGAACTCACACCCGCGGCCAGCTGGTAGATAGATCGCATCCAAATAGCGGTGGCGTTTGAATCGCCGGCCAGGTGTGCTTCTACCAGGCGCCGCGTGGAGGTGAATCGACCTGCCGAACGATCTCTCAAAGTGCAGTTGCCGATCATTTGTTCAAGACTGCCGGGAGTCCCGACAATATCAGGATGACCATCCGGGTTTAGCGAAACGTGTCCCAGATGTCCCGCCCTTCCAATGTGGCCCTTAAGTAGCCGACCATCGGCAAAAATCGCGCCGCCAACCCCGGTGCCCAGTGTGAGCATGACGACATTGCGATAGCCTGCCGCCGCGCCCTTCCAAACCTCGCCAAGCAGTGCCGCGTGAGCATCATTCAACACCAGCACCGGGCGAGCGGTTTGTAGGAAGTCTGTCCAGACGAGCCCTTCGAGTCCACGCAGGCGGCCCTGCATGTTGACTATCGAAAGACCGTCTCGCGCGGCCAAACCAGGTGCGGCGAGACCGATATGAGTCGCTGGTTCACTGCGTTGGTTCTGAGTCTCGGCGATTTTCTCTTTTATCGTCTCGGCCCAGCAGCCCGCATCGTCGGCTGTTTCGCAGGTTAAATGGTCCAATACTTCGCCATCGTGGGAGACGACTGCGATCTTGATGTTGGTTCCGCCCAAATCTACACCGATTGCATAGCTCATTGAGTTCTATTCAGCGGTTTAATAAAACTGTTTCGCTTCAGACGCCTTTTCTCCATTTGTCGTCGTCGTGACGAAGCAACTGGATCGTGAGTGAACCATCCGGATTGGGCGGTTGGGCAGATGCCCAGTTCACGGGGCGTCGTATTCCACCCTTAGTTTCAATCTCCGCCCGGATCTTCAACTTTTGTCCGTCCATTCCTTTGGGCAAAAGAAATGATGCCTGGCGCAACTTCCCAGCGTAAGGGTGCCCAGCATCGAGCGAACCGCCGACTTTGATCTTTCCATCCAGGCTCTCAACATACGCTCTAAGCACACCGGGAATACCGGCTACACCGTCATTGGCGAACGCGACGATCAACTCGTCTGTACCGTATCGTTTTCTTTGCCAGACCCACGAAGGGCGAACTCGATAGCCCATGCGCCTTCGCAGTGTGTCAAAGCCATTTGGATAACGTTCGTGATACCGGGCAAGGTTTTCTGATTCAGTCCAGAGAGACCAATAGTTGGCGCCCAAATCGAGAGCATGAAGCATCCATTTTTCCATCACGTTAATTCCTGCATCATCTGTCGGAAGATATTTAGGATCTACTTTGTACTGGCGGTAGTAACCGTCTTCCATGACGACTGGCAGCCAGGGCGGGCGATTAGCAAGCTCCTCGATTTGAATTGGTTCTTCGATGATGATGCTGTCGGAACGTAGCCAGCAACCGGCTCGGACACACAGGTCGAGAATTTCTTTGTTGCCGACATTGCTGATGTCCGGTTGTGTGTTTACAGCGAGCGGTACTTTTTTCCAGAGATCCAACTGCAGTTTTGTCATTCCGATGAAAGTCTTCGCTGCCGTCAGATAGTCAGGAAAAGGGTTGGGAAGATTACTCGTGTGGCCCTCACCCCAGAACCCGTACATCATCAAGTCGACGAATTCCATCAGCGGGTTATCGTCAAACTCGTGCACGAGCAGTTCGTTGACTTCTCGAAAAGCGGTTTGAAATGCGGGATGGTCGTAGCGTGGTTCGACGAAATCGTCTTTGCTTCCGTAAGTCTTCCCAATCTTTACAAGCGGCACGTGCTTTTGAAGGAAATCAGGTAGTGCCAGGCGTCGCGGTTGGCCTTCGGTGTTTGACATCTGAATGCGAAAGCCGACCCGCAACTTGCGTCGTCTGGCGGCATCGAAAGTCAACTTGAAGATGGGATGAAGGTCGAGTCGGCCCGGGCGTGTTTGTACGTCTCGCCAATCACACCGAATGTAGAGCACATCGACGAATGGTAGGCTGGAAAGTTTTTCCACGTGCTGCTCGAGCGTTTCCAGGCCATTTCGCGCAGCCAGTGAAGGCCCACCTTCCTCCCAGGTGTAGCCAACTAGACCGAGCCCATAGTTCTTTACGGTTTGGTTGGATTGAGAGGTCACAAGCACTGTATACCAGCCTTCGTCCTGCTCGATGCCGAATGGCCCCTGATTCAAACGATCGGACACGTTTGGTCCCGAACCGAAACTGTAGTTATCCCAGTTATGAGAGGGAACTTCTTGCGCCTTTCCCGCGCGCAGGCCGCTCATCAAAGTTATCGCGGCTCCCGCTTTAATAAAATTGCGTCTTTGCATCTCGGTTCCTTTGTAAAAGCAAATATTGATGCCAGCGTCAAACGAGTCTGAATTATTCCTTTCAATTGGCTGGAAGTTGAACCTTCGCGAGCTGCTTGTCGCGGACAAGAAGCAGAACCAGGAACATGCCGAAAAGCGGGATTAGACTTGCCGTGATCAAAATCGGCACAAATGAGTAGTGGTCCGATACGTATCCAATCAAATAGGTTGAGATGATCGTGCCTATCCCTGCCCCCGTCCCGCTCATTCCGCTTACGGTGGCGACTGACTCACTGCGGTAAAGATCCGAAGGCAGCACGAGCGCCATCGTTGAGAAGGAAGCGTAAGCAAATGTGGAAACAGCAAAGAGACCGGCGAGCGCCAATAGGCTTGACGTGAAGACCGTAGGAATTAGGAGGGTCATACCGAGTCCGCCAAAAATGACTACAGCCTTGCGCGCACGCAAAACCGGCCAACCGCGTTTGATCAGCCAACTGGAAAGGCCGCCGCCAAAAAAGTTGCCAAGATCAGCAGCAACGAAAGGGATCCAGAAAGCGAGCAGTCCCTGTTCGGGGTTAATTCCTTTGGTCAACAAGTAAATCGCGAACCAGTCGGTAATAAAAAACCACACCGGATCAGTCATCGTACGAGCGGCGATGACTCCCCACGTCTGCGGCAGCTTGATCAAGTCTTTCCATGCGAGGCGTGGACCGCTGCGCGCTTCGGCAGTTTCTTGATCGAGGCGATCCTTCAGAATCATCTCCCGCTCTCGCTCGCTAATACGGGGGTGGGTTTCGGGCGGATGGTAGAGCAGTCGCCAGGCAATCAGCCACAAAAAGCCCAGCGTGCCCGTGATGACAAAGGCCGGACGCCAACCGCCGAAATATTTGTACAACCCGATAACGAGCAGGGGTGCGAGCGCGCCACCGATGGAGGACCCACTATCGAAGAGGGCTACCGCCCAACCGCGCTCCTTTTTTGGAAACCATTCAGAGACAGCCTTCGTCGCGGCCGGCCAGTTTGCAGATTCGCCGGCGCCCAACAAAAACCGGAAAAGGGCAAAGCTTCGTAAACCGACGGCGAACGACGTGGCCATCGCGGCTAATGAGTACCAGACGACGGTGATGGTTAAGCCTTTGCGAGTTCCGATGCGATCAATGATACGACCAGAAATGGTCTGTCCGACGGAATACGACACGCGAAACGCAATGACGATCAGGGCGAACTGTTCGTTGTTCCAGTGGTATTCGACCTTTAGATAAGGCGCCAGGACGGAAAGCGTCTGGCGATCGATGTAGTTGATAACCGTCGATGCGAAAAGTAGTCCGCCAATCCACCAGCGCAAGTTTAAGATTGGCCGGCGTGTGGTACCGGAGATGTTTTCAATCTTTGCCATGATCTCGTTCGATTGCGGGCTAACTCAGTCGATGGTTTCCTACTCCGACAAAAACTCAGCGGCCTGTTACGGGAGCAACTCAGAAATGAATTGCTCACAACGAGCGATGTCGTCGAGAGTTTTGATACCTTGCTCCTCACGGCTGTCAGCTATAGGCGCTGCAAACACGCCGGTTTCTCGTTGGCCCAGGTAGTTGATTAGCTCGTTAGGGAAAGCCAGCTCTTGACCCGGGCGTTCGTAATGCCCCGGCAACTCCTTCCAGTAACGCAGTCTCAGATCGTTTAAGATTTCGAACATCACCGGGCTTTTCAGCACGAACAAACCTACGTTGGTTTCACCGAACATTGGCGCCTCAAAGCCTTCAAGGTTCGTCTCGCGCGCTGACCGCACCTGTCCCTGTCTATCTCGTTGCAGTGGTGCGTATGGATGTTCTTTAACGGTGGTAGGAACTACCATGTCGTAATCATCAAAGATGGTTGCCAGCTTCAAGGAGCGTTGCATCGTCTTTGCGCGTATGACCGGCTGAGTGCCCCACACGATAAACGCCAAGCCGTTAAAGTTAAGCATCTGTTCCTGTGCGCGCAGCACCGCATCTCCAGTGCCGAGCGCGACAGGCTGCGAGACGAGTATGACCTCCTGGCCCGTGAGGGCCTCGCGCACTGCTGCTTCCGTTTCCGGAGAGACGATGACAATGGGTGGC
>DASZDU010000449.1:0-2514 GCA_035941655.1 Pyrinomonadaceae bacterium | reverse complement strand
CGAATATTACAGCCAGAGCAATGACAGGTCGGTATGACATAAACGACGGGCCAATGGTAACAGCACTGCAAATCCTTCGCACGCTAGAAAGATTTCGGATTCTGCTGTAGAGCCAAATGTTAATAGCTCCCGGCAATCATTAGGAAAAACATCGCCTCTCGGAAGCGGCCGTCGCCACTTCCGAGAGGCGGCCAGATTTCGGGCGGTCACGGACTATAAACATCTCGTCCCTACGGGACGAAAAATGTCGTTACGTGCGGGCACAAAATTAGGTCGTTACGAAATCCGCGCAAAGCTCGCCGCCGGCGGAATGGGTGATTAATTGATTATTCGAAGCTACGCCGCCTGAGCAGGAGTCTTCGTTGGACCTAAATTCCGGTTAGCGCCTTCAAAGTTCGGCAGGCTTCTTGAGCGGCACGGAGATTTTCCCGGTAGTCGCTTGCGGCTTGCCTGACGTTCCCGCTGCAGTGCGGGCAAATCCGTGTGCCGCGGAAGACGTGGCGGTTACAGGTGCGGCAAAGAATCAGTGCTCGCTTTCCTGCCGCCCGAGTCACGCCGTTGCTTTTCAGTTTAGGTCGTCCTTTGATTTGCACCAGTTGCGTTGCATACACGGGCGCATCAGACGCGCGCTCGAGCGTCTCCGGCTGGTTAATAACATCAGCAAGGCGTTCGCGGATCAATTCAAAGCGTCCATGATCGAACGAACTGCCCGGCGCCGACTCGACCTGCACCACTCGCTCACGAAAACCCGAACGCGCCAACTCCAAAACCCGGTGATGACAGTAAGGATTATTTCCCGGCCTGCCTAGCAGGGAATCGGAAGTCCAGGTGCAGCCTCCCTGACAAACTTCCGCGTAGTAACAACTCCCGCAAAAACCCCAAAGGTCGCCTTCGTTAGCCGCTTGGTTAAAATTCAACTCGGGCGCAGTGGTCCAGATGTCTTCGATCGTCAGGTCTCTGACATTTCCTCCCGCAAACGTCGCGGTGGCAAGTGAGGGACAGCCTTTGATGGTGCCATCAGCCTCAATGCCCATCGTGTTCTGACCGGCGTTGCAACCGCGCCAATAAATGCGGTCATCTCCACTGCCGCGCCAGAGGCCTTCATATGGCCCGAAGTAACCGATGTTATTTCCCGGCTGCAGCAGGAGTCCGTGTTCCAGGCCCGCTTCATACAACTCTGCGAGCAACGGCATTAACTCGAGTAGCTGGTATGGCTGCAGAATGATGTCAGGTCGATCGGCAGCACGGCCCATTGCTACCGTGAGCTGCACCTGCCAGTTTCGCGCACCTGTATCAACAATTACTTTAAAGAGTTCGCGTAGCTGGGGCAGAACCAGTGAGGTGATTTGAGTGTTGACGCTGGTGGTAATCCCATACTTCTTCAGGCACTCGAGCGCCGACAAGGCTGCATCGAACGAGCCCTTTACGCCTCGCAATTCGTCGTGAAGTTCTCGTAATCCGTCAATCGAAACTCCCAGGGCCTGCAGCCCGGCGTGTGCAGCTTCGCGAATTTTCTTTGGGGTTAGATGCAAACCTCCAGTCTGGCCCGTGCAGTCCATCCCCTGAAGTCTGATTTCACGAATGATGCGGGTCCAATCGGCGCGCAAGTAGGCCTCGCCGCCGATCAGCGTGACTTCGCGAGTGCCGAGACGCGCCAACTGGCGCACGACGTCCAGGCATTCTTCGGTCGAGAGTTCAGTCGGTCGGCGTTGACCGGCTCGTGAGCCGCAGTGATGACATTTCAGATCGCAGGCGAGGGTAATCTCCCACACCACATGAACAGGAGTCAGGTTGCCGCGATCCGAAGACGATAAGTAACGCGTCGGAGATCGCATTGCATCACTTCGAACTTAACTTGGCGATCCTCACATCTAGCTGATTCAAGGCTGTCTGAACATCCTTCAGCCAGGCTCTGGTCGACTTGGCCATGGCGCGCATCTCCTGAATGTTGCCACGGGCGATGGCATCACGAATCGGCGGACCATACGGTGGAACAGCGCCAAATGTCTTTGCGGATTTTTTCTTGGAAGTTTTAGCTCTAGTTGCTGGCATGAGGTCTCCTTTTGTTTTAAAGGACATTGAGGTGGAGCTTTCGGTTCTTCGCTTGCAAAGAAGCTGGAGTGTAACACGAATGATGGATCACGGGAACGGTTTGGGTGCAAAGGTACTGATGCACTTTCTTGCTCGAGTTCCTGCAACAAAACGTTGCGCATGAGAGTCGCGTCGGGACGAAGACGGACTTGGTGTCAGGCTTGCGATAGCCCGCGGAGCGTGCGACAGATTTGGAGTGCGTCGACTAATCGCCGCTATCAGCACCCCACGCGGGCTGCCCGCGCGCGGACCCCGCGAAAGCGCTGACAAGTCAGCGCACTCCAAGTTTCTATCGCCCACACCGCAGGCTAATAATTATTTTGGGTTGGTGATCCTGGGGCTTATGCCCCAGGCTTTATGCTGTCGTCCGCTACGCGCACTAACCCGGCGGCTGTCCTGACAAGTCGAGATACCGACCTCATT
>DASZDU010000448.1:0-3116 GCA_035941655.1 Pyrinomonadaceae bacterium | reverse complement strand
CAAGATCAATCAAATACTTCTGTGACAGGTCGCAGAAGACCAAAAGCGCTGACAGGTCAGCGCACTCCAACAAATGCACTCCAAAATTGTTGACTGTTGGCCCAAAAGTAGTTACCTTTTTCCTGTCCCCTTACACTAGGTATCCAAACCAGCCCCCGCGCGAAATTAATCTCTGTTGGAGGTAATAGCGATGGGTTTGATTCTTGTGATCATCTTGATTTTGCTGCTGCTCGGCGCAATTCCCAGCTGGCCTCATAGCCGCAACTGGGGATACGGACCAAGTGGAGGCATTGGGGTCATTCTGGTGATCATCATTATCCTTTTACTGTTAAAGGTGATCTAAACCAGGCACCAGGCTTCGCCAGATTGGGAAGCTAGGCTGATCCTGCAGTAATTACCGCAAGCATACGCGCACGATGCCGGAACTACCCGAGGTTGAACACGTCGTGCGCGGATTGCGCCGTGCTGTCGTTGGCCGGCGCATACTCGCCGCGGAGATCAATCTGCCGCGAACCGTAGCGAGTCCTTCACCCGCCTTGTTAAAACGCAAAGTCCGAGGCACGCGTATCGAGGCCATCAACAGACGCGGCAAATATATCCTCTTCGAACTCGACTCTGGAGATGTTCTGGTTGTGCATCTGCGTATGACCGGAAAGTTTGTGTGCATTACGCCCGAACAACCTTTGCCTCCTTACCCGCATGTAGTCTTCTATCTGGATGACGATCGCCGCCTAATATTCTGCGATATGCGACAGTTTGGGCGCATGCGTTTACTAGCTTCGAGCAAACTTTCTGCTTTACCACAGCTCCAAACCCTGGCACCGGAACCTCTCTCCGCTGACTTTAGCGCAGGCTATTTAATGGAGACGCTTTCTAAATCTCGTCGCAGCTTGAAACAGCTGCTCCTTGACCAGACGAAAATTCTGGGACTGGGAAATATCTATGCGAGTGAAGCTCTCTTTCTGGCGCGAATAAGCCCTTTCAAAGAGGCGCATAGCGTGTCCAGAGTCCGAGCGCTCCGACTTCATCAGGCGATTCGTGAGGTGCTCGAGGAAGCAATTGCAGCAGGCTCGACCCTGCGCATCGATTTGAGCGACGGCATCGGAAGTTACTTTGAAACGACCGAGCGGTTTTGGCGAGTTTACGAACGCGAAGACGAGCCGTGTGTTAACTGCGGAACTCGAGTACGTCGCGCGGTCCAGGGCGGAAGGTCAACTTACTACTGTCCTCGCTGTCAAAAACGGTAAGACAGCTGCTGACTAAGAAACGAGGGCTGAGTTTTTTGGAGTGCGCTGACCTGTCAGCGCTTTGGTCAGCGGCGGCTTGACGCCGCGTTCGTTGATGATGCTCAACCCAATCTGCGACAGGTCGCAGAAGACTAAAGCGCTGACAGGTCAGCGCACTCCAAAATCAACCCCTCACAGCTACGTGATGCAAGCTTCGACCATGTCAGCCTCTGCATCACGGCGGCGCAGCAGTCCATCAAGACCCTGCCCCACCCAAAGACGCTTCATTTTCCGCAGTTGGTCGGCAATCTCTTGCAGGTCTCCGCTAGGCACGGCATCTCTAATCGCCCGCATCTCAGTTCGGCGGTCGCCTTTCATGCTGGCCCCGCGATTAAAAACGAGAGACACCAAAGCTCCCTGCGCATCAGTGGGTAATGCATCAAAACCTGGAAAAGCGGCTCGCGTCTGCGCCTCGTACTGCGGAACAGTTCTTTCGGTAAAGACCACGAGCGAAGGGGCGCGGTCAATTTTGACGTCCTTTAGCTGAGCAGCTTTATTTTTTGCGGGAATGCCCTTGAGACCAATCGCTGTCTTCAGTTTGGTCATTACATCGGCGGGGAGTTGATCGCCCCAGTCCTCTTGAAACTGGGCCGCGGTAACATAGCCAAGGTCATACCCGAATCCGATGGTGACTCCGGATTCCCCCCCGGGCCACTGCCTGGGTTGACCCATCCCTTCAAAACTCAAAATCAGATCGAATGCTTTTTGTGAGAATGCCATGGTGAACCTCCGAAAGGGTTGAAAGTTGGAACGACCAGCGTGGTAAGGAGTCACCGGCTGTCGTTGGTTATGGCGTCTTGGTCCGGAAGACCAGGAGCTGGTGAAACGGCGAAATCATACGCACAATCCGGGCGGGAGACAATACCTACATCGCTGTTCGAAATCTTCGTGGACGCACTTAATTATCCACATGAATACCGAAGCAGCTACAATAAACCCATGAAAATCAAAGTAGTTGTTCATGAGGCTGAGGAAGGCGGGTTCTGGGCCGAAGTGCCCGCTATTCCCGGATGTGCGACTCAGGGCGAGACCTTTGAAGAGCTTCTTCACAACCTCTACGAAGCGGTTGAGGGCTGCCTATCGGTTGATATTTCGGGGACGCAACTCAATGGAGATGATAGGGTCCTTGAGATCGCCGTATAAATGCAGTCGCAGCGCGCCTCACCTCCCGAGAATCCAAATCTAGGCCACTCGGGTTGGTTACGACGCTAAATCGCCCGACAGTCCGTCAGTTCAAACAGCCGCGCGGAGTTCCTGGACGAGAATAAGATCAACATAGAACTGGATCTGGTACGACGCCCGAGTTGGCGAAACGCAACTAATTTTTTCAGGTGGTTAGTTGATTATCAGATTCCGCCCACGAAGACGTAAAGGAGCAAGGGATAAGCAACGCCGTCGCTCAGAATTGAGCGAGACAGGTTACTATAAATTCGCCAGCACAAAATCCGTCATCATTTGCCGCATATGTTTCACCAGCAGCGGATCGGTGACGCCATGCCGCGATTTCGGATACAGCATCAACTGGAACTGCTTCCCTGCTTTCTGCAACTCATACGCAAACTGAATTGTGTTTTGCACGTGGACGTTATCATCCATCGCACCGTGAATAAGCAGCAGCTTCCCATGCAGCTCTTTGGCGGAAAATCGCGGTGAACTGTTTTTGTAGCCCTCAGGATTGTGCTGCGGAGTCTGCATGTATCGTTCGGTATAGATGGTGTCGTAGTCGCGCTGATCGGCAAGGGTGCCGCCGGCGATTCCCATCTTGAAACTCTGACTGTGAGTTAACGCGTAACTCGTCATGAACCCGCCGTAGCTCCAACCCCAGAGACC
>DASZDU010000447.1:0-6222 GCA_035941655.1 Pyrinomonadaceae bacterium | reverse complement strand
GGGCAAGCCCGCCTCCCTCACCTTTAGACTTCTATATTTGTCCAATTGCTTCATGTTGAAGGCCTTTTGGTGGTGATCTGGTGATCACAACCACAACTCCAATTAGCTCGGGGTCAGGAAGGCGGCCTGCACCCGCTCACTCCGCGGCTAACATGCCGGTTTTCTTGTGCGCATCCCGGATCAAGTAAATCCGTCACGCCCTTGCACAACTGTCAGTCTCCGATATAGTCTTCGCTTCACTTTTTTTCGGGCGTTGTCGTCTTCGGATGAACCTCATCTGCCCTCTTAATTAGTACGCCGTTTTATGATGACTACTCAGACGCCCATGCTGCGCCAGTATCACGAGCTGAAGCAGCAACATCCCGGAACATTACTATTCTTTCGGCTGGGAGATTTCTACGAACTCTTCTTCGACGATGCGATCACCGGATCGCGTGAGCTGCAAATAACTCTCACCGCGCGTCATAAGGAACGCGGCGACGCGGTGCCGATGTGCGGCGTCCCGCATCACTCCGCCGCCAGCTATATTGCGCGCCTGGTGCGTAAAGGTTATCGCGTGGCAATCTGCGAGCAGACGGAAGACGCGTCAAAAACCAGGAAGCTCGTCCGGCGAGAAGTAGTCAGAGTAGTAACTCCGGGAACACCGATTGACCCGCAACTGCTCGACTCGCGCGAGCCTGTGTATCTGGCGGCCGTGTGCAGCTCAGGCGATACCGTGGGCGCTGCATTTCTGGATTTATCGACCGGAGAGTTTCGCGCTACACAGGAGAGCGGGGCCGATGCCTGGGAAAAGATTCGCGCGGATCTGGAGTCGTACTCTCCGCGCGAACTGCTCTTCCCCACCTCCCTTGCGCCATTAATAAATGCGGGTCTTTCGGCGAAACCGCAAACCACTCCCCTGCCTCTCGTTGAAGCGCCGTCTGCAGAAACGCCGCTCAAGGATGCAGATACCGAGGTGGTGCAGCCGTCGGCCAATTCCGCGGGTATTTCTTCGGGCCCCGCTCAGCACGCTCAATTTCCTGGTGTCGCGTTAACTCCACTCGAAGACTGGCTCTGGCAGAAAAAGGATTGCGCCGAGTTGTTACTGAATCACTTTGGCGCGCGCTCGCTCGAAGGATATGGAATTGAACGCAAGGATGAAGCGGTGCGCGCAGCCGGCGTCTGTCTGCGTTATGCGCAGGAGACGCAACGCGCCGCCGCCAGTCACATCACGGACCTCGCCTATTTTGAGCCGGCCGATCAGTTAGTGCTCGACAACGTCACCGTTCGTAATCTTGAACTGGTCGAATCGCTCGGCGGTGCCAGTGGCCGAACCTTGCTAAGCGTTATTGACGAGACGACGACCAGCATGGGGACGAGATTGTTACGCTCGTGGTTGTTGCGGCCATGCGTGAAGCAAGGCGAGGTGGAAGCGCGGCTCGCCGCGGTCCAGGATTTGTATAGTTCACAAATCACGCGCGACAAGTTGCGCTCGCTGCTCAAGGAAGTTTCAGACCTCGAGCGACTGATCGGGCGCATCAGCTTTGGATCAGCCTCGCCGCGAGACTTGAACGCGATTCTCCGTTCGCTCTATCAGGTGCCCGCAGTTCGGGAAGCCCTCTCCGCGTGCCCCGCATCACTGCTACAGATTTTGTCTGAAACCGCCGACGAGGTGCCGGAAGTCTGCGCGTTGTTAGTAAAAGCAATCAGCGACGATCCGCCGGCGAAGCTCAGCGAAGGCGACACGATTCGCGCCGGCTACTCAAGCGAGCTGGATGAGCTGCGTTCGATCAGCCGCAACGCCAAACAGATCATAGCCACGCTCGAAGCCACTGAGCGAACGCGGAGCGGCATCAACAATCTGCGTATCAAGTTTAATAATGTCTTCGGCTATTTCATCGAAGTCTCGAAAGGAAATGCTGCGCGTGTTCCCGCCGAATATGAGCGCCGCCAGACGCTTACCAACGCGGAACGATTCACCACGCCCGAGCTGCGCGATTGGGAGAAGAAAGTTCTCGGCGCCGAAGAACGCATCATTCAACTGGAAGCAGAGTTGTTCAATGACGTCTGCCGCCAGGTTGCTGCGGCAACTAAACGCATTCAGGCGACAGCGCGCGCCTTTGCCAATCTCGACGCTCTTGCGTCGCTCGGGGAGACGGCGGTACGGCGACGTTTTGTGAGACCGGTGATGCACGAGGGAGATGAGATTGAGATCGTTCAGGGCCGGCATCCGATGATCGAAGTTTTCAGTGAAGACCCCTTCGTTCCCAATAGCGTCTATCTGAATAACTCAACTGATCGTTTGCTTGTTATCACCGGGCCTAACATGGGGGGCAAAAGCACAGTGCTGCGGCAGACCGCGATCATTTGCATCCTGGCGCAGATGGGAAGCTTTGTCCCTGCGGAGAAGGCGCGGTTGCCGCTGCTCGATCGCGTCTGGACGCGCGTCGGTGCCTCAGATGATCTAACACGCGGCCGCAGCACGTTCATGGTGGAGATGACCGAGACAGCGGCGATACTGCACAGCTCCACGCCGCGCTCGCTGGTGTTGCTCGATGAAATCGGACGCGGCACCGCGACGTTTGATGGACTATCCATCGCCTGGGCCGTAGCGGAATATCTCCACGACTCGCCGGAGCACGCTGCCAAGACATTATTCGCGACTCACTATCACGAGCTCACCGAACTGGCTGAGCGACTACCGGGTGCGCAGAATTATCAAATCACCGCCGCAGAGCGTGAAGGCGAGGTTGTATTTCTACATCGACTCGAGCGCGGTCGCGCCTCAAAGTCTTATGGGATTCAGGTGGCGCGGTTGGCGGGACTGCCGCCGGCGGTGCTGGCTAATGCTCGACAAGTGTTGGCCCGGCTCGAACGCTACGAGTTGGATGTGTTTGCCGAAGAAGACGCCATTGCCGCACAGGCTGCCGTGAGAACTGCCGAGGTGCATGCCGCTGCTCGGGGAGCGAGTGCAGGCCAGTCCGACAATCTTCAGCAGTCCGACAATCTTCAGATTGTCGATCAAGCTGCAACAGGCAGCGCCCTGGAAGTTGCCGCTCGACGTGCAGGGCGTAGAAAAGCTTTGGCCCAGGCGTCGCTGTTTGATTTGGCTAATCAAAAAGTGGTGGAAGAGATCCGCAACGTCGATCCGGAATCACTGTCAGCTGAAGAAGCGAAGGAACTCTTGCGGAAACTCCGCGAACGCATGATGTAAGACTATTTAGCCGCGGATTTGCGCGGATGAACGCGGATTCAAGCCACAGATAAACACAGATTTACACAGATTCACACCATAATTAGCAAGCAATCCATTTTTATTGATTTTCTGATCTGCGTTTATCCGCGTAAATCCGCGGCTAATTCTTCGGCGGCTTTGATGGCGTATCTGTCACCGTAAACCAATCCCCCTTGCCATCATTCGTCCGCAACATGCGCATCATCTCGTCGAAGTTGAACGGCCGCGCACCGCGACGGCCAAACACGGAAACCTGATTTCCACTTTCGTCAACGGCGCGGTCGCGATCGAGTGGTTTGGAAATCCCGAGCGCCTCGCCTTTGGTCTTGAACGTCGCAATCAAAATGGGTTGCGGTCGCGGACTGAAGCCTGCGTATTCGGGCATACTCTCCGGCGAAGTCAGTTGCAGCACACGCAAACCATTGCGGCCATCAGCTACGTAACCAAACAAGCTGGCATTCGTCATCGCCACCTTCACCTGATGCGCGTCGTTTAGTGTTCCATCGGCATTAAAAGTTTGATCCAGCCGCGGTTTCTCCGGCTGCTCGACATCAATGATCGCGATTCCCTCCTTGCCATTTGCCACGTATGCATAGGTTCGCGCCACGTAAACGTCACGGGCCTCGGCAAGCGCAATTGAAGCGCCGGTTACGAGTCTCGGCGAATCGGGCGTGCTAAGGTCGAGCACCTTCAGCCCGTGATCGTCCACGACAAACCCATACCGGAACTGGATCGCGATCGCGCACGGATTGCGCAACTCAGGCGCGCCGATCTGCGCAGTGATTCGAGGGTTCAGCGGATCGTCGATATCGACAACTACCAAGCCATTCGCCGACGTGATGTAGGCATAGTGCCCGGCGATGTTGATGTTATTGGCATCGTTGAGCGCACCACCGGGATTGAAAGCCGCGTTGGGATACTTCGCGGTGTCCAGAGACCGCTTCAAATAATTGTTTAGCGGATCGCCATCGAGCAGCGTCGCCGCATTCACGAGGATCAGGCCCTCCTGGCGGTCGACGACGTACAGGTACGCATACAAAGGATGAATCGGCTGCTCTTCATTCAGCAATTGCTTACGCGCGTCGCCGGTGAGTTTAGCGGCGCTGACCGGATCGATCATGGTGCCGTCGCGCGTCAGGCGCCAGCGTGCCGGATCGACAGCGAGCGTAGTAGGAGCCGCGACGGCGGTGGCGTATTTTGTTTTCACCCAAAACTTTTGCCCGAAACGCGAAACCGGTGCGGTAGTTATGCGTTCTGAAAAACCTTTCTGATCGATCTGCGCGACGTCGTAGACGCGCAAGCCGCCTTCGCCGGCTGCCACATAGGCATACTCGCCTCGCAACTGCACCTGCAACACGCGCGGATTGCCAACGTGTTCGTAAGCTGTCTTCAGTTCTCTTCCCTCTCGCACAAACTTTTCGTAGTTTTCGGGATACGCAATCTGGTGCAGCGAACTGCCAAAGACTGCCTGCGGCTCGCTCCGCTCGGTTGCAACTACAGCTTCCAAAGCATCGCCGGCGGCGACGTAAACATAACGGCCCATGAAGTTGACGAAATTTGTGCCCTGCAAAAGGAGTTGGGCCAACCACGCATTGTTATCGTTCTTTGCCGATACGTGACAGTCACTACAACCCTTCGTTTCCGTAGCTCGCACCGTGTGCGGCACGTGCGTATTGAACGCCTGTCCGGCGAAGCCTTCAGCAGAGGTCGTCTGTTGCTGTGAATAGATCCACTCGCGGTTCTGATTTTGTGAACTCACCAGCACAGCTGACGAGGAACGTACCGGAGCGACGCGATTACCGGTCACGGTGCCATCGCGGCCGAGCATGAAGATGTCGTCGCGCAGTACCTGGAAGTTGTACTGAGTGAAGTTGCGCGAATCGCCACCCTCATTATGGCGATTCGGCATTTTGCGGTTCGCCTGCATGGACAAGTGACAACCAAAACAGCTTGTCACCCATGACGAATGGCAAGCAACGCAGGTCATATCGGAATCCCGATGGGCCAGCTCCTGATCGTTCTTCGGCACATCGCCCCAGGTCGCGTTATCTTTGCGAATCGTCTTCGAGTAACGCGACTTCTCGCTGTAGTCGCGTGTGCCCGGGGTAACCGTGTCGAGAGTTTGAATCACGCGCCACCAACGCCCGGGCACGACCATCGAGTTTTGAATGATGTCGCCGGTTTTCAAATCAATGTCTTTGCCAGTCTCGTCCTTCTTCTTGCGATCGCGAGTAATCCTCTGAAACAGCGGCACCTTCGCCCCTGACTCATCGCGAACGCGAATTCCGCGCGTCAGGTCTTGTCCGACCAACGGCTGATTCTGCGACTTGCGTCGCTCAACAGCCGGACCCGTGGCAGTCGCCGCCGCTGGTCCGGAAGTGAACAAGGTGGCGCGAGCGCGGATCGAGCCATGACAATCCTCGCAACCGATTTCGATAGCCGCGCGAGGTTCGTTATAGAGACTGCCATCGCCATGCGCGTCCTGCCGGAAATGGCAGTCGACGCAATGCATACCCTTTTCGAGGTGAATGTCGTTCAGGTGAACAGCCTTCTTAAACTTGTCAGGGTCTGCTGACGAGACCAGATTGTTTTGCGCGTCCAGCAGGTTCCCTTTTCGATCGCGTTTGAACACTTTGCGAAACAGCCAGCCATGCCCATGAAAATCCCCAAACTGCGTGTGCTTTAGATTCGAGTTAAATTCCGGCGTGCCGGTGCCTCTTAGAAAATCAAGGTTGGACCACAAACCGCGCAGGCTTGATCCTTCAGGATTCCGGCTCAGCTTCTCCCGCTCCTCGTCCGCTGATGGCTCGTGTTGCTGCTTCGGATACAGGCTCTGGCCGTCGCTCTCGTTGTCCCACCAGGTCATCCCCAGGTAAGTAGCCACCATGTTTGTGCCAGGGTGCATGTGACAGGTCATGCACTGTGAGGTGGGGATCTGACTGGTGAACTGATGCTTGATGGGATGACCAGACTCATTCTTCGGAATATTGGCATCGCTGGTGTGCGAT
>DASZDU010000446.1:0-2096 GCA_035941655.1 Pyrinomonadaceae bacterium | reverse complement strand
CTCCGATCCGCCGATACCCATCTGGTACCCCGAAGGGAGCTGAGCGGCAAAAGCCGTTAGTTGCGGGCGCGCGGCGCTCACGATCTCTGACGGCAGGTGACCAGGTTCGGCCATGCACGAGACCGTGATCGTGCGGAATTGATTGCGCCGGCGCACCTTCTCGGTCTGCATTCCGTATTCGACCGACGAGACCTGCCTGAGCGGCACCTTCTCTGATCCCTGTGCGGAATAGACGTAGAGGTTCTGCAGGTCGGCCAGTTGCGCGCGCTCCTCCATCCGCATTCGCGCTACGATGGGGATCTGCTTATCACCTTCGCGCAGGACCGTCACTTTGGTGCCGTTGATCGCCGTCGCGGAGGAGGCGGCCACGTCGTGGTTGGTGATTCCCGCCGCGTTCGCGCGGTCGGAGTCTGTTTCGAGCTTGACGGTAAAGATGTCATCGCCCCAGTCGTCGCGGACTCGCTGAGCGTACGGCGTGGCACGCAGGATGTTTTTAACCTTCTCAGCCTCCTGCCGTAGCGCGGCCATGTTGCTTCCGGAAATGCGAATTTCGACGGGCATCGTGATTGGCTTGCCCGTATCGAGTTGCCGCACATCGACCCGCGCGCCCGGGACCTCATGGTCCAGCGCCCTCTGCAGGGGCTCGAGCAGGTGGTTGGTGTCATGCTTGTCGTTGACCTCGATAATGACCTGCGCGTAGTTGAGCTGCTGTAGCTCGGGCGAGACCGAGAACCAGAATCGCGGGCCGCCGCCCCCGACGAAGGTGGTCAGAGATTTCAGGACCTGACGCGGCTTACCATCCTCACCGGCGTGCTCCTTGCCGAATTCCTCGGTCACCTCGCGCACCACTTCCTCAGCACGCCGCGCGGCTTCGCCGGTGGCCGACAGCGGCGCGTCTTCCGGCAGCCACACATCAAGGTATGAAAGGTACGAAAGGTCCTTCGGGAAAAAGTCTGTTTTGAGCCGGCTGGCGACCAGTCCACTAGCCGCCAGGAGGACGAGCGAGCCTAGCAGCACCTTCCAACGATGATTGATGGCCCATTCGCCGACCCTGTAATAAAACGCCGCGAATCCTTTCTTGCGCCGTTCCTCCATAGACAGCTGGGGTGCGGGTTTCAGTAAGTAGTAGCCAAGGAAGGGGATGAAAACCATTGCCACAATTAACGCCGCCACCAGAGAGCAGGTCAGCACGATCGGCAGGCTGTATAAGAATTCCCCCATGCCTCCGGGCAGGGTCAGGAACGGTAGGTAAGCGACGATGTTGGTGATAGTGGCGAAGACGATGGCCGTCATCAGTTTTGTCGGCCCGACCCAAGCAGCGGTGAGCGGCGGCAGACCCGCCCCCAGTTGGTTCTTAATCGCGTCGCCGGCGACCACCGGTACGTCCACCAGTAGGCCGAGCGCGATGATTAGCGTGGCGATGGAGATCTGCTGGAGATCGATCCCCAGCGTGTGGGCCATCCCGAAGGTAATAAAGAGGGTGATCGGTATCGCCAGCCCCATCAGCAGCGCCGAACGCCAGTCCCAAAAGCCGATCAGTGAAACGATTATTACCAGGATGATTGCCTCGTAGAGACTGTTCATGAACAGATTAACGTTCTCCGTCACCTGCCGGGGCTGGTCGGAGGTGCGCGCCATGATCAAGTCATCCGGCAACTCTTTCCGAAGTTGCTCCAGCTTCTCGTCTATGTCTTTACCGAATGGTCCTATGTATCCGTTCGGGCGCATCTGGACGGCGACCGTGATGGCACGGCTGCGCTGCCAATTACCCTCTGCATCGCGCCAGTCGTAGAAGTTCAAGTATCTCGGCGGGCTGTCATAGCCTCGCTCGACGTCCACCACGTCCCGCAGGTAAACCGGCGAGCCCTCGTTCGTACGGGCGATCGCCACGTCGCCAATGTCCTTTTCATTCTTGAACTCGCCGGAAGGATCGATCGAAAAGTTTTTCCCCGCAGCTTCCAGTTGGCCACCGGCCGGCGTGATGTTGCGCGCGCCCAGAATATTTGGCAGGTCTCCCGGCTTGAGGCCATATGACGCGATGCGCTCCTGGGAATAAAGCAGAAAGATCCGCTCGGACAGGATGCCCGCGCGCGACA
>DASZDU010000445.1:0-14179 GCA_035941655.1 Pyrinomonadaceae bacterium | reverse complement strand
AGAAAGAAAAGCGCAAGAACGGAGGAGAAAAGGAGTAAAGGATATTTGTTCCGGTTCAGGAGTGCATTGAAGAAGGCCTTGTTAATTCGTTCCTTATCATCAACAGCTTCAACCGCGTGGACGATCGCATTGAGGGAGTTTGTAGCGCCTACATTGAAAACCGTTAGCTTACCCACCTGATCAGCGGTGGGAAACACGGTTCGCAACTCGACGAAGCTAGCGAAATTCCCTCGCTTGATCAATTGATACCAACGGGCCAGAGATCCTTTGGTGTCGGGGTGCTGTTTGGCAAATTCATTGAGCCGTTTGCGCGAGATGACGTGCATGGAGGGTTTGTTTTTCTAGCACCTCGCGCCCGATTGTGCAAGAATGCGCCGGTCCAGTTCGTCGGATTGCTGATCGCTAATCGTCATAAACCTCGCGCTTGTCCTTGACGGAATCCAAAAGGAGCCTGCAATGAATCGATTGAAATCACTCGCATTGGCGCTCACGCTGATCGTGGTGCCGCTGGCGCAAATGGCACAGGCGCAACCTCAGACAGACGATACTGCGAGGATCAAAGCAGAAGTAACCAAACGTCTGGCCCACAAGAAAAACCACGTCAACATCGAACTGCGCAACGGTTCGAAACTGAAAGGACGTATCGAACAGGCCGACGATAATAAATTCACGATTCGAGAAGATAAAACCGGAGACCGGATCGAACTCGTTTACAACGACGTCGCGAAGGTGAAGGGTCAGGGATTGGGCAAGGGTGCGAAGATCGCCATCGTTGTCGTCGCTGCCGTAGTCGTTGTCGGTGTTGTTGTCTATCTCGGAATCAGAAATGCAGATTACTTTAGCGGTGGAATTCGGATTCCTTAAGTTTCAAGTTTCAAGTTTCAAGTTTCGATTTGGACTGGATGACCGGACTTCCCACTTAAGGATTTCGGCATGTCATGACTTGGAACTTGAAACTTGAAACCTGGAACTTGAAACTATGTCCCTTTTCCTTCGATCAACCACCAGGCACTCAGCGCACTTAGCAATGCCAAAGCGGCGCAGACCGTAGCCACGCGACGGAAGCCGCTCACGAACGACTCATTAATGGCCTGCCTCATTATCGCCTTCTGAGCAGTGTCAACGTCTTCAGGTATTTCGGCGGCGGCCAGCCTTGTTCTTTGCTCATCCAACTGCTGCTTAACTTCACTCTTAACAGGCAGCGTTTGCAAACGCCGATCAAGCTCGGCATTGAAACTGTGCAGCATGACAATTCCCAGTACCGCAACGGCCATCAGCCCGGCTACCCGTGAGACTGCATTATTTATTCCCGATGCAACTCCGGCGCGGTTTTGTTTCACCGCATTCATCACCGTCGTCGTTAGCGGCGCCACGCTTACTGCCATACCGAGTCCGAGCACAACCACGGCCGGAAAGAAACTTGTCCAGAAACTCCTGTTAACATCCGCTCCGGGTAATGTGAACAACACGAAGCCCAGCGCCGCCACAATTGGCCCAATGATGAGCGGAAGTTTCGCGCCGTATTGCTTTACCAAACCTCCAGACCAACGCGAGAGCAGAAACATGATCAAGACGAAGGGAAGCAACGCTGCCCCGGCGGCGGTTGGTGAATAGCCCTGCACTTGAATCAGATTGAGTGGCAGAAAAAAGAGCGCGCCGCTCAGAGCCGTGTATAAGAAAAGCGTTAACAGGTTTGCGCCGCTGAAGTTTCTCGACTCAAACAACTTCAAGGGCAACATCGCGTTTCCGGATTTTTCCTCTCGCTTCTCGACCAGCACAAAAGCGATAGTCATCAGCACTCCACCGATGAGCGCAGTAAGAATGACCGGACTCTTGAAGCCGAGTCGTGACGATTCGAGCAAGGCGTAGACAATAGCCCCGAGTGCAATGGTCGCGAGCGCCGCGCCCAACCAATCCAGGCCGTGGGACTCTTCATCTCGACTCTCAGGCACATGCAGAAACACCAGCGCCAACACGATCGCGGCAATTGGAACGTTGATGAAAAACACGGCCCGCCAGGAAACGTGTTCAATCAGCCAGCCGCCGAGTACCGGACCAATCGCTGCGGTGATCGCGGTAAACCCTGACCAGGTGCCGATCGCTTTTCCGCGCGCCTCATCCTTGAACGACGCGCTGATAATCGCCAGACTACCGGGAACTAACAGCGCCCCACCGACGCCTTGTGCGGCGCGCGCCATGATGAGTTGATTTATGTTCGCCGCCAGTCCGCAGCCAATTGAGGCGACTGCAAAAAGGGCAACGCCGATGGTGTAAATGCGCTTGCGACCGAAGTGATCGCCGAGTGAACCGCCGGCCAACAGGAGCGCGGCGAGAAACAACGCATAGGCTTCAACCACCCACTGTACATCAACGACGGTGGCATTGAGATTGGTTTGCAGCGCGGGTAGAGCGACGTTGACGACAGTGCCGTCGATAAAGACCATGCTCGAACCGAGGATTGTGGCCGCCAATATCCAGGGTCCGGCGCCTTTTGGGCAGGGAGCGGCTGCGGATTTAGACTTTATTACTCCTTCATCGCATGGTTGGCTCATGTTGCTCGCAACGTCGAACCTCTTAGTATGCGCAACGTATTCCGCTCCTCCGAACGGAGAAGGCGGTGTTTGTGATACTCAACACTATAAACATTTCACTCCTACCGGAGTGAAGAGGAGTCTATGACCTCGCGTTGGTCCTTTGCCCTTATCGATGACTTATCGCGGTAAGACTACCTTCTGGTCCTAATCGTCACGCAGCAACTTCGTCGTCTTTTCTGTGACGCTCGGCGGCTGCGCCAGCTCAGCCGTCCTCACTGCCTGATCACGGCGGCTATTCGCCCAAGTATTCGAAGCCGGTGGTAAGGCATTGCTGCTGAACGCGGATCCTAACGGTGCCGGTCGCGTCGGTGTAATTTGAGTAGGAGCTTTCTCTTTGAAAATGCTCGAGTAGAGAATTACTGAGAGTCCTGCGAGAAACAGCAGGAAAGGAATAATTAGGGGCTCACCAGCGTCGCTGATTACACTCAAGACTATGAAGAGCGGTGTCAGCACTGCGCTTAAAAACATTATCTTTGCTCCGCGCCGGACGCCTTTTCGTCTCGGTGAAACCGCCACCGCGAGTCCTTTGTCGCCTATCGCCGCAGGAGCATCGCCGGCCAGCCATTGCGCCAACCCATCGATTGGCAGCCCGCATCGTGAACAGAATCTTGTGTTATCGGCGATTTGTTGTTGGCCACACTTTGGACAAAACATTCAAGAACCCCTCAACTTAGCCTTCGTTACTTTCGACCCTGAATGCCGTGACTGCTTCAACGGCGCCTTCGTGCATTCTCTCAGGACGCACGTGGAGCCAGTGCTTCTCAAATTCCTGATCAGTCATGCCCGACTGCGCGGTTCGCTCCTTTTTCTTTAGCCAGGCTTCAGCCCATTTCCGAAGTTCAGAATCCTGATTGAGCGCCATGCGCGCCGTGTGCGTATTAATAGGTGTAGTCATGAGTTGCCTTCCGTTAAGACGAAACCATAGCGTTGCATAGAGCTGCCGGATGGTTAAATCAAATTACCCGGCCAAGGAAACCATCGGATTAACTCAAGTCTCTGTGCAATCTCTGTGAAATTTGTGCCTTTGTGATGGATTTAATTAAGATTCACCATAAGACACAGAGCACACTGAGTACGCACAGAGAAAAACCGTTGTTCATTTTTCCTGGTATTTACAGCAACAACGTGTCTACCCGGTGCGCGTGAACCATCTCTTCGCAGGGTGACCACGCGAAAACTGTAAACCGACCGTCCTGCGAAGCGACCAGCGCCATCGCATCGCGCTGATCGTGTACAAATTGTGCCGCCGACAAGTGTCGGGTGCCGCCATTTTGCGCCGGATGAATCAGCACCGGGTGGTCGCCGACGACCGGCTCCGTCGCAACCATCTGCTCAACCGCTGGGCCACGATCGAGCCGTCCTATCTTTGCGCCAAACGCAAGCACTTCGTATTGGTCGTTAATTATCGTTGCGCCGTCAACAGCCGTGAGGCCGGCGACAGTATCAACGGCCCGACGCACAGCCGCGTCTAACCAGTTCTCATTAGTTTCGTTGACTTCCTGCCGCATTAGTTCCGCAAGTGCGGAGAAGGGCGGGGTGACCGAATAAAGGACCGGCTGCACGATCGAATTGCGCCACGACTCAGAACCAGTCGGGACTACCAGCAGCGAACCGCCGTGCCCATGCGCGCGCATCGATGCCGCCAGCTGGACGTGCAAATTGAAACGGTGGTCCCAGGACCCCGGCGAAGTGAAGGGAAGCAACACCGCAAGTAGCGCCGGGCAATCCGGCAAGCTGGCTCCATGCTCGTCCACGATCTTCACTTCCTCGCCCTTCAGGACGGCAACGTTGGCAAACTTCCCGAAGCCGGCCATACGGCGATGCTTGATAACCAGCAGACCGGGTTCGATCACCTCGAGGACAAAACAGAAACTCGGAACTTTGCGGGTGGCGCCCCACACTTGCAGTTCTCCGCTGGTAGCGGACGATTCGTGGCGGGCGGTGAAGACGCCGAGGTGAACGCCCGGCCGTTCTACGGCAGGTCCAAGTTTTGTCAGGACCTTAGGCGTCAGCGGTAGCGGCCGCTCAAAAATAAGTGGTTGCGGTACTTGTTCTGGAGGAAAAAACGCGAGCGAAATTTTGGGTGAGCGCCCCTCTTCTTTTCTCAGACTGGCCCAGAACGTCGCGTCGATGATCGCTTCGATCGCGGCGCGATCAGGATTCGGCGCCAACGCCTCCTCGCCACGCTCATGCGCCGCAGCGATATGTGCAGCAAAGTGCGTTTCGATAGTACCGGCTACCGCCCGCGCGGCCTGGTAGGTGGGCCGCAGGCCTGAGGTCGGAGGTCGGAGGTCGGAGGTCGAAGGTTGAAAGCCGGTCGTTTCTGACACTTGGCCGGGGACCTCTGCCGTAGCTGTTCTTAAATCTGGTGTGATCTCTGACATCTGACCTCCGACTGCTGACCTCTGCTCCACTTAATGCATCCTGAATGGCCCGCCGCGAGGTTCCGCTTCGAGCTCAGGGTTGGTTGAATCCTGCACAACCTCGTGCATCTCCAGAACGTTTGCTTGCGAAAAAGCGTCCTTCGGCAATGTGCCTGATTGAGCGTGTCCTTTTATAAACTCGTCCGAGCGCACCCAGTTAAGAAAATCCTGCCGGCTGTTCCAAAATGTAAAAACGACGTAAGGGTCGCCATCGTTCACGGGTCGCAACACATGGTTTGAAATAAATCCCGGCATCTTGTCAACGAGGCCGGCGCGATCGCGAAACCTCTGTTCGAACGCGTCGGCATATTCCGCTTTCACATAAATACGATTCGCGACAGATATCATTCGTCGAGCACTCCCTCTTCATTCGTCCAGTGATGGCTTCGTCCTCAACCGCTTGATCTGAGCGCGTCGAGCTTTCTCTTCCAGCGCACGGTTCTTTACGGCAGCAGGCACACGCGTTTTCACACGCTTGGCGGGCCGATAGTTAAGTTTTTCAATCTTCTCGCGCAACTTGTCGAGGCATACTTGTTTGTTCCGATGTTGGCTGCGTTCCTGTTGTGACGTTACCACAACGCCGGAAGGCGTGTGCCGCAGACGAACCGCGCTCTCTGTTTTGTTGACATGCTGACCGCCTGGACCGCTCGCACGAAATGTTTCCACTTCACACTCGCGCAGCAGATCTTCGTCTGATTCCGGAAGTTGGATCGTGCCGTTGTCGCCATCCATGCGTGTTCCGTCCTTAGGTAACGATAATACCCCATGAGCGGTCGATAAAGCAGAACTGGGAGAACGAAGCGAACTGTAGTCGGATTAAGTCAGAACCTGGAGCTGTAGCGACCGGGTCTGTCGTGCGGTTTGCAGACTAAGTGGAATAAACCAATTGCTAGTGTAAGAGGTGTTTGTGTGAGATCAGACCCGGTCGCTACTGCTCCCGGTTTTGAATTATTCGACCCATGCGAGCAGTGTTTGCGCAGTACGTCATGCAAGGGGCCGAATCCGCCACCTGCCGTACGCAACGAAGGCACAAAGCAATCCCGCGATCAACGGAACGATCGCCGCCCCAATTCCATCACCAATAATCGTTATCACGGTTGCCCCAATCATGATTATCACCAATCCGGCGGCAGCCAACGGCGTTAGGTCTGTTCGCTTACGAAGAAGCCCGGGAAGAATCAGACCAAGCGCGCCCAACACTTCACACACGCCGATGAATCGTATTAACAGCGCGGGCAGGTGCACTTGGTTAGGTGACCCCATCGAGGTCAGTACGTCGATAGGCAGCACCAGTTTTGTACCACCGGCAAACAGGAAGAGCAGCGCCAGCAGTACCTGAATGATCCACAATGCGATGTTCATCTTCAGTTTTCTCCTTGATGCAAGGGAATAAGTCTGCGCAGTCGCACATCGCGCAGGTAAAGACCGCCCCAAACGAATACGCCCATGATGACTGGGAATACTATTTCAAACAGAGTGCCGCCTACGCGAACGTGAGTTGCGACCGCCCCGCCTAAATAACCGGTCAGCAGGATCGCACCAAGAACGGACGTGCGCGGAATTGCGTAGAGAATAGTGGAGATTAGCAGCACGATTCCGATGGGAACGATCGTGGTTTCCGGATAACCAAGTCGAACTGTTGCCTCCACGACCACCGCCGGCTTTAACAGTTTCATCGCACCGTCGAACAGTAGAAACAATATCAGTAGGCCGCTGACGATGCGTCCGATCCAAAGCGTCCTCTTTGAAACTGCCGAATTAACGGACTGCATAGAGTTCTCCTCCTAAAGGAGTCCAACGTCCAACGTCCAACGTCCAATGTCATTCAAGCAGTTCAGAGTCCAAGCTTTAGCTTGCTTCCTTTCAAACGTCGGACAAACTGAAGTTTGAACTCTGAACTGCTTGAATGGCATTGGACGTTGGACACATTGGACGTTGGACATTCTTAAGTTTATCCAGCTTGTTCGCAGTTAACCATCCACGGTATACCGAATTGATCGACGCACATGCCGAAACCGGGCGACCAGAAGGTTTCTTGAAACGGCATCGTCACGTTGCCGTTCTTGGCCAGGGCGTTGAAGATCCGCTCGCCGTCGGCGATGCCCTTCAGATGGATAGATACATTTATGCCCTTAGGTTCCTGGTAACGGTCGGGTGGAGCATCAGCGCCCATCAGTACTGCATCGCCGACACTGAGCGTCGCATGCATAATTAGTTTGTGGGTTTCCGCCGGGAATTGATCCGCACCCGGCATTTCACCCCAGGTCATCATGAAGGTGACCTTGCCGCCAAACACCTGCTCATAGAATTTGAAGGCGGTTTCGCATTGGGCGTTGAAACTCAAATATGGATGCAATTGCATACTAGACTCCTTTTGAGTAAGGCGGTTAGAAAATCGGGTTAACGAACTACCAACCTTCACGGTTCCGAAGGCTCGTGATGTGAGCCGTATGATGACGGCCATGCCACGCGTAAAGCTGAACGCCTTCATCAAGTGAAACTCTACCGCGCCGTCCATGCAGATAGCCGCGAGCGAAGTCTTTTTGCTCGAGAGAGTTCAGCAGAATGACCCAGCGCGCATGCAGCGCTGTTAATAGCTCCAGCGACAAAACAATAGGTGCCTCCCGAGCATCTTTCGTTTCTGCCCAGCGTGGTTCGTCGTACACGTTAACTACCGGATCTTCCTCGGTTACTGCCTTCTTGAAATAGCCGAACGCGTTCAAATGTTCATCTGCCAGATGGTGTGCGACCTGGCGCAAGGTCCAACCTCCTTCGCGATAGCACCGATCGAGTTGCGAATCAGACAGACCGTCCAATGCAGAGCGCAAGCCTGCGGGTGTGGCTGCTATTTGCGAAATCCATGCGCGCCGATCCTCAGCAGTAACTTCCGTGGCAATCGTCACCCGGCCAATGGGATATCGAATAGCATCCAGATGATCTAATGAAGTCATACTTATTCGTTCCTTAGACGCGCGAACTGTGATCAAATTACTGAGTCAGCGCTTTTTCAATTGACTGACGCGGATTTTGGCGCCCGCGCACGCGCACGGAAGCGCGGTTACGACCAGAGCCAGGGGATACCATCTTGGTCCAAAGTCCGGCCCGGCATTCCATGTTCCCACGGTGCCCGCGATACTTAGCACCAGGCCTATAACTCCCAGCGCTATGGCATGCGCCATGGGGCGATCGGGTGCGAGTCGCGCCACGATGTATCCGCCCATAACGCCATAAACGATGCGATAGGCTGTCGCGAAGAGCCATAGCGGCGTGCTCATCGGCTTAAACCATGGCGGATAGATCCCGGTGGCGTGCAGCAGCACGTCGGTGCCCAGGGAAAGCACGAAGACCGCGACCAACCCCGCGAACACAGCTCCGACGCTTCGAAGAATGCGGCGCGGCCCATGTGTTTCAATCCCAGTCCCCTGACCAATTTTCAATGATTCGGTATCCGTCATTTGAGATCTCCTCAACGCTTTGCGCGTCCACGTATCTTTGGTGGTTTTAGCTCGAGTGATTTGGTGGCAGCTTGTTCCCACCCTTCTTCATGCTCAGGTAATGCTCTCGCTGTTTTTTATCGAGCTTTTCAATCGAATAACGTAATAGCGTGCGCGGCATAGTGGCCGCGTGCTTATCTAAAAAGCTTAGTAGTTTCTTGCGATCCACTTCGCCGGCTGTCCGCAACATCCATCCTGTGCCCTTGTGGATCAAATCGTGTTCGTCATTAACCAGAATCTCAGCAATCTTGAAGGTGTCGGCTACATCGCCTTGCCTGATAAATTGGCCGGTACCGACAATGGCCGTTCGGCGTTCCCATATATTTTTTGAGCGCGCCAGCTTGTATAAGATGTCGCGCGGTTTATCAATCAGGTAGATGCCGACGATATAAAGAGCGCCAAGGTCAACCAGGTCCCAGTTGTTCACCCGGTCGTGACGTCTGATGTAAAGATCGAACAACTCTTTTCGGCGCGCCTCTGAAGTCTTTTTGCTGCGGGCCTGTTTGCCCATGATACTCAGCGCGCCGGCCCTTACCTCGTGGATTGGGCTTTCCAGCAATTTCTCAAGTTCGCTCGGCGGCATTTCAATAAACTCTTTGGCAAGTGCAAACAATTGGCCCATGCGCACCCCGATGAACTTGTCGCCCTCGCCGTATTCGCCTTTGCCGGATTTGAAGTAACGTTGAATCTTCTCAACCTCTTCCGGCGAACCGAAAGTTTTCACCTTCCGGACAAACTGAGCGGCGTTAATAGCTGCGGACATAGGAGACCTCGCTTCGGAATTCAACCCTGCTCGTCTGCGCTTGGCCCATGGGAACCAGGCACGGCGATGTTTAGCAGTCGCAGGTAGACGGAAAACTGGCCACGGTGATGGATCAAGTGGCTCAACACGAAGTCGCGGAGGACGGCCGACCGCGGTCTTTCAAACAACAGCCGGTCGGCGACTTTTAGCCGCCACGGCTGATCCAAACTCTCCTCGCTGGCTGCCGCCAGAGCTTGCTTACCTTTTTGCACGTTGCTTTCTAACGTTTCAAGCAAGTCAGCGACTGAGGTGGCTTGATAGGGCTTGTAAGTGGCCGGATCGAACACAAACTCTTCAAGGTTGAATATGGCGTCGGTCCAGCCGACGCATTCGACAATGTGCGATGCCAGCCCAGCCGCGGTAAAGGATTTCTCGTGGGGCCGCCATTCAAGCTTGTCTTCGGGCAAACGTTCCAGGTGCTTGCGTGTTGTCTGCGCTTCATGCTCAAACTCCAGGATCAGTGAGTCGATCAGTTTCATCGCCTTTTCTCCCGTTTCAGATTTATTTGTTCCGGACTAATCCTCCGGCAGGCCTTCAATTTCCATCACCGGGCGAATCTCAATGGTGCCGAAGCGCGCCGGTGGAATTCGTTCCGCGATACTTAGCGCTTCGTCGAGATCAGACGCGTCGATCAGGTAGAACCCGCCGAGTTGTTCCCGTGTCTCAGCAAATGGTCCATCAGTTACAAAGCGTTTGCCATCGCGAATGCGAACGCTAGTCGCCGTTGATACCGGATGCAGCGGGCTGGCAGACAGATATTTTCCGCTCGCGTTGAGTTCTTGTGTCAGTTGCGCTGATTCCACGTAACAGTGCTCTCGCTCGGCGTCGCTCAGCGCGTCCTCAGCCAGGTAAACCAGCAACATGTATTTCATGACTATGCTCCTCCGACAGTAGGTCGAACGGCGACTCCCGGAATCGACAGGTTGCCCGAAAGTTTTTATTATCGCTCATGCTTCCAAATGCTAATGCCGCCGTAGACTCAGTGTATCACTCTGACTGGGGGAGGATTGTAGCCACTCTAATTGGTCACTTTGGTGATTTTGAGCTGGCTGAAGAGGCAGCGCAGGAAGCTTTCACGGCCGCAGTCGATCAATGGCGAACAGATGGCGTGCCCGAGTCTCCGCGAGCTTGGATTGTCCAGACCGCGAAGTACAAAGCGATCGACAGGCTGCGGCGCCAAACGAAGTTCAAGGAAAAAATTGAATCACTCGCCGAGTCGGGAATGATCCCTACCGTTGAGGAGCCGAATTACGACACTGACGAAATTCCTGACGACCGCTTGCGTCTGATCTTTACCTGCTGCCATCCGGCGCTAGCGCCGGAAGCACAGGTCGCACTAACACTGCGCACGCTGGGCGGTTTAGAAACAGACGAGATCGCGCGCGCGTTTCTCGTGCCGGCGACGACAATGGCGCAGAGACTAGTGCGTGCCAAGCGAAAAATTCGCGACGCTGGAATTCCGTATAAGGTCCCGGATACGAGCGATCTGCCGGAACGCCTCGAGGCGGTACTCACCGTTATCTACCTAATCTTTAACGAGGGCTATCTTGCCACTCGAGGCGAGCCGCTCCTGCGGGCAGATCTCTGCGTCGAAGCTATTCGTCTGGCGCGGCTTATAAGAGCCTTGATGGCGCCGAAGCCGCCGGCGGAAGCTACAGCTCTACTCGCACTGATGCTGCTGCACGATTCGCGGCGCGAAGCACGTTTGGATGCAGCGGGCGATCTCGTGGTGCTGGAAGAACAAGATCGCAAGCTCTGGAACCAGGAACAAATCGCCGAGGCGCTTCCTCTGGTTGAGGAGGGACTGCGTGGTAGGCCAGGTCCGTTTGCATTGCAAGCGGCGATAGCTGCCGAGCATTGCAAGGCGACCGACGCCGGGAATACAAATTGGGCTGAGATCGTCCGGCTCTATGATCGCCTCGAGCTGGAATTTCCGTCGCCTATCGTATCGTTGAACCGAGCTGTGGCGGTCGCGATGCAGGATGGACCGGCGCCGGGACTCCGCGTAATCGATGCGCTCGCAGGAAGTGGTGAACTCGACAATTATCACCTGCTGCACGCGGCGCGTGCGGATCTTCTGCGCCGCCTGGGAAACAAAGCAGAGGCGCTCAAGAGCTACAAGCAGGCGCTGCTCTTGGTGACAAACGACAGCGAGCGACGATTTCTTGAACGGCGTTTAGAGGAAGTATCGGCCCCAGAGTTGCACAAACAAGCGAGCGTGGTAGAAAGTGTAGGCTGAGACTCGCCGCTTATCGCGCAGTTCGCATACAACATTATCAGGGTCGCGCGCGACCGTTGTTTTGAATAAATATCACAGGGGGAAATTTTGGATGAAACGAACTTTTCGGGTGCCGGCGAAACAAACAGTCGCGCTCATCATTCTCATCGCGGCTTCAGTAGTTCCAGTTTATGCTCAGCAGGTCGAGTCACCGTTGAAGCCGGAGTCAACGCGGTTAACATTTGTCCAGGCAAGCAGCGATCTCACAAGTAAGGCCACAGGGACGGCTGCTGACACTGACTCGGGTCAGACGAGCACGAAGCAGACCACGCCGGAACCTTATGTCTTCCCGACGCATGCCGAGCGATTCAAGCGATATGTTGATAGCGCCGTTGGACCATTCACGCTTGCTCGCACAGCTGTCTCAGCAGGCATTAACCAGTGGCGGGACAATCCGGAAGAGTGGGAGCAGGGAGCTTCAGGTTATGGGAAGCGCTTCGCGTCCAGTTTCGGCAAGCACGCGATCCAGCAAACCATTACTTACGGGTTGGACGAGGCGCTCGGGCTCGACACCGGATTCAAGCGCAGCACGCGCCAGGGATTTGGACCCAGATTAAAAGACGCACTGCTGGATAACGTGACGTCGCGCAATCGCAAGGGCAACCGCGTGGTTTCGGTGCCACGATTCGCGGGTGCATATACCGCGGCAATAATTCGCGCCGAAACCTGGTATCCGGCGCGTTACGACTACAAAGATGGCCTGAGAAGCGGTACGACCTCAATACTTTCCGGATTCGCATTCAACGTCTTACGCGAGTTTGTGATCCGCAGGTAGTGTAGGTTTTCTTTGAAGGCGGGTCCGTCGGTGTAAAATGGTCCCGTCGGTCTAGCGAAAAACGAAGACATCAATTGGCTCGAAAACGGCCGCGCCATCGGTGTGGGCTGCGTGGGCGCGCAACGCCGTCATCCCGTCGTCAAACTCGCGCTGACTCAAACTAGCGAGGATGGAGTCAGCCCCCGCCGACAACTTATCTGCATAAGCCGCGTAACTAGAGGCGATCTGCTGAGTAACGAGTTCGAGCGTCTGCAGGCGAAATCCCGCCGCCTCAAAGACCTCTCGCACAGACGTGTTTGTGGGCAAACACTTTTCCAGAATAGGCTTGCTCTCCGGAAAATAATCAACGTAAGCATATGACGAAATGCGTTCACGAGTACCGGCACGCAGGAAGGCAGTTCCATCTTCACGAAGCACTCGGCGACATTCTCGCGCCATGAGCGGCGGGTTTTCGAGGTGATGGAAAATCATCGACATGAATACCAGTTCAACCGAATTGTCCGGGAGCGGAATTGATTCGCCACGACCAGGCTCATAGCGCACTCTGGGGTCATGCTGTTTGCTTCGTGCCTGTTCCAACATCTTCGTCGAGGGATCAATCCCTATAACTTCCGCATGGAAATGGACCGCGAGCGCCTCGGAAAAGCGCCCCGTGCCGCAACCGAGATCCAGGATCGTCTCGACGCGCTGATCCTTGACGTGCGACGAAATAACGTTCATCCAGAGATCGAGAAACTCCGGACCATGATCCCGACCACGGTCGTAGCTGACGGCAATGTCGGTGGCGTCGTAGTCCATATTTCGAGGACATGATCTGCTTCCGTTACCTTCGTGGATCGTACCCCTTGTTAAGGAAAACCTCACCACGAACCTCCACGAAAACACACAAAGCAGATCACCACGCTACTGCGAGCCCTGCGTGGACCTGGCACCGGAAGTTGCTGCAAAACCCTGTTGGGTCAGACGGCGCCCTGGTGTACGAGCGACGGCTTTTTCGAATTCGGCGTGTGCTTCATCTTTTCGACCGCGTCGGAGTAGAAATTCTCCCAGGAGCTCGTGACTGGGCTTGTCAATCGTCGGCGGGCCGAAGGCGATTGGCAGCTTGTCCTCGAGTCCCACCGCTTGCAGCATTAGACGTTCGCCGCCGGCGAAGTCTCCCTCTTGCTCAGCCAACAGTGCGCGCGCTTGCAGCAAAAAGATATCTGGCCGAACGCGGTAACTCGGGTCGGGGTCGGCACTCTTTGTCTTGATGTCAGCAACTTCGCGACCGACAGCCTCGAGCTCGGAGATCGCCTGGCGGGCCGCGTCGCGACGCCCCTGTGCGATATCAGCCATGGCCCGTGCGAAAGCGAAATCAAGCCGAGCGCCGGCGCCGGCACTCGTCGGTATGGTCCAGCCAGCGATCTCACCAGTCCAGTCGCCGGTATCGAGCAGGTAACGTAATCGCATATTCGCGAAAGACGAGATAGGGCTCGAATCGGGATCCATTGACATGCCGGCATGATCCATCCCCGCCTGCGATTCGACAGAGGCGCGACACGCCGCGACCGTGCTCCTCGCCTTTTCCACCTGTCCGAGTTGCGAATAACCGTATCCCAGCCAGCTCGGGTAGTGGCCGCAGCGGGCTGGTCCTCTGCCGGCAGACTTGCGAACCCGGTCGAGAGCGGCGATTGCGGCAATGTTCGAATCCACAACTTCCGGCCACATTCCGAGCGCCAGGAAGATATGCGACGTCATGTGCTGCGCATGTCCCGCGTCGGGCGCGATCTTCGCGTAGATACGTGCCGCGCGAAGCCCGAGCGGCGCGTGCGCC
>DASZDU010000444.1:0-2958 GCA_035941655.1 Pyrinomonadaceae bacterium | reverse complement strand
GTGTGACAAATAAAAAATACTGGATCGGGGTTGCGATCGGAGTAGGCGTTAATGTCGTGGTTGGCATTCTCACGATGCGCGGCGGACGAGTTGTTTGACCTTTCGAACTTGAGCGGAACTTAGCGGGCTCTCAAGCAGTTCAGAGCTCGAGCTTTAGCTTGCCCGCTGACGAATCAGCAACTTAAAAGTTGAACTCTGAACTGCTTGATCGGCATTCACGCAACGGAAAACCGGAGTCATGAAATGACTCCGGTTTTCTTTTGTGTTTTTCAAATGGACTAATTTAGAAACCGTTGCTGGCTCCCTTGAAACCATGCAGCGCCTGCTTCAGTCCCCAGCTGATAACGCGCATGTTGTCGTAGCAGTAACCGAGAATGTAGTTGCACGTCGAGAGACAGTGCTTCGTGCATTCAACTTTCATCTCATCCAGCTGCTTCACATCAAACTTGTGATTGCCGACTGTGCCCCAATCGTGCGTCGCTGAATACATCGGGAAACACGGCGCGAGCGAACCATCGGTGCGAATGATTAGCGAATTCTGGCCGGCGCGACACTGCCAGGGCGGCACCTGACCGCGCATGAGCAACTTCATATCTTCCATGTGCTGCGTCGGATTCGCCATCTTGTAGCCCTTATTCGTGCGCAGATCCTGAAGATAGTCGAGCAACGCATCAACCTTCGGCCAATCGTCCGGAGTCAAATAAGTTTGGTTCTCGTTGAGATGTTTGAAGTGCGTCTGCTCCATCATCGGCGTTTCGTTGACGTGATAGTCAGTGGCGATACCGTTGTCATGAGCGATCTCGGTCAGTTCCTTAACGTCGTCCATATTGTTATGGCAGATGTTGATATTGAACATGACTGAGTAGCCATAGTGATGCTGACGCTTCACAAGATAATCGAAGTAGGGACGAATCGGATCGAGCGCTTTCGGCAGCGACTTGCGCTCCTTGACCGAATCAACTGCCAGATTAAACGTCGCGATACCCGCATCACCGAGACGATCGATCACATCCGGCTTCATCAGGCGCCCGTTTGTCGGCAGGTAAACAAAGATGTCCTTCTTGGCGCTGTAGTCAACAATCTTGTGGATAAACTTCGGGCGCAACAGCGGCTCGCCGCCCATAAGTGCCAACACGCGGGCGCCAATCGAATGCAGCCAATCCAGCGAACGCTTGGCAACGTCTTCAGTCATTCCCTTGACGGCATTGTTGTAGGACCAGCAATAGTGACAATCAAGATTGCACTTCCACTCCGTAAACAGGTAAGGAATGATCGGCCGCAGCTCCCCGCTATGCCAACGCGACTTAAAGTAGGGAGAGCCCCAGCTCTTCCATGTTCGAATGGCGTTGAACTTTTGATATTCCTTTCTGGTCATGGGTACCGGATCGGGCTTTTGCGGATAAACTGGTTCCGGCAAAACTTCTTCCGGCATCGGTTCAAGCTTCGGGGCCGCTTCTGATTTGTAAAGTATCTGGTGAAGCTTTTGATCTATGCGGAAGGGTTGGGCTGAGCTGCCCGCCTCAAGGTTCTCCTGAATTTCTGCCATGTTCGTTCCTCTCTGGATTGGTAGAGCGCACACGACAACGCATGCGCGGCACGTCAAGTACAAATAGTTACGAAACTCGTTATCGATCAGCGGGAATGGACAGGTCCCACGTTGAAGACGCCTGCCGCTGCGATCCCATGGGTCAATTCGCCGCAAATGTTCGCTGATTTTCCGGGGAATTGCAAGCATCTTACGCAACAGGAGAATGCTGGCGAAGCCCAGGTTGCGCCGCTGTTTGAATCGCGCTACGCTTTCGGCTTTTGTCGACCGCCCTTTTTCCGGTCACCCGTTGATCACGGGTGCGAAAGCCCTGCTTAACAGTCGGGCTAATGCCCTGGCACCGCGCAACCGGTGCAGCAGCCGACTGTCAAGCAAGGTCAGTACCGTTTTATTGTCGCCAGCCGCGTTACCCGCGGTTAATAGTCAACGAACCCAGAGGACTGAATCCCATTGGCCGCCACTGCCGACGCAGTTATCACAGCCGGTTTGAAACCCGAACTCTTCGCGGAGCGAGGCATTGTTTCGGTAAATTCGAAGCTGGCTGTCACAATTCTGATTTTACTCGTAGTCACGGGCTTCGGGTTCCGCGTCTCCAGCTTGAGCGCGGAAGGGCTGAGCGAAGACGAACTAAATAAACTGCAGGCCGTTGCAGATTATCGTGAGCATGGATTGACGTCGGCGAATAGTGAGCATCCTCTGCTCATGAAGGCGCTGCTGACTGGCAGCGTGGTTTTGGCCGACAAGTGGAACAGCGTTGCGTCTCTTGGTGGCCGCACACCGATAGCAACTGAAACTGCGCTGCGTTTTCCCAGTACAGTTTTCGGCGCGCTTACCGCCATCCTTATTTATCTTCTGGCAGCAGAACTCTTCGGCGCGGAAGTAGGATTGATAGCGGCGGCGCTGTGGACTTTTGACCCCACGGCCATAGGTTTCAATCGCATCGCGAAGGAGGACACATTTTTGTTGTTCTTCTTTCTATTGGGGAACATGTTCTGGCTGCGCGGACAGCGCCTTGCAGAAATCGAATCGACGGAGCGCGCGGAAAAGTTTTATTGGGCGGCGGCGGCGGCCTTCGGCGCGTTGATGGCTTCGAAATACGTGCCTCAACTTTTGATGGTACCCGTCAGCTACTACTTCATATTCCAGGGAGTTCCAGCGACGCGTTGGCGGCTCGGCAAAAGGCGTTTGTTAAGGTTCTACGGACTGATGTTCGTCATGTTCGTACTCTTGAGCCCGACGATTTTGTTTCCTGCCACCTGGCGCCAAATGGGTCAGTTCGCCGGTCAGAAACTCATAGGTCACGATGGCTACGAATTCATGGGAAGGCTCTATCCGCATCGCCTGACAGATTGGCTCAACGGAATACCCTGGTACTTTTACCATGTATTCCTGATCGTGAAATTGCCGCTATT
>DASZDU010000443.1:0-2215 GCA_035941655.1 Pyrinomonadaceae bacterium | reverse complement strand
GGGCTCGACGATATCGGCCTCACGCTGCTTCATGAATCGGATATCACAGTCTATGAGCAAAAAATTAGCCGCGGATTTACACGAATGCGCGCGGATTAGATCTGTTTGAGTTTTCCCATAGACAGTCGAGATGAGTTTCTGTGGATGTTCCTAATCCGCGCCACCCGCGTTAATCCGCGGCTGATCTTTCTTAATGATTTTAGGATCGTAGACAAGCGAAAGCGGTGGCGTCCTCACCCCGCCCCCGCTTTCTTAGCGCTGCCATTGAAGGCGCGCCAGGGGGAAGACATTCAGCCTCACCCCGGTTGCAGGCATTGTACTCCTGCTATGTAAATCGTCAACCGTCGCAATGCAAGATAATCGGCATCGTTCTTGAATCAGTAATTTCGTGTTGGGCTTGAACGTGCGAAACTCGAAATGTATAACCACGGACAATTGGGTGATGGCTGAAAGTCTCACCCCGGTATAGCCAATTGAGCCTGGCTCTTGGCTGTGCTCAGAGAGCGGTGGCGGAGTGAGAACGTTGCCGCTCTATTTTTGTCTGAGGAGAAGTTTGATCCATACTACATCTGCCGGATTTATGCAGGAGCAAACAGTAAACAGCAAACAGTAAACGCCGGAAGCTGATTGCTGCGGTCGATTGCTTTGTATTTGCTGTTCACTGTTTGCGGTTTGCTGTTTAGTTCTTGGATTCCTAACGAAAGATACTGAAGATGAAGAATCGATCTACCTTAAGAGCTGCTGTTCGGGCGGCGATATTTTGTGGTTTGGTATTCGCAACGAGCGGAAGTTCATTTTCGAACCGAATAAACTACCGGACCGGGGTCGACGCCAGGTCGCAGAAGGAGAAAAAGGTGAGCCCTACTAATCACGCGAGTGGAACCTTTGAAGTGAAAATGACCAGCCCGACTTCAGAAGCGAACGCCGCAGCGTTATCGATTGGCAGATTTTCTCTCGACAAAAAGTTCAGCGGCGATCTGGAAGGTACCAGCAAGGGAGAAATGCTGGCCATTAGCGCCACCGTGCCAGGCTCAGCCGGTTACGTTGCGATGGAGCAGGTTACCGGGAAGTTGAATGGACGTCCGGGCACTTTTGCGCTGCAACATTCCGGCACCATGAATCGCGGCGCGGCGCAACTTAGCGTCACTGTCGTGCCCGACTCCGGTACAGGTGAGCTGGTCGGTTTGTCGGGAAGGATGGACATCAAGATTACTGACGGCAAACACTTTTACGAGTTTGACTACGTGCTTCCCTAGATCGGGGTGGAGCCCAACATGAGCCGAGTTTGTTTGAAAAGTCGAAGCTTGAAACCTCGATAAGTCGAGCGGGGGCAAGCCCACCTTCCTGACCTGAGAGACTTTCCGACTCGCTTGTCTAACCCAACCTGGAGAGCCTTCTCGAGATGATTCAAGACTCAACGTGGATTAGCTCGAGGTTAGGGTGGCTTGCCCCGCTTGACCGGCGTTAGAGTCCAGTTCGGTTTGCACAAGGCAGCAGATTACTTTTCTAAATTTACATTAACGAATCAAGCGCCGAACCGGGCGAAAGTTCCACCGGCTCGAAGCCGCGACGGAAGATGCGAGCGTTCGTTCTGCCCTTCAACAGGTGTACCCCTCCCTCAACACGAATCATGCACCCTTCGCGTAAGCCTACCACCGGCGTTTCGTTGTCTTCGAGAAACTGGTTGATTCGTACCTCGCGTGTCTCACCCATGTGGGTCGAATTGGGATCCGGATCAAGATAGTGAGCATTGATCTGAAAACTAATCAGCCCGAGCGAATTGAACGACCGCGGCTGCACAATGGGCATGTCGTTCGTTGTCTTGATCGTGGGTGCAGCCACAACCGCACCGGCACTCGATCCAATGTAAAGCATTCCCGTTTCCACGCGGTTGCGTATTTTATCCAGGACATCGAGTTCGTAGAGATTGTGCAATAGTCGGAACGTGTTTCCACCGCCGACGAAAATTGCTTCCGCTTTGTCAACGGCGGCGCCGGGATCGGCCGCCTCATGTAGCGATTCCAACCTGTAACCCATTGCCTCAAAGCGTGCACGCGCCTGCGCGCTATACTCATCGCGATTCTGCAAAGCAAATGGAACGAAAAGCACGCGTTTGGTTACGCCCAGCACATCGCGAAGTTCGGTTTCGGCATGGTCGAGATAACCGCTGCCATGAAGAGTTGAGTTGCTGATCAAGAGCAGGCGTTTTTGTTTA
>DASZDU010000442.1:0-23251 GCA_035941655.1 Pyrinomonadaceae bacterium | reverse complement strand
CCCACCCGCTACCGCGTGGTGGTACTGACTTCATTACCTTTCTGACAAGCTCGCAACACTGATTCAAAAATCTTCATATAGCCGGTGCAGCGGCAGAGGTTCCCGGCCAGGCCGTTGCGAATCTCTGCTTCACTGGGATTGGGATTGCGTCCCAGCAGATCGACGGCGGCCAGCACCATTCCCGGCGTGCAGATGCCGCATTGAGCGCCGCCGCAGTCGATGAAGGCCTGCTGAACAGCGTGCAACTGATCGCCACTCGCAACGCCTTCAATCGTCTTGATCTCGGAACCTTCAACCTGCGCGATTGGAACCAGACAACTGTTCACGATGCGGCCATCGATCACGACGCTGCAGGCGCCACACTCACCTTCGCCGCAGCCTTCCTTCGTGCCCGTGAGGTGCAACTGCTCGCGCAGCACGTCGAGCAGTCGCTCCATCGGATGAGCTTCAACGCTGCGCATCGATCCGTTGATGGAAAATCCTATATTCAATTTTTCACTGGTTGATTCCATTTCGCGGTAATTTGCGGGAGCAAGCCCACCCTCCTCACCCGGAGCTGAACTATCAACCGATCGGAAATCCTATTTGAGAACCATTCAATTGAGTATCGACCAGGTAGCTAAATAGTCTCAAGGTTTGGAACGGTTGCTTGCCCCCGCTTCTTCGTAAAGAACACTCAACTCATCGATCATCGCTTCAGGCATCAAGGGCACGTGATTAAAGCTCACTCCCGTTGCGTTCTCAATCGCGCTTAGGATCGCCGGCGCCGCACCGTCCATTGGTAGTTCACCGATTCCTTTCGCGCCGCCCGGGCCATACGCATAAGGGTTTTCTTCAAAGTAAACGCGAATCGGCGGAATGTCGGCGGCTGTGGGCATGATGTAGTTAGTCATTTGACCGTTAGCCATGCGCCCGTTTTGCCAAACCACATTCTCGAACAGTGTAAAACCAATAGCCTGCGCCACACCGCCCTCGATTTGTCCGGCGGCAAGCACGGGATTGATGACTCGCCCCACTTCCTGCACCGCAACAAAATCGTCTACGTGAACTTCGTACGTCAGCATATCAACCGAAACTTCGGCAACGTAAACCGCCCAGGCGTAAGTTCCATAAGCATCGCCCTGATACTTCTCATCGTCCCAACGAACATTGGGTGGAGGGTGATAGGTGCTGAACGTTTTCAGCGGTCCTACGCTGTCGAGGTGTTTCCGACATGCCTGCTGAAACGCGGCCGAATCATACGTTTCGTGGAGCAGTCCAGTGCCGATTAGTGTCTGCTTCAAGCCGAGCACTGCTGACTCGACGAGCTTGCCAACCACCATGCAGGTACGAGACGCGACGGTTGGACCACTGTTGGGAACGTGGCTGGTGTCGGGCTGCGCAACTTCGATTAGCGATTCATCGACGCCGAGTGCTTCGGCAGCGATTTGCGAAAAAATGGTGTTAGTGCCCTGGCCGATTTCAGTGCTGGCCGCGAGAATTCGGACGCGGCCCTCGGCGGTCGCTTCCGCGCCGACGACAGACGCCAGATACACCTCACCGGACCCGGTGAAGCCGGCCCCGTGCATGAACGAGGCGAAGCCAATGCCTTTCTTCACCCATGATCTGACCTCGTTCGAGCCCTCCCTAACGGTCGGGCTACTGCCCCGGAACCGCCGTGTTTTTTCGTGGTAATCAGTCAACTCAAACGCGCGTTCGAGCAGACCCGTCATGTCGACCTTTTCACGAATCACCTGATTGGTAGCAGTCGTCTGACCTTCAACAACAAAGTTGCGACGACGGAATTCGTCGGGCGTCAGTCCTATGGTCTTCGCAACTTTATCGAGTTGGCGCTCGAGTGCGAAGATACTCTGCGGCGCGCCAAATCCCCTGAAGGCGCCATGCGGCGGAATGTTGGTGGCCACTGCGCTCGAGCGAATGCGGACGTTGGGACAGAAATAAGGACCAGCAGCGTGAATCGTGCCTCTTGAAAGGACGACGGGAGACAGTGTGCAATACGCCCCGCCGTCAATGATAAATTCGATCTCCATTGCGAGCAGCTTGCCATCTTTCGCTACCGCGGTCTTGTGTCGTGTGCGTGACGGGTGGCGCTTGGTAGTTGCCACCATGTCTTCGGCGCGATCGTAGATCATCTTCACCGGTTTGCCTGATTTCCACGAGAGCAAGGCCGCATGACCGGCCAACAAGGATGGGTACTCTTCCTTGCCGCCAAAGCCGCCGCCCGTCTCCGTTTGAATCACGCGAATTTTTTCTTCGGGCAGGCCGAACAACTTCACCAGTGCTTTGTGAACGTAATAGGGGCATTGCATCGATCCCCAGACAGTCACGCCGTCCTGCGCGTTTGCTATGGCGATGGCGCCGTTGTTCTCGATGTAGAGTTGCTCCTGCGCGCCGGTGTGATACTCGCCCTCGACGATAAAATCTGCGCTTGCCCAAACGTCATTGACGTTTCCCTTGTCGACTAAAAAGGACTTGAAGACGTTGTCGTCACCCCAGACGATCTCTTTCTGGTTCAGTGAATCCTCAAGCGTGAAGATTGCCGGCAACTCTTCCACTTCGATGCGCAAATTGCGGCGTGCCTCTTCGAGCAGATATTTATCCGGATGGGCCAGCAGCAGGATGGGTTCTTCCGGATGGTTTATTAGTTCCTCAGCGAGGTAAGGTTGGTCGTTAAGAATCAGCGCGACGTAATTCTCACCGGGGATGTCTTTGGCGGTAACAATCGTAAACTCATCCCAGCGAAGATCACCTTCGAAAGAGATGCTCTTAATGCGTCCGCGCGCGACCTGACTGCGCACAGTCGTGCCGTGCAGCATTTCCGGAAAAGAAATGTCGTCAACGTAGAGCGCCGCGCCGGTGACTTTCTTCCGGCCTTCCTTACGCGGCGCTGCTTTTCCGATGGAGCGATTGTTTGTTTGCGGACTCATCGTGGCGGCATTACTCTACAATCTCTGGTTACTACGAAGGCAAGTAAAGCTAACTCAGAGTTCGGGAACAGAAAGACTACGGCAGATCTTCTTGGCAAGTTGATTGGATATTTCTGTGTGGCGTGGGACAGCTTCTACCGCCCCAGTTCTCGGGTTTATCCACAGTGAATGTGAGCCGCCTTCGCGTTTGAGATAGCAGCCGTGCTTACGGATGTCGCAACAATGAGTTGCGTTTCATTCCACAATAACCGTTTCCCGAATGGCATTCTGCGGCACGCCGCGCAAACCATCTTCACGCCTGTCTTCAAGTATCAGGGCGATTGCTTCTGACAAATTTGCTCGGCACTCATCAGCTGTTCGGCCCTGTCCATTTGCGCCAGGTATCTCAGGACAATAGCCGATGAACCATTCTCCATCTTCCTCAATAACTGACGTAAATTCGTTGCGCATCCCAGTCTCTCCTTCTTGATTAAGTAATATACACCAGCTAGTCATTCTCCATTCCCTTGCAGAGTAGTTCGGCGAATAAAAACTATCGTTTGTGCTATCTATGGCTTCGCGATCACCAGCGGGTTACCTTCCAACTCCCTTCGATAGAAAACACGCGGGCGTTGCAGGCTGCGTTTCTCAGGGTCGGCGATATTTTGCTCGCCCTCCGTGAACGCGATCTCAAGACCGATACCTCGCCCCTGCTTCATCTTTGCTTCCTGAATCTGCGGCACGCGCTCGGTAGCGAAGTCGAGCCATTCGCGCGCGCTCAACACTCCATCTTTCGGTTCAGTGTCCGCCGCGACAGTCTTTAGTCCCTCTTCGATTAACGCATAGGTTAGCAGCCCGTGACCAAGTTGTGCGGCTTCAAGCGCCGCCTGATAACTTTGCGCGGCGGTAAGAATATACATGCCCTTTTCATAAGCAAGCTGTGCCAGTCCTTTGGAATTCATTGGGCCGCGACGTTTCTCCTCAGCGTCGAGAGCTTGTCCAGAGTTGCAGGCATCAATAACCAGCAACAGGTGGCCGGCGTCGAGACCTTCGACGGCCTGTTCCAATTCGGCGTCCGAAATGCTGTGGTTAAGTATCGCCTGCAAGTCTCGTTCATTCAGTTTCGTGCGTTCACCTGTATAGCCGAGATCATGAGGGATAAGGTAAAAACGCTGCGCCTGCGCAGTACCGTGACCGGCAAAATAGATGATCACAGTGTCTTCGGGATCGGCCCGCCTGATCTTTTCAAGTGGTCCTGCTTTCAACGATGGCGGACCAGGCACGCCGGCGAGTTGACGCAATACTGAGAGGATGTTTGCCTTGGTCGCGTTCTCATTTATCAAGGGAATCACTTCGACCCGCTCAAACTGCGCGACTTGCTTTTGCCTGAGCCGCACCTCATCACCGAAGCTTTGCGCATCAGCCACGGCATACTTCAAGTTGTATTGCGGGTTAGCGTAGTCATTGATTCCGACCGCAAGAATATAGGCGGTGCCCGCGCGCTTAAGGCTGTCAGCACCGGTTAACGCCAACTGCGCGTCTTTGCTTTTGACGTTGTCTTTGTTGAAGGCGTATGCGGTCAGGCGGTTTGACCCGGAGGTTACGGTAATCTCTTCCTCAAGGCTGGTGGTCGGTTTGCCATTTAACACATCACCGTGCCAGACCTTGACTAGAGAACCATTACGAAACAGACGTACGTCGCGCGCGCCGCTTCCACCGCGATTATCTTTGTCGGCCGGTGCATCGGTGACCTCGACCTTCACTCTGATTGTGCGCGTGGCGATTCCAGTTTCGGTTGCGGCTGCATTCCCCGCGATCGATAACTTCACGATTGGCTGCCGCCGATCTTTTTTGGAAACGTCCAATGCCACCTTGGGACGTTTGCTGGCAATTACGTCGCCCAGCAGGCCGGGATAATAAAACTCATTAAAGAACCATTCGATCGGCGCGACATTGAAAGTGTCCTGGTTGTAGCGCCAGAGAATCTGATTCCACGCGGCCGGCGTGCCATCAAACAAACCCTGAGGAGTCACTACCATCCATTCGCTACCATCATCGAGGGAAATAAGCGTCAACAAATGTTCGCCGGTGTTTGCGTCCCAGAGGAAGGTGGCACCGTCGTCGCCGGCGGATGCGAGCAGACGCGAGTCAGGGCTGAAGTCGATGGAGTCGATGTTGGCAGTGTGCCCGGCCAGAGTGCGCAGCTCGCGGCGCCCGGCCACGTCCCAAATTCTAATGGTGTTATCGCTGCTGCTTGAAGCCAGCAAGCGACCGTCCCGGCTGAAGGCCACGTGAGTAACACCCTTGCCATGACCTTTGAACGCTCCGATCTGCTGGCCACTCGCCACGTCCCACAGCGTCACTTGACCCACTGCCTCGATCTTCATGCTCTTCATGATCTCGTCGGCGTCGGGAGGCTTCGAGTTCTTCTTTTGCTTTTGCGCTGCGGGATTCATCATCGCTGCCAGATCTAAGTTTGACTTTGACTCGACTCCGCCAATCGCGAGTATCCGGCCATCTGGACTGAAAGACATAGAAGTGACGCTGCGCCCCATCGTGCCGGCAGACATTGACCCCATCATATTAGTGATCATGTCTGACATGGCGGTCATATCCGGCATCTGCGGCATACTACCTGGTTTTCCAGGCTTCATTTTTCTAAGTTGGTCCGGACTCATTCCGCCGATTCCGTTCATCATCTGCATCAGACCAGCCATCGGCGAAGAGGTGAAGTCGCCCAACTTGCTACCTGACGCCGTGTCCCACAAGGAGATTTCTCCCATCACCCCCAGTGTGACGAGCACGCGGCCGTCTGGACCAAAGCCCACTTCGGTTGCACCGGCTCCACTGCTGAGCGTGCGCAGCTCACGTCCTGACTTCACTTCCCAAATCTTTATTTGATTCTGAGTGGTTGCGAGTTGGCTGGACGCCTGCGTGTGTTTCGTTTGGGTTTCCCCCGGACCGTACGTTACGACCAGCATGCTGCCATCAGGACTGAACCCAGCGCGCTGCACAACTGTCTCGCCCGTCGGTGTCAGGGTTTGAACTTTGCGCCCGGTGGGTGTTTCGAGAATTGTTACGGTGTTGTTATTCGGCGCAAACGTTGCGAGCAAGCGGCCGTCAGGGCTCGGGAAGCCAAGTTGGTTGTCGCCTGGAGCCGCGCTGATACGCAACCCTCGACCGGTGCGCAGATCCCAACGCGTGCGACCGCCGGAGTAAAGCTGATTGCCGTCAGCGCTAAACGCAACCTTGTAGGCCATGTTTGTTCGGCCAGTCAGCTTGACTAGTTGTTTTGCCGTCTCTGTTGCCCAAAGGATGGTTGGCGTGTCGAATCCGCCAGTAGCAAACTTTTTTCCGTCTTCACTGAAAGCAGTGAACACCCGCGCCTGCGTGCTAAAGAGTCCGCTGTTAGGCGCTTTCAACGCCGGCAATTCGCGGCCCGTAGCAACATCCCAAAGCTTGATGGCATAGCCTTCCGACATTGCCAGCAGGTGAGTGTCGCGACTGAATTTGAGAAGACTAAAATCCTGCCCGGTCGATCCCAGGTCGCGTTCCTTCGCATTCGTGGTTACGTCCCAAAGCTTTACGCGTTTATCGACAGTACCGGCGACGAGTAAGTGTCCATCCGCAGCGAATTCGAGTGTGACGTTTTCAATTTCCCTGTCCGAAAGCTTTACTGCACGCGTCTCGCGACCAGTTGCAAGATCCCAAAACTTAACCTGGTCTTCACCTTGGGTAGATATCCGCGCCAGTTGGGTTCCATCCCGGCTCAGAGCAGCGCCACCATCACCTCCCATAAGCGCCGATGCATTCAAGGTGTCGCCGGCGACTGTGGAGAGAACTCTCGCCGTCGTCACATCCCAAACTCTGACGGCGTCACCAATCGTCACTATTCGATCGTTGGAAGTGAAAGCGATGAAGGAAATTCCGCTGAGTGACGACGCGATCCCGCCCTCGCCCGAAGCAAGCGTTTGCACTTCGCGGCCGCTGGTAACCTCCCAAACTTTGACCGTATTTTCGCCCGCGGCGGCTGCGACGAGGCGGCTGTCACGGCTGAAAGCGATAAATGGTGACATCCCCATAGCGCTTTGTCTGCCGCTGGAAAGATTGCGTAACTCGCGCCCCGTTTCAGTGTCCCACAGTTTGATCGTGCTGCTGCGGAACGTCCCAGTTGCAAGCAGTCGCCCGTCAGGACTAAAGACAAGCCGCGTTGCACCGAAGAAATTGTTGTAGCCGGTTTGCAGGACAAGTTCGGGCTTGGCCTCGCGCGATTGCTGCCCGGACTGATTGCTGTTTGCAGTGCGACTGCTCTCGACTCCGAGGCCGCGTTGGTCGGGAGTGGGTGTCGCAGAAGGTACTTGCCCTAAACCAATACTTGCAGTGACAGCTAAAACGACAACTATGGGAATTTTGTTGATAAGTTTCTTCATTAGTTTCATAAAGAGTATACCCTGCGCCCGTTTTTTCAGAATTTTGGAGTGCGCCGGCCTGTCGGCGCTTTGGTCGGCTGCGACCTGTCGCAGCCTCGATGCGCTGGATCGCTTCGTAGTCAAGAGCGCGGCGCCAGGCCGCCGCGGGGCCAAAGCGCTGAAGCGGGGTCCCCGGCCGGGCAGCCCGGCTGGGGTGCTTCTCAGGTCAGCGCACTCCAAAATTACTACAGCTTTACGTGCTCCAGCAGCAACAGTCCGATCGAAACAAGCGCCAACGCATACATCACCGGTTGAATATCCTTTCGCCGGCCGACGATCAAATATAGTCCCACGTGAGAGATGAAACCCCAAAGAATTCCCTGCGTGATTGAGAACGTCAACGGAATCAGAATGATGGTCAGGAATGCCGGCAAGCTCTCCTCAATCTTCGAGAACGAAATTTTGCCGACGCTGCGAAACATCGATGCGCCCACCAGAATCAAAACCGAAGCCGTCGCATAAGACGGAACCATGCCGGCGAGCGGCGCCAGGAAGAAGCACGGCAGGAAACAAAGCGCGGTGAATACCGAAGTTAGTCCCGTGCGCCCGCCCATGTTGATGCCCGCCACGCTTTCGATGTAAGCCGTGCCTGAAGATGTTCCGGCCACGCCGGCCCCGAGTGTCGCAAATGAATCAACAATCAAACCCTGCTTCAGGTTCTTTGGATGACCATGCTCGTCGAGCAGGTCGGCAGCATGCGCAACGCCGATGAAGGTGGAGATTGAGTCGAAAAGATCGGTGAACAATATGCCGATAATCGCGGGCAGCAAAGAGAGTTTCAGCGCGCCGAGAATATCCAGTTTGAGAAAAACCGTCTTGAAGTCAGGGGCACTGAAAAGTTTGTCCGGAGTTTTGACTAAACCAAGCGCCCAGCCGATCAGAGTTGCGAAGATGATGCCGGCAAGAAACGCGAACGCACTTTTGCGCGTCAGCAGCCAAACTGAAATCGCGGTGGCGACGATTGTAAGCAAGGCCGGAACACCAAGCGTGCCTAACCTAACAAAAGTAACCGGGTCAGCCGCGATTAATCCTGCGTTCTTCAGGCCGATGAACGTCAGGAAAATTCCAATGCCGGCTGCGGTGCCCAATCGTAGTTCGGTTGGAATCGCCTTGGCGATCGTCTCGCGTATGGGCGTAACAGAAATAAGGAGGAACAAGACGCCGGCCCAGAAAATAATTCCCAGCGCCACTTGCCACCAAACCTTCTGCGTAAGAATGATCGTGAACGTGAAGTAAGCGTTGATACCCATGCCCGGGGCGACCGCAAACGGCAGCTTGGCGTAGAGACCCATGAAGAGCGTCATCACAAAGCAAACCAGCACCGTCGCAGTCAGCACGCCGCTGAAAGCCATGCCGGTTCCGGGTGTCGACAGGATCGACGGGTTCACCACGATGATGTAAGCCATCGTAAAAAACGTGGTGACACCAGCGATGGCTTCCGTGCGAATGCTGGGTTTCGCTGCTTCAGCAGAGCTCATAGAAAGGTTGAAAACGGAGATGAGCAGAGCGCAAGGAGTCTAGCAGTAAACTGGATTGAGTGAATAGGAATTGGAAAAGCGAAGCGTAAACTGGATGAACTTGTGCAGCTTCGCACTCTCCCCTAACCCCTCCCAAAGGGGAAGAGATTAACCTGAACCGCACCAAAAAACAGCAACCCGAAGCCTGTGAGCTTCGGGTTGTTGCTTGTCAGCTTGCAGCGAGTTCCCCAACTTTCTGCCTGCTGAGTCTGCGCGTGAAGATGTGAAGTTATCGTTTGACCGTTAGTGCGACCGCTTCTCGCAGGCGTTTGTTAGCTGCCAGTTCGCGCGCCATCTGCTTTTCGCTGCGCGACTTCGGCGTCTGCATGCCAATCGTGTCCGATGCCAACCAAACCTGCGCAAGAAAGTACCGATCACCGTAGCGATAAAACACCAGTCTGGCATCGTCCTGAATCTTGCCGATCACACTAATGGTGCGCACCAACGAGCTTTCGTGCCCATTGCTGTTTCGCAGTTGCAGGACTTTCATATCCGAACTGGGATTTGTGCAGCGAACTGTGTATTCACCGGCAGGCATCGTTTTGTCACCGACACTAAACGCGAATGGAATATTCGCTTTCAACTGCACGCTGGATTGTGTCTGGGCATTGGCGCTTGAAAGGCCGGCAACGGCCAGCAGCGCGATTACTGTGATTACCATATAGAGTTGCTTTTTCATGACGTTCTCCTTCATTGGTTACGCTGGGCTGAAGCCGAGTCCAAGCGCCGGGTTGAGGGGCGGCCAATTGCTGGGCCTTGCTTCGTCCCTTATTGCTCTTCACTTACTAACGCGCGGCCTGCGTCCAAATTCCCTCACGGACTCGAATCGTCCTGTTGTAAAATCTCGCCGCATTCGTACCTCGTTAGCGCTAAAGTCTCGATGGCAAGGGAATTACACCCTTCTAAGCACCCCAGCAGAGTGGCCAATCAATGCAATCACCCGAAGGCATTACCCAGCTTTTGCTGCTTTGGAACGGCGGTGACCAAACAGCGCTCGACAAGTTGATGCCGCTGGTTCACAGCGAACTGCGGCGCCTGGCTGGCAACTATCTGCGGCGCGAGCGGCCAGGCCACACACTGCAACCGACGGCCCTGGTCAATGAGGCCTATCTGCGTTTGGTCGATCAACGGAAAGCGAAGTGGCAAAACCGGGCGCAGTTTTATGGAATCGCCGCTCAACTAATGCGACGCATTCTGGTGGATCACGCGCGCCAGCATAATGCCGCCAAACGCGGCGGGTCGGATCAGCAGAGACTCTCGATCACAAGCGCCGGAGCACTGTCAGACAAACCAGATCTGGATCTGCTGGCACTGCACGAAGCATTGGAAGAACTGGCCCTGGTCGACCTGCAGCAGAGCCGCATAGTTGAACTCAAATTTTTTGGCGGTCTTTCAATCGAGGAGACGGCCGAAGTGATGAACCTGGGACACGCCACCGTCGAACGCGACTGGAAGATGGCGCGCGCCTGGCTGAGACGGAAGCTTGAATAATGATTTGAGGGACAGTTCAAACCGCTTGCGCGTTGGTAATAGAGGAGCAATTGAGCCCGCGAAGCGGCCAATTCAATTCGCGCTCAGGTTGAATTTTAATTTTGGAGTGCGCTGGCCTGTCAGCGCTTTGAGTAGGTCGCGACCTCGCGCGACCATGCTTAGATGGACAACTTTGAAAGTTTGCGGCGACAGGTCGCCGCAGAACCAAAGCGCTGACAGGTCAGCGCACTCCAAAGGGACTATGACCCCTGACCGTTGGAAACAGGTTAAAGAGATATTTCATTCGGCCCTTCAATACGAGCCTGCCCAGAGATCTATCTTTGTCTCGAGCGCCTGCGATGGCGATGAATTGCTGCGTCAGGAAGTGGAGTCGCTGATTTCTTCACATGAAAAAGATGGCACCTTTATGGATTCGCCCGCTTACGAAGCTGCCGCCGAGATGTTGGTGAACGATCAGGAATTGAAGCCTGGACAGAAAATAGCCTCTTACGAAGTACTCAGTTTCATCAGCCGCGGCGGCATGGGCGAAGTTTATTTGGCGCAGGATCGCAGGCTGGGCCGGAAAGTCGCTTTGAAGCTCCTGCCTGCTTCGTTTACCAGGGACACGGATCGTCTGGGACGCTTCGAGCAGGAGGCTCGGGCCGCTTCGGCGCTGAACCATCCCAACATCATCACGATTTACGAGATCCTGAAAGTGAATGCCGCTCATGTGATCGCGACTGAGTTTGTCGAGGGAGAAACTCTGCGGCAGCGGCTCGCTCACACTCCTTTGAATCTCACGCAGTCGCTGCACGTGGCAATTCAAATCGCCGACGCCCTGGTCGCCGCGCACCAGGCAGGAATCGTTCATCGCGACATCAAGCCTGAGAACGTCATGCTGCGGCCGGACGGATACGTAAAAGTTCTCGATTTCGGTCTCGCAAAGTTAGCGGGAACTTCTCCTTCTGAGGTTGCCGCAGAGGCGCCTACTCAACAAGTGCGCACCGGTTCGGGCATGGTCGTAGGTACTGCGGGTTATATGTCGCCGGAACAAGCGCGCGGAAAGGCAGTCGACGTACGCTCGGATATTTTCAGTTTAGGTGCGGTCATTTATGAAATGGTGACGCAGCGTAAACCGTTCGACGGCGAAACACCGAGCGACATTATGGCGTCGATCCTGAAAACCGACCCGCCCCCTATCTCTCAGTTTCTTGACGATGCGCCTGCTGAGCTGGTGCGCATCGTCACCAAGACCCTGCGCAAAGATCGCGAAGAGCGGTATCAGATGGTCAAAGATCTGCTCATCGATCTGCGAGTGCTGAAACAGGATTTGGATTTTCAACGCAGTAGGGGGCAGGGCGGGTTCGATAGATTTGAAACGCCTTCGCCAAGCTTACCGACCGACTCTTCCGCTCGAGGCGTTACCCCAGAGACCAGCGAAATCAAGCATGCCATCTCAACCATCACACAGTCGTTGAGTATGAAAATCAAGCGACACAAGACGGCTGCAGTCTTAGCCGTGATCGCCGTCGTGCTGGCGATAGTTGGTGGTAGCTACGGCCTTTATAGAGTTCTAAACAAAACTCCAGCACATTTTCAGTCGGTCAAAATCTCTCCTCTGACAAACTCAGGCAAGGTAATTGATGCGACGCTTACTCCCGACGGCCGTTACGTTATTTATGCTCTTAGCGATGCCCGTAAACAGAGTATTTGGATCAGGCAGGTGAGCACGGCGAACGATAAGGTCATCGTGCCCCCGGCGGATGTCGGTTTCTTCGGCATTACCGTCTCGCGGGACGGCAATGATCTCTACTACGCTATCAAACAGAACCTCGACAAGGGCACCCTTTATCGCGTGCCGATTTTCGGTGGCACGCCCACCAGGATACTCGAATGGATTGATGGGCCGGTCACTTTCTCACCCGACGGGAAACGGATGGCTCTGGTTCGCGGCAGCTTTCCCGGCGAAGGCGAAAGCGCGCTGGTAATCGTGAACGCTGACGGCACCGGCGAACAAATCCTCGCCCGGCGTAAACGTCCAGAAGGCTTTGCTCCAATTTTTTTCACGGGGCCCTCGTGGTCACCGGATGGCGAGTTAATTGCCGCCACTGTGAGTAAGGTGGGTGGGCGGAGTCAACTAATTGCGTTTCGCGTCAGCGATGGAAAAGAACAGGTTCTGACTTCGTCGGCGCCGCCATTCAGTGCGCGGACGGAATGGCTGCCGGACATGAGCGGTCTGTTAGTGATTGGCGGAACAAATGCTTCGGAGTCCCAGGTCTGGCTGGTGTCTTATCCAGATGGCGCGACGCATCCGCTTACCAACGACATGGATCAGCACCGGGCGATCGGCCTATCGGCAAAGGGCGATAAGTTCGTCACGGTGGTGCAAAGGGGTCTGGTCAATGTTTGGGTCGTCCCCGATGGCGACGCCAACAGAGCCCAGCAATTGCCGGTCGGCAACCTTAGCTTCTACGTATCAGGCGGCAACGGTGTCGCCTGGACAGCGGATGGGCGCATCGTTTTTTCCTCAAATGAAAGTAGCAACGTCGACCTCTGGATCATGGATGCGGATGGGGGGAATCGCAAACAGTTAACGTCAAACTCCGGAAGGAATGTCAGTCCCGTGGTGTCCCGGGATGGACGTTACGTGGTCTTTAGCTCGACACGCACCAAGAGCCCAGCCATTTGGCGGATGGATATTGATGGGAGTAATCCGAAACAGTTAACTCGCGGGCAGGCCGATTTGCTGCCGGCGCTTTCTCCAGACGGCAAATGGGTCGTTTACACCTCTCTCGGCGCGACCAAGCCAACAATATGGAAGGTTTCCATTGATGGAGAGAACGCCGTCGAGCTGAGATCGAGCGTATCAATCAACCCGGTAATCTCGCCTGACGGTAAATTCGTCGCTTATCTCTATCCCGATTCGCACGACCCGTTCGCGCCCACGAATCGCATCGCCGTCATCCCGTTTGACGGTGGCGAGCCGATCAAGACTTTCTCGTATCAGGGTGCCGATCGACTTCAGACCGCCATGCAGTGGGCGGCCGACGGCAAATCTATTCTTTACACAATGAACCGGAACAATGTCACTAATATCTGGAGCCAGCCGCTTGACGGTGGTCCCGCCAAACAAGTGACCGACTTCAAGGACAATTTGATGAGTGCTTTTGCCTGGTCGCGTGACGGCAAGAACCTCGCCTGCACTCGCGGCATCAGCTTGCGAGACGCGGTGCTGATCAGCGACAAATAAGAAATCTCGATAAAGATCTTCAGACCGCACTTTAAGAACGAAGGAGCGTGCTTTCGACACGTAGCGTCGGTGTGAGTTTAGCCCGGCCTTTCAATGCCGGGAAGCGTCAGTGACGTATCTCGCGTCGCGTAGCGACGCCTGAAGGTTGTGCTCAATTCAATCGTCGCTACGCGACGACACGAATCAATACGGTGGTCCCCGGCCTTGAAGGCCGGGCTAAACTCATGCCGCCGCGACGCGTCGAAAACCATTGGGATGCTCAGCGCTTAACACCGGGACCCTCGCAAATCAAACTTAATTAACTTCAATCCACTACTTTTATTCTCACCTCGGCGCCGTTCGTGCGGATCTCCGGGACATACATTGCATGGCCCAGCACCGGCAGCGCATGAAACCCGCCCGGACTTTCCGCCCGCATTTCGTATCTCAACTGCCACACGCCTTCGGGAAGATGATCGATGAAGAGTGCGACTTTGCGGTCGCGAAGTTCCTGATAGACCCAACGCGTCCGGCCGGTGAACTCGCTCGCGTAGGTGTAGTTCATCAGCGTTGACTTCTTTTGCGTCAGGGCGCCGGATTTGAGTTCCTTCACAAACAAACTCTCACCGCTGCGGATCTCAACCGCTTCAAGTCCCGCGGGTTTCAGATCCTCGAACAGTAAATACTCATAGTTGTTCTTCGCTTCTATGGTGATGACGGTTTCCACGCGCTCGCCGCTCTTCACCGTGTCGCCGTCGTTCAGAGGCACTCGTTCGGAAACAAATCCCTTCAGCAGCGTCGGATGATTTACGAGTTTGAAGTATTGGCGGCGCACGAAGATTTCATTTCCCGCGGGCGCAATCGGTTCCTCGAGACTGAAGAACTTTGCTTCTGCAGAGAAATAAAGTGGGCCGGCGCCACTGGTTCGCCGAATACTGATTTCATTGGCGCCGTCACGAATCAGTTCGCGCGAAACGTCGAACCTGCGGGGCGCGCCTAGCGCGTCAGCCGCGGTAATCTGTTTAGCAGCGACGGAGTTTCCGTTGACCATCAATTCATAGCCGATCTCGGGTTGTAGCTCTCCGCTCTGACGGAGGTAGTCGTTGAGCGTCAGCACCACGATGGCGGTGTCGCGCGTATTGCTCCATTGCGCGCCGCGGCGATTCTTGATTAGCCAATTGGTAACAGGCTCGACAAGTTTGTTTTGTGGATCGATGGCCAGCAGCGCGCGCAAAGCGAACGAAGTTGCTTCGACACCGCCTTCCGACCAACGCCAGTAAAGTCCGTCTTCACCCCAGTGTGCGGTGGAGATTACGGATGGATCAGATGTCTGCACACCTTGTTGCACGATTGAGGTGTCGGGCCTTGAATCGATCTTTACGCCGTTCTCGAGGTTCTCAATCAACGTCTTCGCTTTATCGGCGTAACCAAAATTATGGGCGGCTAAGGCTAACAACGCACGCGTGTAGGCGTTGAGCTTGTCGCGATTCGTATAGAGGTTAGTGAAAGCTTTAGTTTGGAATTGAGTGATGTCGGGAGAGGCAGCAGGCAGGATGCCTGCGCTCCCTGCTTTGACGTTGGACGTTGGACGTTGGACATTGGACTTCCCTTGGTAGACCGCAAGTGCGTGCAGCATCCACGCCTGCTGGTCATAGTTGACTTCTTCTTCAACGAGCTCCTTATCAAGATAATTTGCGGCGCGCTCCGCTACATCCGCTTTCACTTCAATGCCGGCCTGTCGCGCGAGCGCCATGCCCCACAGCACATACGCCGTCATGAAGTGATCGCTGTCGCCTTCTTTCCACCAACCCCAGCCGCCGTCGGCGTGTTGGAAATTGTAGAGACGCTCGAGACTCTGTCGGGTGATTGCGTTGAGCTCGTTTAGACCATGCTTACCTTTCGGATGAGTTGCGGCGGCTGTTGACGGCTCGACGCCCCCGAAGACCCTGTTCATGGCTGTCTCGGGGTTTAGGCCAAGATCACGCAACGTCTTGGCGGTAATCGCCGCTGGAAGGAAGCGGCTCATGGTTTGTTCCGTGCAGCCGTAGGGATAGTCAATAAGGTATGGCAGCGCGTCGAGCATGGTGGTGGCCATGCTGGGCGCGATTTGTACTGAAAGCTCGGTTGATTCAGGTCGGCGCGCTTTCGGAATGTCGAGGCTGACCGCCACACTGTTGCCGCGCATTTTTCCTGAGCGCGACACAAACTTCTCGATGCCATGTTCATAAACAGTGAGATTTTTTTCCATGGCGTCGGCATACTTTTCGCCACGCGCTTCGACTTTCAACTTCGCCTCGCGCGCTTCAGTTACCACTACCAGCCAGTCAACTCTGCCTTCTCCACCGGGCTTTACTTCAATCGTTGACTGAAAGCCCTTCACCGTTTGGCCGTCGATGATCAGGCCGTGGACAGTCAGGCCATCGGCCGTTAATGATGTTGCGACGCGCATCGGCTCGTCCGTGTTATTGTTGACGACTCCAGACACGGTCACCTGATCGCCTACCACAAAAAAGCGCGGCGCCTGCAGTCGCACGATCAGTGGTTGCTTCGTACGTGTTGACGCACTGCCGATGCCGAATTGATTGCCGGCAGTGGCTACGCGTGCGGTCGCGGACCAGGTTGTTAGCGAGTCGGGATATTTCACCTTGACCGTCGCCGCGCCATTCGCGTCGGTTAACACATCGGGTAACCATAAAATGGTTGAGCGAAAATCGCTGCGCACTTGCACGGCCGGCTCCTGGCCCGGCGTTGGCAAGGCGACAGCGGAGCTCAGCTTGGCAAAGTTTTCAAACCTACGACCATTTATGGCTAACTCCTTCACCTGGCTCTGACTGACGAGGCCGTCAACTGCTACAGCCTCTGACGCGCTGACGGCCGGCGCGTTCGCCGCGTCGGCACGCCGTAACGCGCCCGCCATTCCCGCGCCGCGACCTTCTCCATAACCAATGCCGGAGCGGACGCGGATAACTTCGTCGTCTTCGTTTTCCGCCGCGTCTTTGCTGTCTACCAGACGTCCCTTCGTCGCTTCAACAAGCCGCAGATATGACTTCTGGTTGAAAGTGCTCTGTGTCTGCACCGCGTGAGATCGTTTGCTGCCGTAATAGAACTGTCGCGGATCACCGGCGTAGTCCTGCTGAATGTATTTGACCGATTCGTCGATCAACCCCAAACCAATTTCCGCGGATACCGGTTTGCCGTTCGTATCCCTGGCTGTAATTGAAAGCGTTCCTTCTTCACGCGGTTGATATTGTTCACGATCAGCTTTTACATCGACTGCCAAAAACTGCTGTACCGGTGGCACGACGACCTGCTTCGTGTCTGCGAACAATTGGGCGTCGCTGACCATTACTGCGTTGAGATAAATATTCGGAACGTGCTTCTCTTCGATTGGCAGCTCGATCAGTTTGGCGGTTCCGGTGACGTGAATTAGTTTGTAGCTAAGGAGATCTTCGGCTTCAACGCTGAATAGCACATAACGATCGTTGGTGAAGGTCGACAACATAATCGGCGCCGTTTGTCCGGCGCGGAAAGTGTCTTTGTCAACGATGATTTCCACGCCATCGTGACGATAGCCGAGATCGCTCGTCGCATTGGTCGCCACCCATACATACGTTTCAGCTTTAATCGGCGGCAGGAAGCGATCGCGTTTGGCGCTGCCGGGCGTCGCCGGACTACTCTGCGAACTTTCCCACGCAACGCGGTAGTAGCCCTCGCGTTCAGGCGTGAATTGAAATTGCGCCGCGCCTTCGGCATCCGTCTTTACCGTCTGCGTCAGAATCTCATCGTGCTGATAGCCGCGAAACTTCAGCCGCCAGGGCTTTTGTCCTCTGGTTACGGGCGGAGGGAATGCTGCCTGCTTTTCGCGCAGGAGACGAAGCTCGTTGCCTTTTACCTCACGCCCTGAGGGATCGAGCCACACTTCCCACCAGTAATCGCGCGTTACCTTCACAAGGCCTTCAGTAGTTACCGGCTGTTCATTCGCATCGAGCGCCTTGATGTCAACGGTGACTTTATCTTTGGGCCGGTAGATGTTTTTTTGCGGTTGCGGATAAACATAATAACGTTGGCGCGTGACTCGCACCGTGTCGCTCGCAATAATTTCCCGGCGCGACGAATCGGTAACACGAGCCTCGATGCGATACTCGAAATCCTGGTTATAGTTTTCGCGTGGCGTATCGAAGGTTAACGTTGCTTTGCCGGTGGCATCTGTCTTGATCGTTTCCCGTTTTACGATTTGGCCTGAACCACCGTAGTAGCGGCGCATTCGCAACTGCTCGATGTCGTCGTAGTACCAGCCGTAATCGCGATACGGATGCCAGTAGTGATAAAACGGATTCTGGTAAACAACAACCTCGACTGAGGCGTTGCTGACCGGCCCGCCAAAGTAGTAGTCAGCCTGGATGTTTACTTCCACCTTCTCACCCAGGCGGAACGATTTCTTCTTACCATCGTCTTCGGGGGTCTTCACGGCAACTTTGAATTCCGGTAGCTTGTATTCTTCGAGTCGAAACAGCTTGGCGCTGCCGATACCATTCCTGCGCCCGGCATCCCAAAACTGAATGTTGTATTCACCCAGCGGCAGTTGTTCCCCAAGTTCAACTGAACCCCAGGCGCTGCCGAAAGTATTGAGCGTTGCTTTGCCTTCAGTTAATTTCGTTCCACGTGGATCATTGATCTGATATTCGATTACCTGGTTCGCAGGCGTGGAATACACGCCGTTGCCAAACCGGCGCGCGATGAATTTCCACTGCACGGCTTCCTTCGGACGATAGGCCGGCCGATCGGTGAATGCGTAAATGCGCCACGTGTCGCCGGCTTCGCTTATGCCGTTGGCGTAGCCGGCCGCGAAGGCCTGGCGAGATGCAATTATTCCAGGGGCTCCAGCCGCAACACTGCCGCCGTTGCTTGCTGCTGCCGCGTAAAGATTTCTGTTGCTGCTAACGGTTTTGAGCGGAAAGACAGCAAGACCATCGCTGTTGGTCGTTTGTGCGAGCCGGCGAGAACGCCATTTGTCGTTGACGTAGAAGCTCTCCCACAGCGTGACATTTGCGTTGGCCACTGGAGCGCCGGTGACAGCATTCGCGAAATAGACCAGTGCCTGTTTTGCCGACGTCTTCAAGACGAGCGAAACGTCTGTAACTAAAACAAGATCGCGCGCGGCGAGTGAACCGCTTTTTGCCTCGAGCAGATAGGCGCCCACAGGCAGTTTGCCTTCGATGCGCAATTCCTCGCTGTAAGGTTGATGATCGCCTTTGCCGTCAACCTGTTTCGACCAGGCGCGAATTGGCGCCCTGCCGGCGACGCGCACGTTTTGAATCCAGCTGCCGACGTCACCCTCGCCCTCATCTTCTTCGAGATTCTTGGTGAAACGAACATCACGTGTGAGGTCGATTCGGTAAAGCGCGAACTCAACTCTTCGCAGGTTGCGCGCGCCGAGACTAAACTGAAGTTCCGAATCCGGCAGAAAAATATTCGATACGCCCACAGTAATGGTGGGCTCGGTGATCTGTTTGATTTGCTCGATCGCCTGATCGTAATAACGCGTTTCACCTTTTGTGAATTCATTAGTGATGCGACGGTATAGTTCAAGCGCTTTGATGTAGTCGGGCTGCTGTTGCCAGCCGCCGGTAGCCAACTGGCGAATTTCGCCCGTCGTGTTCATCCACTGGGCGTAATGAAACAACGCATCGTCGTACCAGTCAGTTTTCCTGCCTGCCTTCAGCGCCGCCTCAAATTCTTCAGGCACGCGTTGCCGCGATTCCCAATCGCCGCCGGTGTAACGCATGGTCATGGCGATCAGAAAATGAAGCTGCGCTTTTTCCTGGTCAGTAGTGCTGATCTTCAGCGCGTTTTCCAAAACATCAAGCGGAATGAAGTTGCCGTAATAGGTGTAGTAATAATATTCGTTTGGACGTGGCGGATCAGCAGCTTTGAAAACTATCCGCAGGTAGCGTTCCCGCGCCCGATCGATCTCGCGTTGACCGGCCCACCAGTCAAGCGCCAGCTGGTAATGCGGCCAGGCGCCGCCCCAATTAATCTGATCGCGTCGCGTCCAAAAGAAATCGCCGAGAGATTCATGCGACTCGGCCCAGACCAGATCGCGTTCGTCGTCTTTGTCGTTTACGCGGATAAGCTCTTCCAATTGTTTCTGCGCCTGCTCAAACTTTGTGTTATCGGGAGTTTCAGTCGCCGCCTGAGCGCGCCAGGATGTATCGGCAATGCGAAACTCTATCCAGCGAACTTCCGCCTGCGAGAGTCCGGTCTTGTCGACCTTCGCGTAGAGTTCGTTAGCGCGAGCGTACGAGCCGGAAGCGTAGAACCTTTCCGCTTCTGACCTGAGTCTTCCGTAGTCAGCTTGTTGAGCGGATGAGGGAAGGAGATAAAGTAACGCGAGTACTACGCTGGAGATAATTGTTTTCATGATCGGGTGTCGTGGCGTCGTTGCATTTGCCGAATCCAGTTTCAAAGTACGCACAAACGGCAAACGCGGAGGTGAATGTTGCGATTGTTAGACCGGCAATCACGGTGGCGAGTTGCCCCATTGCGCTGTTGGATGAACGGGAGAATTGGCAGAGACTTGCGCTGGAGAGTAGCGTGGCTTGGACCTGTCAGCGTAAAAACCCGGGATTAAATGAGGTAACGCTGAATGTCGAGCGCTCCATGGAATACCCCAAGAATTTCGATATCGCCGTCGGGTCTGATGAGGTAAGCAATGCGGTAATGGCCGTAAAGAAGTATTCGAACATCACGCGCGCCAATGACTGAGTAGCTGTAACCCAACTCAGGATACTTTGCTAATAATTGCGCCTTTAAGAAGATATTAAGAACGGTGGAGTGAGCAGATGCGGGGTCATCGATGGCGATGTAGTCATGTCTCGAAGCCATCGCTGAGCTTCTTCGGTCCACGTTATTTGAGCCAAGTGTTTATTCTGTGCCGCATCTCTTCGTTAGAGATTATACGACCCTCGTCCGAGTCTTTGAGTCCACGTTGAATCATTAGGTCAAACGCCAGTTCCCTGATGATTTCATCATACGAGCTATCGTCAGGCTGTTTCTGAACAAGCTCAGTAATAATTTCTTTTGCTGTGGACATTTGTATTCTCCGACCGACGAATCTTATCCCAACATCGTTTGGGGTGAAAGAGGTCCTTAGACATCTGCCGTCAAAATTCCTTACCAGTCTTCTTGTGCGATGTACTGGAGCACGGATTGGATCGAAGCGACGGCGTAGCTACCGTCTGCTTTCTTAAATGGAAGGTGGCGATAGCGGCCAAGCGACATCTTGTTGAGGGCTTCCGCAACCGAGTTAGTTTCGTCCAGAGTTTCTGGATTTGGGCTCATCAATTCTTTGACGGGTATATCTGCCGCATTCGACAAGCTCAGGTTGGCCGGGTGTTCAGTCATTCTCAGCAGCACGTCGTGTTCGGTAAAAATTCCGACCAGTTTTCCATCGTCAACGACGAGCGCACAGCCCGAGTTGGAAGTTTTCATTAGGCGCGTTACTTCCAACACGGCCGTTTCAGACGCAACGCAGATCGGATCCTCACGACCAAGCTGATTCAAATTGTCCTCCATGACCGAACGCGCTAGACCTTCAGCGGCGTCCGCACTGGGAATATCGAGCTGTCGAAACGACGCCAGACAGTTCTCACAGCGGTCAATGCCGTCGATGTTATCGTAACCACAGGAAGGACAGTTCATTTTCGATTTTCAGTTGCCAATTGCCGCTGCTCTTTGAAGGCGTGCGCGCATTGTATAACCAAGCTCGCACCCGCTGCCAACAAATCGAGGCGTTTCACGTTGTTACGGCGTTGATTTTTGGAGTGCGCTGGCCTATCAGCGCTTTCGTCTTGCCGCCTGCCGCCCAAAGGCATCTGTTTCATTTGCTCCAGGGTGGTTGCGACAGGTCGCAACCATCCAAAGCGCTGACAGGTCAGCGCACTCCAAAGAGGAAGGCTAGTTCGAAAGCGACATTAAATATTGCATTTCCGAGGTAAATTCTCGAGCCCGCAATGCCCAGCAACGCCTGGGTTAATCTCCCTGTAGCGCGGCGGTTTTTTCAAGTCTATCAATCACTTAGCGACAGTAGCGCCTCGCCTCAGCATTATCCAACAACCCAGAGAAAATTCCCTCCTGGCATGCTCAAGAATTCCTCAAGGATTCCTCAACCTGCCTAAATAAACTGTCACCGTTGAAAAGAGAAATCTGGCGTTGGACACTGAGGAGGACCTGCATGCGAGACTTGCGCACTAAATTAAGCCTACAAAATCTTAGAACAACACTTCTACCAGCTGTTTTTGGCTGCGACTCTGGACTTCAGAGCAAACCTCGCATCTCTCAGGATTCGCGAAAGCCGCACCTGCCGCTGAGTTTCCGGATGAAAATCATTCTGGTCACAGTCTCGTGCCTGACCCTTGCTGCAATCACAACGACGATCGCATCCAACCCGGGTACGAGTACCATCACTGTGCCCTCGAGCACCGGGCAGAAGGTCGTAATCAACTGGACCGGTTCAATCCCGCCGCTTGTAAATGGAACGAGCGATTGCTCTAAGGTTGCAGGTACTCCGGCTGCGGATCAGCACGTTTCGACGGTTACCGTGCCAAACGGCATCTACAACTCGCTCAACGCGAAATTCACCTTCCAGATTACCTGGGATAACACAGACAACGATGAAATCCTGACGGTCATTAAGCCTGACGGGACCGCGTTCCCATCCAGCGACGGTGGCACGCCCAGCGAGACTGTCGTCGGCAATAACCTCGCAGGGGGCGCGTACAAAATTGTCGCGTGCGGATTCGTCAGCGGGCCCGACCCGCAGCCCTATTCGGGAACGCTGACCATCGAGACACTTTCGAACGCTGCGCCGCCGCCACCTTCTCCAACGCCGACTCCGGTGCCTACGCCAGTCATTCCTTATGTACCTCGTTATTACAACTACGCAGCTGGTACGTCATTGGGAGAAGGCGCTGGCGAACCGAGCATTGGTTACAACCCGAACACCAAGCGCGCGATGTACATCGCCGGTTTGCAGACGCTTCAAGTTACGTTCCCTGAAAACATCTCGCCGCAGGGATCCATTCCTGAAGCGGGTCCAGCTGATTGGAAAGATGTTTCTTTCCTAACCACGAGAACAAGGTCTCTCGATCCGATTTTGTTTACCGATCAAGGTACCGGTCGCACTTTCGTGTCGCAACTTAACGACGTATACCAGGTGTACGGTGCGACTAACGTTAGCCAAACATTGATTGGTTTGAACAGTCTGATGGCCTACAGCGATGACGACGGGGCCAGTTGGACACCGGCTCAACTCAATCCGCCTGATGGCAGTTATGACCATCAAACGGTTGGCGGCGGTCCCTATCCAGCGGCGCTGTCGGCTCTTGCGAATCCCGTTAACAAAGGCAGCGCTGTTTACTACTGCGCGCAGGCAGGGTTAACAGCTTATTGCTCACGCAGCGACGATGGCGGATTGAACTTCGGTAAGGCGGTGCCGCTATACGCCGCAGTATCGGTCGGCGGGACGACAGCCTGTGGCGGCATTCACGGGCATGTGAAAGTCGCGCCGGATGGTACGGTGTACGTACCTAATTACAGTTGCGGTGGTAAGCAGGGACTTATTGTTTCCACTGACGCGGGAACAACGTGGACCATTCGTCA
>DASZDU010000441.1:0-34389 GCA_035941655.1 Pyrinomonadaceae bacterium | reverse complement strand
TTTATGATTACGTCAGGCTTGTCGTTTTGGGTCGCCTGCAAAACGGCGCTGGGATCGGAAATATCGAGCGCCTGGCGATCGTAAGCGAAAACCATATCTCCCTTCGCGTGGCAGTGATCACACAAAACGTGCCCGAGCATTCCACTCGCCCCTGTTACTAATACCCTCAAATTGCATTCACCTCGGAGCCGTATTGCGCACGGTAGTATTTCTGATACTCACCGCTGCGCGTTCGTTCAACCCAAATGGCGTTTTGCCTGTACCATTCGATGGTTTTACGCAGGCCGCTCTCCCAGGTTTCTGTCACACGCCAACCCAATTCGGCTTCAATGAGCGAAGGATCGATAGCGTACCGTCGATCGTGGCCTGGCCGGTCTTTGACGTAACGAATGAGCGAATGGGGCTTGCCGAGGGTGTCCAATAGTGACTGCACAACATCGATATTGCGCCGCTCGTTGCGAGCACCAACGTTGTAAACGGCTCCTGGTCTTCCTTTTTCCATCGCCAGCAATATCGCGCGACAATGGTCTTCGACATAAATCCAGTCTCGTACGTTCCGGCCATCGCCATAGACTGGAATAGGCTCGTCTCTGAGGGCATTGGCAAGCGCGAGCGGCAGAAACTTTTCAGGAAATTGCCTCGGACCATAGTTATTGCCGCAGCGTGTTATTACGGTGTCGAGGCCGAAAGTGTGATGGGCAGCCCGCACGAGATGTTCTGCTGCGGCTTTCGAAGCTGCATATGGACTGTTTGGTGCGAACGGGGAATCTTCCGTAAAGAAGGTGTCGTCATTCTCAGGCAAACTGCCCATCACTTCATCCGTTGAGACCTGGAGGAAACGCTTGACGCCGCGCGCGCGAGCAGCATCAAGCAAAACTTGCGTGCCGGTGATGTTCGTACGCAGAAACTCCGTTGCATTTGTAATGCTGCGATCAACGTGTGACTCTGCGGCAAAGTTAACCACGGCGTCGGTGTTTTCACTTATGGCCGCCATTACCGCTTTGAAGTCGACGATATCACCGTGAACGAAGCGGTGACGTGCCTGGTCAAGACCTTCGAGATTATCCGGATTTCCCGCATACGTCAGTGAATCGAAATTTGTAATCCTGCAATCGACGGTTTCCTCTATCAACATTCTGATAAATGCTGAACCAATAAATCCAGCGCCACCGGTAACGAAGATTTCACGCATTTTTCTGGTCAATCCTGCGGTCTCAGATTTCAAAGATGAAAGAAACACTGCATATTAATGACAAAATGGCCGTTCTCAAAGTACGGCGCGAAGGCGATGAAGTTTATGCAAGGAATTTTGCACATTCTTGTTGACTTCTTATTTGAAATGGTCTATTAACACGTCCTCGTTTTATCCGGAGTCCGCGCTGATTCCATCACGTCTCGAGTGATTCGCACAAAAAAATCCACGCGTTGAACGCTGAAAACGAGTCCCAGAGTGCCCATGGGAACCTTCAAAGTCTTTGCGAAAATAAAGTTTTGGAGCTTACCTAACAGGAAACAGTAGTTTACAGTCTCTAATAGTTTCTGCGCGCGTTTGACGGAGACACGTCACGAGTTTTTGACGACGCTCGCCGATGCACAAACTAACGAGCGAACCAAGCCTTGAGGAAAGTTTCCATGAAAACCCAGCCTACGTCTCGTCACGGTTATCATCGCACAAGTCTTAGCTCTTTGACGCGTATCGCGCCTTCGTGGCCTTGGTCGCAGTAAACAATTTTCTAAATGACGATCACCATGAATAAGTCACGTTTTATCGGCACTCGGGGTGTCAATGCAAAGCTCTACAGGGGGTGACGTCTTCGGAGCAGACTCTTCAGTCGGTTGCCCGAGGCAATTCTGAAACCGCCGCATTACAAATTCTAAGGGAGATACACAAATGAAAACCCCAGCCGGCCGCCGAACTAATAAATATTCTGTCGCATTGTTTGGCATGGTCGTTATTACTGCCCTTGTAGCATTACCGTCAGTACAATCGCGCCGGCTTACGCGGACTTCGATTGATAACCCTGGCAAACTTAAACCTGAAGTTGATAAGAATCAGCTGGCGAGAAGTTCCAGCCATTGGAGCTGGATGCCGAACGTCGCGCTGCCAGTGCTGGGCGAGACTGTCGAGCTCTTTGCGGCTGACTGTGTGAACCCAAAGACGGCCTTCAACGTGGGAGAGACAGTCTGCGCGAAGACCAACGGTGTCGATGTGACGACTAACCCCGGAAACTATTACATGAACTGGATCGATTCACAGCTCAACCAGACGAACGGTGGAACGATCACCCAGAATCCGCAATATTTCCTTTTCGTTCCTCCGACAGCCGACACCTGGAAAGCCACCATCGGCCAAGTAACTCCTCCTGATTCTTCGATTGTCGGGAATCCGCCGATTTTTACCGTCAGCACCGGTCCCGCAATGTCTACCTATGCAGCAGACTGCGCCACACCGAAGACCCTTTTCACCTTAGGCGATACAGTGTGCGTCAAAGTGCAAGGCGTCGACCCAAGTTTCAATCGCCGTATCTCCTGGGTTGATCCGGCGGGCAACATTCGTCAGTTGACCGCGGTCACCAGCGATCCGCAGACTGACAGTTTTACGTTGCCAACAGCCGCGACCGAGCTGATTGACAACGCCCTGGTTGATAACCGGGGAACTTGGAAAGTAAATCTGATTTCCAGTAGAGGCACGGTGCTCCTTGGTACTCCGTTCAACGTGCAGGACCAGCAGCCGTATGCTGATCTTTCGATAGGCAAGTCGGCACACCAATCAACGGTCGATAACGGCAGCAATGTTACCTTCAATATATCGATTTATAACTACGGACCGAACCCAGCGGAAAATGTCGTATTGACCGATCCAGCGCCACCCGCTACTTCTGTGACAAACGCAACGTTCGTTTCCGTCACCCAGATTTCCGGGCCAAGCTTCTCTTGCACGGGATCAAGTCCGGTCGTTTGCACCAGGGGAACGAACCCTAATCCGCTGTTTTTGAACCCGGGAGAAGCCGCCGTGTTCGAAATTGTTTACACGGCAAGCGGATCTTCGGGCGCACAAATCATTAACACCGCTAAAGTATCAAGTGACACCACTGAGCTCGAAGCTTCGGACAATACGGCCAGCGCAGACCCCGTTACGATCGGCGCCGGAGGCGGTAACCCACCTGACTGTATGCTCGAATGCCCGAACAATATTACTACGGCCCAAAATACGACCGGTGGCGCGAATGTTAACTTCGCCGCACCTGAGACGTTCGGGAGTTGTGGCACCGTGGCATATGACCACGCTTCCGGATCTTTCTTCCCAACCGGAACGACTACCGTCACAGCAACCTCATCGACGGGCGGTGGATCTTGTAGCTTCACCGTCACGGTTATTGAGGCTGCAGCGCCGACGATTACTTGTCCCGCAAACCAAACCGTTCAGGCGCCATCGGGGCAATCAGAAGCGACTGTCAATGTGGGAACGCCTACGGCGACCGGTACTGGCGTAGTCATAACCAGCCAGCGAAGTGACGAGCGGCCGGTGAATGACACTTACCCGATTGGCACGACCTATATCACATGGACAGCCACCGATCAGTACGATCGTCAAGCCAATTGCGTACAGACAATCGTCGTAACGTCGCAAGATGCGCCCACCATTAGCTGCCCGTCTAACAAGACGTTTACATCCAGCAACGGGTGCACTTACACGGCTACTGCTGCCGAGATTGGGACACCAACCACTACCGGTCCCAATGTAACGGTTACCAGCGAGCGTAGTGACGGGTTGGCTTTGACGGATCCGTACCCGGCAGGCAACACTTTCATTGAGTGGACCGCCACCAACAGCGTTGGGTCCGCGTCGTGTACACAAACGATAACCGTGATCGGCAACGACACGGAGGCCCCGACGCTGCATGTGCCCCCGAGCATCACCACGAGCACTGATCAGTGTTCTGTGTTGCTCGATGAGGAGCAATTCGTAGCAACGGCGGAAGACAACTGCAGCTCTTCGGTGAATATCAGCCGGACGGGCATTCCACAGGTTGCGTGCCCGACACCGGGAAATCCGAACCGAACGTGTGACAGCTTCGTCTTCCCAACCGGCACAACCGTTATAACGTATACGGCTACGGATTCAGCTGGGAACAGCACGTCGGGCACTCAGACCGTAAGGGTGAACGAGAATCCGAATATCAACCCGACGATCGACGCGCCGCAAAACCTGACCGTTTACACCGGTCCGGGAGCGACCACGTGCGGCGCGTTTGTGGGCGACGCAACGCTCGGCACGGCCACGGCCAGTGATAACTGTCCGGGCTTCGTAGTCACGCGTACCGGTGTTCCGGCGGGCAACAACTTCCCGGTCGGAACTACCACAATCACCTACACCGTGACCGACAGAGTAGGCAATACGGCGCAAGACACGCAGACGGTGACTGTGATCGATAACACGCCGCCAGTTGTCACGCCACCAGGGCCGGTTACGCTTTATACCGGAGCGGGCGCGACTTCTTGCAACGTTACCGTCAATGACCTCGACGGAACGTTGGGCACCGGGTCCGCGACGGATAATTGTCCGGGTGTGGGAGCTGTGTCACGCAGTGGCGTACCGGCCGGAAACGTCTTCCCGGTTGGGCAAACCACGCTGACGTATTCAGCTACCGATGCTCATGGCAATACCGGAACGGCGCAACAAGTGGTTACGGTGGTTGACAACACTCCTCCGGTCATCAGTTGTCCGGCCAACATCGTGCTTGAACCTACGTGCCCATCGGGCGCAATCGCCACGTTTGCCGCCGCTACTGCGACCGACAATTGCGGCGTCCAGTCAGTTGTGCGTACGGCGGGACCTGCCAGCGGATCAGTATTCCCGATTGGCACCACGACCGTGACTTACACAGCGACGGATATTCACAACAACACGTCGTCATGCAGCTTCACGGTAACGGTGAAGACCGTGTTGCAGACAATTGACGACCTGAGGGCCAGCGTCGCTGGTAATCAACAACTGAGCGGACCGCAGCGAAATGGCTTGCTCTCCAAACTGGATGCCGCCAAACAGCACATTCAGAATAACAACCAGAATGGCGCCTGTGCCAAGCTGTCTGATTTCGTTAACTCAGTCCAGGGCTTCATCAGCCATGGTGATGTGTCGGCAGCAACCGGAAACGCGTGGATAAGTACGGCCAATCACATCAGGAATGCAATCGGCTGTACAAACAATCCGTGTACTTGAGGACCAAAACGGGAGTGCGTCCAGCAGACGCACTCCTGCTTCAATAAATGGCTTTATCAGGCCTTTTCATGACTAAGTATTTTTTGTCAACAATGGGAAGACTCGGCGCAACAGTGGCCGGAAGGATCCGTGTTCTACTGGTGGCCATCCCCAACTTTCAACCAGAAAAAAAGGAGACTCCAAATGAACAAGTTTCGGTTCACTATTAAGCTTGCTGTAATCGCGACCTTCCTGTTCGCGATTGCATCCGTGGCCCAGGCACAGGCTACCCGCACCTGGGTCTCAGGCGTCGGCGACGACGTTAACCCATGCAGCCGCACGGCCCCGTGCAAGACCTTTGCTGGTGCCATCTCGAAGACCGCCAACGGCGGTGAGATCGACGCGCTTGATCCAGGCGGTTTCGGCGCGGTCACCATCACGAAGAACATAACCATTGACGGCACGTGGGGCGGAGGCTTTGGCTCGATTCTCGCCAGCAGCACCAACGGCGTCACTATCAACGACAGCCTGTCGGGAGCGCCCAACACGGCCGTTGTCACGCTGCGCAAGCTCTCGATCAACGGGGCGGGGGGGAACGTTTCACCCTTCATGACCGGTCTGAACGGCGTAAACTTCATATCCGGCAAGTCCGTCAATATCGAGCACTGTCAGATCTTTAATTTCACTCAGAACGGAGTGAGGGTGGCGACGACGGCGGCCGGCATTTCCTATGAACTCCACATGCAGGACGTCAGCATCTACAACTCCGCGGCCGGCGTTAACGCCTCGGCCACTGGCGGGGGCAGTTTCATAGCGGCGATCATGGACGAATTGAGCATTAGACATGCGAACCCGTCCTCGGGTGATGGTGTGATCTTAGGCACGAATGCCGTCGGCGTCCTGCGTAACAGCTATATCTCAAACCAGGACAGAGGTGTGGATGTGGCTGCCGCTTCTTTGGGGGTGAGTATCATAAATTGCACGATTTCGGCCTGCACAACCGGCATCAATTTAGCCGGGGCGACGAGCCGCATCACGCATTCGACCATAACTGGGAATCCCACGGGCGTCAACTTCGCAGGTGGAACGTTGCGGTCGTTTGGCGACAACGTTTACGACGGCAACTCCAATAACTTCGTGGGCGGCGCCATTTCACCGCAAACGCAGCAGTAATTTTCAAACGCAGCAGTAGTTTTAAAGCGAGCTCGACTTGAAACGTCCGCCGACTCATCCGTCGACGGGCGTTTCTGTCTAGGCGGGCTTCGCGCTTGCTTGACCGCGGCAGCGGGCTGCGGCTAGACTGCCCTTCTTCTCTACTGGCGATGCAATCGACGAGATGAAGACTCGATGAGTCGGTAAGTCGAGGTATGAAAATCCTTAAACGCTTTTTGTTCTCCAGGTTCCGATGAACTCGATTGCAAGCGGCAGTCTAACGCTGAAGCCTCCTGCCACCAAGACACGGAAAGTTTCTGAGCGCCGAGAGAGCGCTCAGTCGCGCCACTCGAGAAGTCCTCGACACCTACGTCAAGTTGAAATGTTCGCTACAGTCTTCGGTTTAGGACAGGTCGTTGAGGTCAGCCAGTAGGGTTGCCAGGACCTTATATGGGAGTAAGAAAAACTATCAAAGGGCAATCCGATACAATCGAGAAGGGGAGGCGAAGCGAGAGCCCGCATCAATCAAATTCCGTTGCTGAGACTCTTTTCATCCGTCCAGCGCGTGGCTTGGTTCCACTCAATCAAAGAGAGTTATGGGCCTATCGCGAGTTACTCTATTTTCTTACCTGGCGCGACATTAAGGTGCGCTACAAACAAACGGCCCTCGGAGCCGCGTGGGCAATCATTCAACCTCTCTTTATGATGATTGTCTTCAGTCTGTTTTTTGGTCGCCTGGCGGGAATCCCTTCAAACGGAGTGCCTTATCCAGTCTTCACTTATTGCGCCCTGTTGCCATGGCAGCTTTTCGCGCACGCACTGACCGAATCAAGCAACAGCCTTGTCGCGAGTGAGAGACTGATTACCAAAGTTTACTTTCCGCGCCTGGTAGTACCAATTTCTGCCGTCCTCGGAGGGGTGGTCGATTTCGCCATAGCGTTCGTGATACTGCTGGGTATGATGGGTTACTACGGCATCAGACCGAGTATCGCAATCTTCACCTTGCCTTTGTTTCTCTTGCTCGCGGTGTTGACCGCACTCGGCGTGGGCCTCTGGCTCTCGGCCTTGAATGTAAAGTACCGGGATGTGCGCTACACCCTCACCTTTCTGACGCAGCTCTGGTTTTTTATTACGCCGGTAGTTTACCCTAGTTCGATCGTCCCGCCTCGCTGGCGCGCGCTCTATGGCATTAACCCAATGGCGGGCGTGGTTGAAGGCTTCCGCTGGGCGTTGCTTGGCAAAGCAGAAGGCCCGGGAGGCCTGTTAGCGGTTTCGGTAGGAGTAGTCATTTTGGTTTTAGTCGGCGGCCTATATTACTTTCGTCGCATGGAGGCGACTTTCGCCGACATAGTTTGAGCTATGAATGAACCGGCTATTCGCTGTAACGGAATTGGCAAACAGTACCGCATTGGTGAGCGTGAAAACTACAAGGCGCTCCGCGATACTATAGCTAACGCTATTAGCGCTCCATTTCGCCGGCAGCGCACCAATGGGCACGAAGTGCCTGGCGATCGCACTTTCTGGGCTCTCAAAGATGTTTCTTTTGAGGTGAAGCCTGGCGAAGCAGTCGGCCTCATTGGACGCAACGGGGCCGGCAAGTCCACGCTGCTGAAAATCCTTTCCCGCATCACGATGCCAACCTTAGGTGAAGCATCCCTCAACGGGCGGGTGGCCTCACTCCTAGAGGTCGGCACCGGGTTTCATCCCGAGCTCACTGGCCGTGAGAACATCTATCTAAACGGCGCAATTCTGGGAATGAAAAAGAGTGAGATCAAGAGTCGGTTTGACGAAATCGTTGCGTTCGCTGAAATTGAAAAATTCGTTGACACCCCCGTGAAGCGATACAGCAGCGGTATGTATGTGCGTCTTGCATTCGCGGTCGCCGCGCATTTAGAACCGGAAATACTTTTGGTTGATGAAGTCCTCGCTGTTGGCGACGCGGGTTTTCAGAAGAAATGTTTGAACAAGATGCAGGAGGTGGGTGAACACGGGCGCGCCGTGTTTTTCGTTTCCCATAATATGAGCGCTATCACTCGGCTTTGCCATCGGGCGATACTTTTAGATAGAGGTCGCGTAGTGGCCGATGGGTCAGCGCATCAAGTTGTGGGAGCTTACCTGCGAGCGGGGACAGGCACGATGGCGGCTCGCGAATGGGCCGAAGACTCACCCGGGAATGAGATTACGCGCTTAAGGGCCGTGAGAGTGCGTACGGAAGACGGGCGCATCCCGGAAGCCATTGATATCCGGCAACCAGTTGGGATTGAGATTGAGTTTGACGTCCTACAGCCGGGCTCAGTATTGGTGCCAAACTATCACTTCTTTAATGAAGAGGGGGTCTGCGCTTTCGTTGCCTCAGATCAGGACCCGGAATGGCGCAGGCGTCCGCGACCCGTCGGCTCTTATGTCAGCACGGCTTGGATACCCGGCAACTTCCTTTCCGAGGGCTCGATAAGCGTCGGCGCCGCTGTCAGCACTATGGATCCCACCATTGTGCATTTTTACGAACCTGATGTCGTCGCTTTTCAGATCGTTGATACCCTTGAAGGTAACTCAGCTCGCGGAGACTATGCGGGCGCTGTTCCGGGTGTTGTCAGGCCACTTCTGCAATGGACGACCCGTTACAAACCGAGTGGAGAGCCGACCAAGGTGCATACTGAGGAGAGGGCGTTATGAAAGTGGTTGTTCTCGCCGGGGGCCTGGGCACGAGACTCGCGGAAGAAACTGAAATCAAGCCAAAACCCATGGTCGATATCGGCGGTCGTCCGCTTCTCTGGCACATCATGAAGCATTACGCCCACTGCGGACTTAAAGAGTTTTACATCGCGCTTGGCTACCGTGGCGAAATTATCAAACGCTTCTTCATGGATTATTACAGCCTCGACGGGAGTATTAGTATTGACATGGTAAGCGGTCAGGTCGAGAAGCACGACCACGAATGCGAGGACTGGCTAATTCATCTGAAGAACACCGGGCAGAACACTAACACTGGCGGACGCCTAAAGCGCGTGGAACCTTTTCTTAATGACGGCACCTTCATGCTTACTTACGGCGACGGTGTGTGTGATATTGACTTACAACAACTGCTCAGTTTTCACAAAGCGCACGGGCTGATTGCTACGGTGACGGCCGTGCGCCCGCCCGCTCGGTTCGGGGGACTGATCTTCGACGGCGATATTGTGACTGACTTTACCGAGAAGCCACAGATTGGAGAAGGTTGGATCAATGGCGGCTATCTGGTATTTGAGCCTGAGATATTCAAGTACCTCAAAGGTGACGCGAGTAGCCTTGAAATTGACGGGCTGGAACGGCTGGCGGCAGATCGACAACTGGCTGCCTATCGGCACGAAGGCTTCTGGCAATGCATGGACACACTGCGCGATAAACGTTTGTTAGAGAGCTTGTGGCAAGAGCAACGTGCGCCATGGAAAGTTTGGGATTGAGCGGAAGTCAAACCAATTTCTGGCTGGATCGTCCCACTCTTGTGACCGGCGCGACCGGACTCGTGGGTAGCTGGCTGGCCAAGCGCTTAGTCGAGAGTCGCGCCGATGTGGTCTGCCTGATACGCGACTGGGTGCCGCAGAGTGAGTTGGTGCGCACTCAGCTGTTGGAACGGGTCAAGGTCGCGCGCGGAGATCTGTGCGAGTTCGGACTGCTTGAGCGGGTGCTGGGCGAATACGAGATAGAAACGGTTATCCACCTTGCGGCGCAAACTATCGTCCCAATCGCAAACCGTAACCCTGCTTCCACATTTGAGACGAACATAGCCGGAACATGGCGCTTGCTCGAAGCGTGCCGCCGCAGTCCGCTGGTGAAGCAAATTGTGATCGCTTCGTCAGATAAGGCTTACGGTGACCACGAGCAGTTGCCCTACGACGAGGATGCTCCGCTGCGCGGAAAGCATCCTTATGATGTCAGTAAATCATGCGCGGACCTTATCGCGCAGAGCTATGCTGCTACTTATCAGTCGCCGGTGGTCGTCGCGCGCTGCGGAAATTTCTATGGCGGCGGCGATTTGAATTGGAGCCGAATTGTGCCCGGCACGATTCGTTCGGTCTTGCGCGGACAAAGACCTGTAATCCGGTCGGACGGAAGCCTGGTGCGCGATTATTTTTACGTCGAGGATGGCGCACATGTTTACATGTTACTCGCGGAACAACTCGCCCGCCGGCCGGAAGTCGCCGGACACGCCTTTAACTTCTCAAATGAAATCCAGGTGACCGTGCGCGAACTGGCTGATCGAATTTTGCACTTGATGGGCTCAGACCTCGAGTTGGATATACGCAACGACGCTAGCAATGAGATCCGCCATCAATACCTGAGTGCGGCCAAGGCGCGCCGGATGCTTGATTGGCAACCGCTTTTCACACTTGAAGATGGTATTAGTCATACGATCCGGTGGTACCAGGATTTCTTCGCGGCGCAATGACATCGCCTAGAACAAACCTGAGCTTTTTGCAGCAGCAGCAACCAGGGACAATCAAACAGATTCGCGCTGAGCCATGAAGGCAATCATTGACGTAAATGAGAAGATCGACGAGCTGACGCTCATGATACCGGCTTGCCGGTCCTGTGGGGCGAGTGGGCTTGAAGTTGTTTTGTCGCTGGGCCGTATGCCGCTCGCCAATCGCCTGCTCACGGCGGACGAGCTAAGCGTCCCTGAGCCGACCTATCCGTTGGATCTGGCCTTTTGTTCAAGCTGCGCGCTGGTGCAGATCACTGTGACGGTCCCGCCTGAGGTCCTGTTCCGCGAGTATTTCTATCGGTCTTCATTCTCGGACACGATGCTGCGTCATGCCGAGGAAATCGCGGCGCGCCTCGCTACGGAACAAGATCTGAATGCTGAGAGTCTGGTGGTGGAAATTGCCAGCAATGATGGGTACCTGCTGCAGAATTATAAGGATCGCGGCATTCCGGTGCTGGGCATCGAGCCCGCTACAAACATTGCCCGGGTTGCGGTCGATGAGCGCGGCATACCAACCATCTGTGAGTTTTTCGATGAATCAATTGCTCATCAATTGCGAAGGTCCGGCCGGCGTGCCGATGTCATCCACGCTAACAACGTGCTGGCGCACGTCGCGGACTTGAACAGCGTCGTCAACGGCATCGCGGTTCTACTCAAGGACACCGGGGTCGCAGTAATAGAAGTGCCTTACGTTGGAGATCTAATTGATAGTTGTGAGTTTGATACCATTTACCACGAGCATCTATGCTACTTCTCACTGACGACGCTCGACCGCTTGTTCCGAAGACACAACCTGCTCATAAAGGATGTTGAGCATTTGCCGATTCACGGTGGGTCTTTACGCATTTTTGCAGCCCGTGAAGACGAGAGGATGAACGAAGGACGGGCGCAGCAATCTCAGGCCGTCACGGAGATGCTAAAAGCCGAGAAAGAACGTGGCATGGAGACCATTGCATTCTATCGGGCCTTCGCGAAGAGTATTGAAGGCCTGCAGAGTCAACTCAAAAGCTTGCTTGGTAGTTTCAAGCAGGAAGGCAAACGACTCGCGGCCTATGGTGCTTCGGCCAAGGGCAGCACGCTGATGAATTATTTTGGAATCGGGCAGGAGATAGTAGAGTTTGTCGTGGATCGAAGCACGGTCAAACAGGGCCACTACACGCCTGGCACCCACCTGCCAATTCATGCTCCCGATAAGCTGTTAGAGCAAATGCCGGATTACGTTTTGCTGCTGACATGGAACTTCGCAGAGGAAATCCTCGAGCAGCAGGCCGAATATCGCCGCCGTGGCGGACGTTTCATTATTCCCGTCCCAGAGGTAAGAGTTGTTTGATCATCGAGGATGGAAGACCGTAAGAGGTTAACTTTTGTTCCTATTCCTCGATTGATGGTCGAACTATGATCTTTACAGAAACCGAATTGAGCGGAGTTTTCATCGTCGACCCTGAGATCCTTGAGGACGAGCGTGGCTTCTTTGCGCGCTCCTGGGCGCCAGAGGAATTCGCTGACCGAGGCTTGAACCCGCGACTGGCGCAATGCAATCTTTCCTTTAACAAGCGCCGGGGAACGGTGCGCGGACTGCACTTCCAGGTAGAACCTCATGCGGAAGCCAAGTTAGTACGCTGTACACGTGGGAGCATATTCGATGTCGCAGTCGACCTGCGGCCGAATTCTCCTACCTGCTACAAGTGGGTAGGCGTCGAACTCACGGACGACAACCGTCGCATGCTTTATGTACCGGAAGGCTTTGCCCACGGCTATCAGACGCTCAAGGACGCGACCGAACTTTTTTACCAGGTTTCGGAATACTATCATCCGGAATCGGCCCGTGGCCTGCGCTGGGATGATCCCCGCCTGCGGATTGACTGGCCGCTGCCGGTTACTCTTATATCGCCGCGAGACAGGAAATTTGAGTTGATCACCGAACGTTCAGGGGAAACCGAATGAATGACGCAACAGAACAGACTCGCATGAACGGCACATCGACTTCTGAGAGTTCTCTTATGAAACAATTGATCGCCGACACTGAGAGTGCGGGAGTAAAACCAACAATGGTCGCCGAAAAGATTCCTGTTTTTAGACCGCTCATTGAGGCGGAAGAGCTTGATGCCAGCAGGCGTTCGCTGGAGCTGGGTTGGCTGGGCATGGGCAGCTACGTCGGTGAGTTCGAAGAGGCGCTTAAAAACTTTCTCGGCGCAACCGACCGTTACGTAGCGGCAGTCAGCACGGGTCATGCGGCAATTCATCTGGGCTTGCTTTCCATGGGCGTGGGGCCCGACGACGAGGTGATCACGCCTTCCTTCAACAACGCCGCCGATTTCCAGGCGATCCTGGCTACCGGCGCCGAGCCCGTCTTTTGCGACATCGATGAAGACTCGTTGTGCATAGATCTCGACAAAGCCGAACAGCTTGTCACGCCGCGTACGAAGGCGATTATCGTAATGGACTACGACTGTGTGCTCTGCGACCACGATCGGGTTGCAGATTTCGCAAAAGCACACGGCGTCCGCGTGCTGCACGATGCGGCGCACTCGTTCGGCTCGAAGTACAAAGGGCGGTCGGTCGGCAGCTTCTCAGACGTGGCGATGTTCAGCTTCGATCCAGTCAAGACGATCACATGTGTGGACGGCGGAGCGATTATCGTCCGCTCCGAAAAAGAACTGGCGCGCCTGCACCAGACGCGACTGATTGGCATGAGCCAGCCCGCGACGGTCATGTACACGAATGCCCGGGCCTGGACTTACGACATGCGGATGATCGGCTTCCGCTACCACATGCCGAACCTGCACGCCGCCATCGGGCTTGCTCAACTCGCCAAGATGGAAAAGATCGGCGAAAGCCGGCGCGCCGCGTGTCGTTATTACAACGAGAACCTGGGGACCTTGGCCGGCCTGATTGTCCCCAAAACTAATTTCAACGACATCACGCCGTTCCTCTATTACGTGCGCGTTCTCGGCGGGCGGCGCGATGACTTCCGCGCGCGTCTCGCTGATCTCGGCATTGACACCGGCATCCACTGGCAGCCCGGTCACTGGTTCACGCTGCTGAAGGATTGTCGCCGCGGCGATCTTTCAGTCACTGAGCGGGTTGGGCACGAAGTTGTCTCGCTGCCGCTTCACTCGATGATGAAGATTGAAACGCTCGATCGGATCATTGACAGCATACGGAGGTTCTTTAATGGATATTAGTAAGAAAGAGAAGATGATAACGTTCTGGACTGAAAGAGCCCGGCTCTATGAGAGCGATCCTAGGGCGAACACGAATGACATTTGGTTAAGAGAGATCGAGATCGCTTACGTGGATAAGATCATAAAGGCCCATTCGTGTCGGTGGATAATGGATTTCGGGTGTGCTAATGGTTATTCAACTAGCAGACTAGCCAAGTCGAATCAAGAGTCTAGATTCGTGGGCGTAGATATCAATCCCGACATGATCAACGTCGCAGAGAAATACTCTCAACCAGAATCCCCGCTCAATCTCGAATTTAAGAAGCTAGATGTACTGCAAGACGCGATCACACAGAAATATGATTTTATTTATGCAATTCGAGTGTTTCAGAACATCGAAAGTTTGGAGATGCAGAAAAAAGTCTTAGATAAAGTTCATGACCTGTTGAACCCTGATGGCATGCTCTTATATATTGAATCTTACCTTGCTGGTTATACAAAGCTGAATGAAGATCGACGGAAGATGGATCTCACGCCTCTTCCGATACATGAGCATTTGACGCTGCTGACCGATGAGTTCGATAACTATGTTTCCAAAAAAATGAGATTGATAAGTAAAGACTCCTTATCCTCCTCATACTATCTAATCACGCGTCTTTTATACTCTTACATTGCGAAGATGAATAACGAGCCCATTGACTATAACCATCCCATTCATCAAGTCGCTGCAATGATTCCACAAATTGGTAATTACGGCCCCCAGAACGCTTCTCTATACCAGAGAATTAACATCAAATAGCTAAACTTTACACGCCCGCAACACGATGAAAGCCATTATAAAAATTGATTTGAAGAACGATCAGGTAATTGTCGAGAACGAAGAGGGCGCAATCAACTATGCGATGAATACGCCCGAAGCTTTCTCTCTAATTTCTCAGGCGTGGCTGCGCGCGGGCTGGGCCGCGAAATATGTTTACAGTTTCACGTGGATGGGGCGGCCCATGATTCAGCTTCCTGAAGACATGATCCGTTTGCAGGAGTTGATTTACTCTGTTAAGCCGGACGTCATTATTGAGACCGGAGTGGCGCATGGCGGCTCGCTCGTGTTCTACGCGTCGCTCATGAAAGCTATCGAACGCGGCCGAGTGATCGGAATTGACATTGAAATACGGCCGCATAATCGCGCCGCAATAGAGCAGCATGAGTTATCCCCGCTGATTACCTTAATCGAAGGCAGTTCGGTCGACGAAAGTGTCGTTGCCCGTGTCAGCTCACAGATTGGTTCAAATGACAAAGTAATGGTGTTCCTTGATTCTGATCATTCAAAGAACCATGTGTTAGCGGAGTTGAATGCTTATGCGCCGCTCGTTACCAAGGACTCCTACATTGTGGCCATGGATGGAATTATGGGCCAGTTACCCGGCGCACCCCGTACGAAACCGGACTGGTCGTGGAACAATCCGCGTGAAGCTGCCCGCGAATTTGTGGCGCAGCACGCCGATTTTGCGCTAGTCGAGCCTCCCTTTCCCTTCAATGAAAGCGCCGTCACCCAGCGCATTACTTACTGGCCTGATGGTATTATCAACCGAGTAAGATAACGATCAGATACACGGAACCAGTCGAGACGAGGAATGGGACTCAGCAGTGGTTGACGCAGGTAACAATAATCGAGAAACCGGGAGGGGGCCTCTGGTCAGTATTGGCATGCCTGTCTACAACGGCGAAGAGTATTTGCGTGAGGCTTTAGACTCTCTTCTGGGTCAGGATTACGAAGATTTCGAACTTATTATTTCGGATAATGCTTCGTCTGATCGAACCCCAGACATTTGTCAGGAGTACTTGCAGAGGGACGGTAGGATTCGCTACGTTCGCCAACCTGAAAACCGAGGCCCTTCAGCAAATTTTAATTTTCTGCTTAATGAGGCCCGCGGCGATTTTTTCATGTGGGCGGCCGCGGATGACGTCTGGGATAAACACTTCATCAGTTTGCTGGTGAATGCTCTGGCGGCAAATTCTCAGTGTGCGACCGCGTTTGGTCCTTACATGTTTATTAACGAGAGCGGCAACCCATTTGGCAATGGTAAAATCAGACGTCCCGATTATTCTGCTCGTACGGCGTGGGGACGTTTGATAAAGCTCTGCTGGTATTACGATGACGGATTTTTCTATGGACTACATAGCCTCAAAAGAATTGGAGATCTAAAGGTCCCCGCATGGACATCGAGGGGAAGAGTCAGCCAAAACCCAATGAATAACGCCTATCCCGTATTGTTTTATATGCTTTCTGTCGGCGGATTTGCTTTCGTTGAATCGCCAACGCCCTTATGGTTGAATAGAATTCTTCCCGAAACTGACTACAGACGTTTTCAGGGCTCCTTCATTGTCGTATATTTTTCCTTTCTATCCAGAAAACTCAATGTGCTTCGTAAATCGATGCGCTCTGTTTATGAGGGATCGTCTTCGCTGATGCTGGCGACTGCTATAATACCTTTCTTAATGATGAGATTTGTATTTGATTCTGTTGGTTACTGGCGCGGCTTTCGACTGCAGCGTGTTTTCCGTAAAGCAATCAACTTCACGCTTGGGCGCAATTCAACCTGAGACCGATTATCGGCTGGCGCACGTAGAACATTTTGACTGCCCGCACAGAAACTATGATTGCGATCATCGATTACAAAATGGGCAACGTTGGTTCGATCGCCAATATGCTCAAAAAGATCGGCGAACAGGCCATAGTTACGTGTGATGTATCAATAATCGAACGAGCAGAAAAACTTATTTTGCCAGGCGTGGGAGCGTTTGATACCGGTATGACCAATCTGGCTCAACTTGGATTGCTGCCGGTTCTGAACCGAAAAGCGCTTGAGGACAAGGTCCCGGTTCTCGGTATTTGCCTCGGCATGCAACTGCTGACCAAAGGAAGTGAGGAAGGTGAGCGACCGGGGTTAGGGTGGATTGACGGCGAAACTTTGAAATTCAAGTTTGAGAAGAACGAATCGGCGCTCAAAGTGCCGCACATGGGCTGGAACTCCGTTACGATCAAGCACGAGAACGGCATTTTCCGTGATATGCACGCCGAACCCAAGTTCTATTTCGTTCATTCCTACTATGTCAGATGTAACAAAGATTCCGACATCCTCGCGACCACCCATTATGGCCATGAGTTTACTTCCTCGGTCAGGCGCGAAAATATTTGGGGGACTCAATTTCATCCTGAGAAGAGCCACAAGTTCGGCATGAAAGTCTTTCAGAACTTTGTGAACGGATAACATGCTCAAAGCCAGAGTCATCCCCTGTTTGTTGCTGAAAAACGAGGGCCTGGTCAAGACAGTTAGATTCAAAAACCCGAAATATGTCGGTGACCCGCTTAACGCCGTCAAGATTTTCAACGAGAAGGAAGTTGACGAGTTAATCTTTCTCGATATCAGCGCGACCACTGAGAACCGAAAGCCTCCGGTTAAGCTAATCTCACAAATTGCCACCGAATGTTTTATGCCGTTTTGTTACGGCGGCGGTGTCAGCAGTGTGGAAGATATCGCTGAATTGTTTAAGCTGGGGGTCGAGAAGGTGGCCATTAACACTCAGGCGGTGGAAAATCCTTCTCTCATAAAACGGGCGGCCGATTTGTTTGGCAGCCAGAGCATCGTCGTTTCAATTGACGTTAAGAAGAATTTGTTCGGCAAGTACCGCGTCTTTACGCACGGCGGCAAGAAGGACTCTAAACTTGACCCCGTTGAGTTTGCCGTTCAAATGCAGGAAATGGGAGCGGGGGAGTTGTTGGTGAATTCCATCGACCGCGATGGGACGATGATGGGCTATGATCTGACGTTGACCAAAAAAGTCTCGGAAGCTGTTACTGTACCAGTCATCGCATGCGGGGGCGCGGGTGACCTGGATGATTTCGCCGATGCCGTTAAGAAAGGCGGCGCTTCGGCCGTTTCCGCCGGCAGTATGTTTGTCTTTCAAGGCCAGTACCGGTCAGTCTTGATAACTTATCCATCAATCAAGGAATTAGAGCGCGAATTGAATTAATGACAAGTACGCTTACATCGCCTAAGGATCAGATCGTTTGCGCCAAGTGTGTCATGGATACTACCGATCCGGATATTCAGTTTGACGAGCAGGGCGTCTGCAATCATTGCCGCAGTCATGACCAGTCAGTGGCGGAAGCCGTCTTCACCGGAGAGGACGCAGCGCGACGATTGCAAGCGATCGTCGAGAGAATAAAGAAGGACGGCGCGAACAAGAAGTACGACTGCGTAATCGGCGTCAGCGGTGGCGTGGACAGCACCTACGTCGCATACCAGGTTAAGCAACTCGGCCTCAGACCTCTGGCCGTCCATCTCGATAACGGTTGGGATTCAGAGCTGGCCGTCAAGAACATCGAAAACACTCTGACGAAGCTCAATATTGAACTGTACACGTACGTCATTGACTGGATAGAGTTCCGCGACATTCAACTCTCCTTTTTAAAAGCCTCGACGCCGGACTCGGAGATTCCCAGCGACCACGCGATTCAAGCGATTATCTACCAGACTGCTGAAAGACTGGGCATCAGTCATACGATTTGGGGAGATAATCATCGGACCGAGACGCATCTTCCGTCGGCATGGTCACAAGGGCATCGCGATTGGAAGTACATCGCGAGCGTCCACAAACAATTTGGTTCGGTACCTATCAAAACATTTCCGCATCTGACGCTGCGGAATTACCTGCGCGGGTATGGCGCGACGCAGCGCCTGGAAATCCTCAACTACCTGGACTACGTTAAAAAAGATGCGATGCTTTTATTGCAAAAAGAGCTGGACTGGAAGTATTACGGCGGCAAGCATTACGAGAGCGTCTACACCAGGTTTTATCAGGGATACATTCTGCCCAAAAAATTCGGCTTTGATAAAAGAAAGTCCCATCTTTCCAGCCTGATTTGTTCGGGCGAAATTACTCGGGACGAGGCGTTGCGCGAACTCGAGAACGAAACTTATCCGGCTGATTTACAGGAGCAGGACCGGGAGTATGTAATCAAGAAGCTGGGTCTGATCGATGACCAGTTTGAAGCGATTATGAACCTCCCTAAGAAAACATTTTGGGATTACGATTCATATGCAAAGCTGATTCAAAAAGGAATGTACAAGAAGGCACGAAAGGTATATCGCGCCGTTAAATCTGTATCTTCCCGTTTCGCATGACCGAACAAAGCCTTCGCGCGATTTCAGACTACTGGCCTTTACAAAACTCTTCTACCGCGTCAACCACGGTTGCCAACATGTCGTCCGTTAGTTCCGGATAAATCGGCAACGCCAGAGTCTCGGCCGCCGCGCGCTCACTCTCGAGAAAGTCGCCTGCCCGGTAACCTAATTCCGCGAAGCACTCTTGAATGTGCATCGGCACGGGGTAATAAATTTCGGTCCCGATCTGGCGCTCTTTGAGGAAGGCCATAAGTTTATCGCGCTGTCCGTTGCGAATGACGAACTGGTTGTAGATGTGGCGGCCGGCGTGCGCTTCTACCGGCAAGACCACACCCGACGTCTCTTCAAAACGAGCATCAGCTTGCCAAGAAGTCACCTGTTTCGGATCGATGCTCAATTCAGCTTCCTTAAACAGTTCACTGTAGCGCGCCGCGTTTCGCTGACGCGCTTCGGTCCACTGGTCGAGATATTTCAACTTCACGCGCAGGATCGCAGCCTGAATCGCATCCAGACGAAAGTTTCCGCCCACGACTTTGTTGTAATACTTCGGACGGTAACCGTGATTGCGCAGCAGCTTCACGCGATCGGCCAACTCCGGATCATTCGACGTGACCATGCCGCCGTCACCGAAGCCGCCGAGGTTCTTCGACGGAAAAAAGCTGAAGCACCCGAAATGGCCTATCGAGCCGGCCCGCCTGCCTTTGTATTCAGAACCAATAGCTTGCGCGGCGTCCTCGATCACATAAAGGTTATGCCGCTTTGCGATCTCCATGATCGGATCCATCTCTGCCATCTGCCCGTACAGATGAACCGGGATGATCGCGCGTGTGCGGTCAGTGACGGCGGCTTCCAGAGCTGTCGGATCGATATTGAAAGTCAGCGGGTCGATATCAACGAAAACTGGTTTCGCTCCCAGTCGCGAAACGGCCCCCGCGGTGGCGAAAAACGTATACGGCGTGGTCAGCACCTCGTCACCCGGCTCGAGGTCGATGGCCATTAGAGTGACGAGCAACGCGTCAGAGCCGGACGATACGCCTATGCCGAACCGGCACTGCGAGTAAGCGGCCACCTCTTTTTCGAGCGCCTCAACCTCAGGACCAAGAATGAAATGCTGCGATTCAGCGACCCGATCAATCGCTGCGCGGACCTCTTCGCGGATAGTTGCGTACTGCGCCTTCAAGTCCAGCAAAGGCACAGGCCGGCCTTTGGGTGACTCAGTTGCGGGTTCAGCCTTAGGCATATTCGTTGTGCTCACGATCAAATTGTGCTCACGATCAAATTGATAAGAAATAAGAGGGCTCTATTTCGATTTCGCCAGGGATTCGTCCTCAGACCAATCCAGGCAGCGTAGAACACCTGGCTGCACCTCGCGGTAGCGCCAGCCACTCTCCGGACAGATTCGGTTGCCGTCTTCATCCTGCTTGTTAAGGCGATGTCCGTGGCGACTCATCCAAGCCTTCCGAGTCGCCGGCACGCCCAGCATCAGCGCGTACTCAGGCACGTCGCCGCGCACAACGGCCCCGGCGCCAATGAATGCGTAACGCCCAATCGTCGACCCACAAACAATGGTCGCATTCGCCCCGATCGAGACGCCCCGGCGCACCAACGTGGTTTGGTACTGACTGTGGCGGACAATTTCTGAGCGGGGATTGATGACGTTGGTAAAGACGCAGGAGGGTCCGCAGAAGACGTCATCCTCGAGCTCCACACCCGTGTAGACGGAAACGTTATTCTGAATCTTAACGTTATTGCCGATCTTAACCCCGCCGGCAACGAAGACGTTCTGTCCCAGGATACATCGCTCTCCGATCTTCGCCGTGGCCGAGACATGACAAAAATGCCAGATCCTGGTGCCGGCTCCTATCTCACACGGCTCGTCCACAAAAGCGCTTTCGTGCACAAAATAATTTTGCTCGCTCATGTGTGGACTGGCATCCCTTTCTCAGCATGACTTTCAACCGGCAGGGTAATTGGATTCCCGTTTGTCACTAGTGAGCGCTGAGCCGCCTGCAATACTTGCAGCACCCGCAGTCCGCTTTCTCCATCGGTCACCGGCGGCCGGCGGGTTGCGATTGAATCCAGAAAAGCCTGACACTCAAGCAACAATGGTTCCTCATCAGGAAAGGAGATCTCATCGCCGTTGCCTTTAACCGGAACGGGCTGCCCCTCCTGCAATTCGACGCGCTGATCGTACAGGACCAGGCGCTTTGTAACATCATCAAAGCTGGCCATCTTCTTCGATCCCACAACAACCAACCGCTGCTCCTTGAAGGGATGTAACCAGGAGACATAAATGTGCGCCCGCACTCCATTATCAAAAAGGAGGTGGCTGATCGTTACGTCTGCAATGTTCGGTTGAACGTAACTGCCGCCATGCGCGGCGACCTGAAAGGGCATGCTTCCCAGCAAACGCAAGATGATGGCAATGTCATGTGGCGCAAAACTCCACAAGATGTTCTCCTCGCGTCGCACTTTGCCCAGGTTCAAACGGTTCGATGAGATATACCGTAAGTCGCCTAATTCACCCGATTTCACCATCTTCAGCAATCGTGCAATTGCCGGGTGATACTCAAGGACATGTCCGACCATGAGTATCCTGTTGGTCTGCTTAGCCAAATTCACCAGCGCAGTGCCCTGTTCAAAGGTCAAGGCTAGCGGCTTCTCTACAAAAACGTCCTTGCCGGCCTTTAGACCTTCTCTGGCAATTTCATAGTGAGTTTCGGCTGGCGTCGCAATAATAATTCCTGAAATATCACTCTGCAATGCCTCTGCCACCTCCGCCACGACTAAGGCTTGAGGAGCAAATTCCGAGGCGCTCGCTCGACCGCCGGGCGACGCGTCACAGACCATTTTCAGAGCGCCCAGCCGGTTGAAATTCCGCACCAGATTTTTTCCCCAGTAGCCACAACCAATCACTGCAACTGAAGGAATGTCGTCTGTTACCATTCACCCACACCAACGGTTATTGTCAGGATTGCTCTTAACGAGGTTTTTAAGTTAACTTTATGATAACCCTTCGTCAAGCAACTCTCAGGTAAGGGGTTACTAAAAACAAGTTGGTTTGCTGCGGTCGGTCAGGGCAGACAGAGTTTGGGGCTTAATGTTGAGCCGTCTGCTTGAGCCGGAAGATTCGCCAGGATGAAAACGGAAATGCGCAAGGTCTTAATTCTGGGTTTGTTCTATCCGCCAGCCAACTTCATGGCCGGGCGGCGGCTTGAAGGGTGGGCCCGCCACTTGCCCTCTTTTGGCTACGAGCCGCTCGTCCTGACACGTTATTACGATCCAGCGGAACGCGACGGTCACGACTTTTACGCTTCGAGCCGGCCGACGCGCACGCTCACTGAACCCTGGCTCGAATCTGACCGGGTTACCTATACTCGCTTTGAAACAGGACTTTGGACAAAGGCGCCTCTGCCTGGGATAGTGCGCGGACTGGGTCATTATGTCTGGCCCGACCCTGACCATTCGGTATGGTTTCGCCAGTGCCGGGAATACCTGGAGCAAACGGAATTTCGCCCCGATTTGATCATAGCTTCTCTCAAACCGGCAGGCGTGCTGAGGGTCGCGCGCAAGTTGGCCGCATGGCTGAAAGTCCCCTGGGTGGCTGATTTCCGCGACCTGTGGATCGAACAGTTTGAGCCGACAGTGGAAACACGCTTCAAATATTTTCTACAGCGCAGACACCTTGAAAGCGCAGCCGGGATCACCGTGGTCTCGGATGACATGGTAACCGCGCTGCGCCGGCAACTAGCGCCGTTAGAGAAGCCAATCCGGCTAATCTACAACGGCGCCGAACCGACTAACGGCACGCAGCCGGATCCCGCCGATTATCGCACCATGGAAATTTTTCGTGGCCTGCTGAACCGCGGGATGGTGCTGACCTACGCCGGCACACTCTACCCGGCCCAGGAGATCGACCGCTTTCTCGATGTGGTGGAAGAGTTCCAACGTCGCAGCGGCCGGGCTTGCACGGTTGTGCTGTGTGGACGTCACGAGCGTGAGAAGTACACAAGGTGGCCCTTTGTGCGGGTGCTTGACCCGGTTAGCCATTCCACGGCGATCTTCATGCTCAAGCAGAGCACCGCGCTTTTCTATCCAACCTGGCCGCAAAGGTACACAGGGTTTTCGGGAAAAGTTTTCGAGCAGATACTCTCTGGGCGCCCGGTGTTAGTCTCTTTCCAGCCTTCGGCCGATCTAGAGGCGTTGAGTGGGCGCTTCAACTCGCTGATCATAACGAGAGAGCCGGAAGCTTTGATTAAAGAGTTGGGACAGTTACCGCAGATGACCGAGCCACAACCGAATGGCAACGTCCCTGTGCTCGCTACAAAAAAATATTGGGCCGGCCAACTGGCTGGCTTTCTTGACGAGGTTCTCGATAGGTAATGGGGGCTATCCGGGACTAAGGAGCTGCCGAACAATTTGAGCTGCGAACGTCTTCAGTCGGACTACGTTTCTCAGTTCTCGAAACTGCTGTCACATGAGGCAGCCGCGATCGAGAGCGCCGCGGCTGCGTCTTCAAGCCGCGCAGGTTGAGCAGGCGTTAAAGCTGCTGGTCGACTGCCGGGGAAAGGTGATCCTAACCGGAATCGGTAAATCCGGCTCGTCGCGCGAAAGGTGGCCGCAACTCTCACCAGCACCGGAACAGCCGAGCTCGGACAATTGAACGCCGAAATGTTCATGACGCCCAACCCGGTTACCGTCAAACCAGACGAGCTCGCCTATACTGCGCTTCAGTTAATGGAAAATCGGGTTTCGCAAATCTCTGTGCTGCCCGTGATTGAGAGCGAGCAGCGTTCGGTAGGCTTGCTCAGGCTTCATGATTTGGTGCGCAGCGGACTTTAGTTTTTTTGAGCGGGAGAACGCGATTGCCAAAAAAGAAAGCTCTAATCACTGGCATCACCGGGCAGGACGGCAGCTATCTCGCCGAAGAGCTTCTTGCGCGTGGCGACGAAGTGCACGGACTGGTCCGCCGCGTAGCCCTGGAAGACCCGCAACGCCGTTTCACACGCATCGCGCATTTGCTTGACCGGGTAACGCTGCATCCGGCAAGCCTCGAAAGCTACCCTTCGATCTTCCATGTTTTTAGCCAGTTGAAGTTTGACGAGTGTTATCACCTGGCCGCTCAAAGTTTCGTCGCCGAAAGTTTTGCTGACGGTTTTTCGACGATGAACACGAACATCAACGGCACGCACTACGTATTGGCCGCGCTTCGTGAACTGCAACCGACTTGCCGTTTCTACTTTGCCGGATCGAGTGAGATGTTTGGCAAAGTGCGCGAGACACCGCAGAACGAAAACACAGCTTTTCATCCGCGCTCGCCTTATGGCATCAGCAAAGTCGCCGGTTTCGACCTGACCCGTAATTATCGCGAAGCCTACGACATGTACTGCGTCGGCGGCATACTGTTCAATCATGAGGGACCACGACGCGGTTATGAATTTGTGACCCGTAAGATCACCTCCACCGTGGCTCAAATCAAACTTGGACTGGCCGGCGAGTTGCGCCTCGGAAATCTGGAGGCGCGCCGCGACTGGGGACACGCGAAAGATTACGTGCGGGCGATGCGCCTGATGTTGCAGCAGGATACGCCCGACGATTACGTGATCGCGACCGGAGAAACTCACACGGTGCGGGAATTTTGCGAGCTTGCGTTTAGCGAAGTTGGCCTGGATTACCGAAAGTATGTGCAAATTGACGAACGATATCTGCGGCCAGCGGAAGTAGATCTTCTGATGGGCGACGCAACGAAAGCGCGTAAGAAACTGGGCTGGGAGCCGACGTATACTTTTCCCGAACTAGTAAGCGAGATGGTCCAGGCTGACCTTGCGGCTCAGGGCCAGACAGCAGAGGCAGCCGGCAGCCGTTTGTAGACTACGAAAGACGGGCCCGGCAATTAAATTCACCGTACAGAGTATCCTGCGTTGGATCGATTCAGATTTAACCCCCCGCATGGCTTTGCACAAAAAAGTCAATAAACGATCGGCGAGAAAGGTTGAGTATTGGGCCGGGAGCTACCGCTTCCGGTTCTGATACGGGGCGAAGCATTTTTGAGCAAGCCGCATCGGGTTCACGAAAACTTCAACTGTTAATCTGAAGATGCACTATCACTTGATCGGAATCTGTGGAACCGCGATGGCGGCGTTGGCAGGAATGCTGCAAGCGCGCGGTCATCACGTGACGGGCTCCGACGAGAATGTGTACCCGCCCATGTCCACCATGCTGGCGTCGCTGGGAATCGAAGTGAAGCAGGGTTACAAAGCGGAGCATCTCGAACCATTGCCCGATTGCGTCATTGTGGGCAACGCTATCCCGCGGGGAAACGCGGAAGTAGAGACCACGCTTAATCGGAAGCTTCTATATCGCTCACAGGCAGAGGTCGTCAAAGAAGAATTTATTCGCGGTCGGCGTTCACTGGTCGTCGCCGGTACGCATGGCAAGACTACGACGACCAGCATTGCCGCCTGGGTGATGGATCAAGGTGGACTTGATCCGACCTTTCTGATCGGTGGCGTGGCGCAAAACTTCGGCGTCAGTTTCCGAGTTACCCCGAGCGACTATTTCATCATTGAAGGCGATGAGTATGACACGGCGTATTTCGATAAAGGTCCGAAGTTCATGCACTACCTTCCAGAAATCGCAATCGTCAATAACATCGAATTCGATCACGCCGATATTTACAACGATCTGGCTGCGGTAAAACTTGCCTTCCGGCGCCTGATGAATTTAGTTCCCGGCGACGGGCGTCTAATCGCCGGATGGGACAGTCCGCACGTGCGCAACGTAGTGGCCTCAATGGGCCAGAAACTCTTCACCAAACTCGAGACGTTTGGAACAAGTGACGATGCTAAATGGCGGCTTAACGAAGTAGATTTTTCAGGTGAGCTGAGTAGCTTTACGGTTACCTCTGAAGGCAAGGTGTGGGGCAAGTTTGAAACGCCGCTGCTGGGCGAGTTCAATCTATTGAATTGTTTGGCAGTAATAATAGCTGCCGATACCTGGGGTGTCAGTCGCGAGGCTATCGCCGCCGCGTTGCGTTCGTTCAAAAATGTGCGCCGTCGCGCTGAAATCCGAGGCGAGGAACGGGGCGTAACTGTGATCGACGATTTTGCGCACCACCCCACTGCCGTGCGAGAGACGCTGCGAGGACTGCGCAATCGTTACCAGAAGCGCCGTTTAATTGCGGTGTTTGAGCCGCGCTCTTGGTCATCGCGCCTGGCAGTGTTTCAGAATGATTATGCTGACGCTTTTGCGGCGGCGGATTACGTGGTGATTGCCAGCGTCTTTGATAGCGGGAAGGTTGCAGAGAAAGGAAAGTCGCTTGATACCTCAAAGCTGATCGAAGATATTTCAAAACAGAACAAGCCTGCTTTTGCACTGGCCAATGCTGCCGAGATTATCGAACATTTGCAGCCGCAACTTCGCGAAGGTGATGTGCTCGCAATTATGTCCAACGGTGGGTTTGATGGAATCCATGACAAACTGCTGGCGATGTTGAGGGACTAGTGAAGGGTGAAGGCAGAAGAAAATACATTTTCCATTTGTCATTTGTCAGTTTTCATTTGTCATCGAGGGAAGGTCATTCGAAGATGCCCCCTCTCAAATGCCAATTGAGAAATGGAAAATGTATTATCGTCTACTGCCTACTGCCTTCTGCTTACTGTTTTCTGCTTTCTGCCTACTGCCCGCTTCTTTTCTACTACTTCGAGTCCCGCTCGCTCCACTAACAGCGGTTTGGGAAGGTCTTTGAGATCTTCGAGCTTGCCGGGCGCGACTTCTACACGAGCGCTGAGTATGCGTCGAATTCGCTGCGGCAGAAATTTTGCGGCGAGCAAGGCTGCTGCACCGACCAGTTCGACAACGTCGCCACCGCCGCGCCAATGCTCACGAACAACTTTCGGATCGGTCCGCTCCATCAGGCGCAGCAGCGTCAACGCGATCAAGTACGCATCGTCAATCTGTCCCACAAAAGGAATCATGTCGGGAATCAGATCTAAAGGAATGATTGCATAGACAATCGCTCCCGCAACCAATGTGCGCTCGGTTGCCGGCACGCGCGAATCTGTCAGTAGACGCGCGCACAGCAAGAGCATGTTTGGAATGAATAGCAGCAGGTTTTTAATGCGTCTGTTCATTTGCCAGGCCATTTCCTCGGTTCCACTTGACTGAATAGTCGGCCGTATTCTATCACCGAGCTGTGGTTCAGAGTTCAAGCTGTAGCTTGCTGCCTCCGAACGTCAGACAACTAAAGTTTGACCTCTGAACTGCTTGAATCAGCGAATCTTCTTCGCCGGCATGGTGCGCCCGTTCTGGTGAAGAATCAACTGGCTAACCTGACCCTGCTCGTTTTTCACAAAGGAGACTTGGGCGTCAACTATTTTATAAAAGTACTCGGTTTCCGAAGTCGGAAATAGTTCGGCTTTCGGCTGTCCGGTAGCCTGAGCCATTAACCTTCCACCCTCACTAGTGACCGTGATAACAAAATTAGGCATCAACTCGTAGTCACCGGCGAAGGACTCGTAGATTTTGGGATCAACTTTAACCGCCGGTCCGGCTTCCGTCATTGAAGCGATAGCCCTGGTCGCGCCTGTATTTTGCGGATTCAACTCCAGCGACTTCTTGTAATTTGTAATCGCCAGCTCCTTGTCGCCGTGAACCATATAAGCTTCGCCCAGACTGTCGTACGGGTTGAAGGCTTGCGGATAAGCTTCGACGTTGAGTTTGAAAATCTCAATCGCCTCCGGGACTTTTTTAGTTCGCAGCAGTTGATAGCCAAGCGTGTTCAACTCCGGTTCGCTGAAATCGTATTCGTTTGACTTTCCGGTCTTCAGCTCGCGATATTGCGTGATCGCAGCGGCCACGCCTTTTTCCTCCAGGGTTTTTAATAACAGCTCCGCAATCGAACGCCTGGGCGGTTCGTAAGGCTGCTCGTAAAGGATGTTAGTAATGCCTTCGGCAAGTTTATCCAAAGCCCTTCCCTGCGCGGTATTGTTTAGGAGAACAATCAATCGCTTATCGCGCACGAAACGGATGATGATCGTATTGAAGCCGTTGATACCGCCGTTGTGTTGGATAATTGGGACGGCCAACTTGTTTGGACCGAGGCTGGTGTTCTTGATGACAAATCCGTAGCCATAGTCTTCCAGGTTCGGCTTGAACATCAGCTCTTTGGATTTCGCTGACAGGACTTTGCCTTCATTGAGCGCCTGGTCCCAGAGAAACAAATCCTCCACGGTGGAATAGAGTGAGCCTGCCGCGTAGGGGATCGTCATGTCTAGGTAGGGCGCGTTTCGGTAACCGCTCGGAGTCTTGACGTAGCCTGCGGCTCGCTTGCCGATGATCGCATCGTAGTGATCATAGCCCGTGTTTTTCATGCCCAACGGATCGAAAATATTCTCCTTCAAAACCTGCTCGTAGGATTTGCCTGTTACCTTCTCAATGATTGCTCCCAGGAGAAAGTATCCGGAGTTACTGTAATTAAACTTTGCCCCCGGCTCGAACTCCAAATCGCCGCTCGCATACTGCTTGACAAAGGCCTCGACCGCATAGGGATTGCGGCTAACAGTCTCAAAAAAGCCCGGTTGGGCCGTGTAGTTTGGCAGACCCGAAGTGTGACTTAGCAAATGATGAATGGTGATCTTCGCGCCCGTGTCTTTACGATAACCATCGAGATAGTCCGAAACTCTTCCGTCCAGTTTCAGTTTGCCCTGTTCCACCAGTTGCAGGATCAGGGTTGCGGTGAACTGTTTGGTAATGGAGCCAAGCCTGAACCGGGTGTCAGGCTCGTTCGGAATGTTCCACTCCATATTCGCGAAGCCAAAACCTTTTTTGTAAATCACTTTGCCATTCTCAGCCACCAGAGCCGCGCCATTAAACTGATCATATTTGTTGTAGAGCGAGATAAGGTCATCTATCTGTTTGGATTTATTCTGCGCGAACAGCACGCTTTGAAAAGCGAAGACGCCGATCAGAACGAATATAAGGCGAGTGAATCCTGGGATTCCGGTTTGGGGTTTCATTATTTGAGTTCTCCTTGGCGCTGGGAGCGCAGACAAGCGGGGTCCCCCATCGAGGCAGCCCCGATGGGGTGCTCGTCCTCGGCCTCAACGTTCGTGCTCACGCAGCAGCAGGCAAGATGCCTGCGCTCCCAGGAAATCATCCTTCTTCGAGAAATGTGCGCTTACGATCTGGAATTTGCAGTCAGCTACGAAGTGACAGTACGTATTTGCCTTCAAACTTGTTCTGGATTCCCGGCTCGGTTAGACTCCGCACACGAAAAACCGTTCCGTCTAAATACACTGCCCAGGCTGATATGTCCATACTTGAACGAATTCGCCAGCGCGCCGCCGCCAAACCTCAACATATTGTCTTACCCGAAGGAAACGATCCGCGCACCGTCGTTGCCGCCGGCATCTGCGCGCGCAATCGCATTGCGCGAATTACTTTGCTTGGAGATGAAGCGACAATTCGCGACACGGCGCAACGCGAAGGCGTTGATCTTGGGAGCGTCGAGGTGATAGACCATCGCCGTGCCCCTGATTTTGAAAAGATGGCCGCGCTTTTTCACGAGCTCCGACGCGCCAAGGGATTGATGGCCGATGAAGCTCGCACCTTGATGACTGATCCGCTCTATTACGGCAATCTCATGGTGCGGCTCGGCAAGGCTGACGGCTCGGTCGCTGGTGCCACTAACACGACTTCGCACACTGTACGAGCTGCGCTTCATTGCATCGGCGTGCGCTCAGGATTTCGCCTCGTGTCGAGTTTCTTTTTGATGGCTCTGCCGGACGCGAGTTTTGGTCATAACGGCGCGCTGATCTTTGCGGACTGCGGCGTAGTTATAGAACCATCGCCCGCGGAATTGGCAGAAATTGCGATTGCGTCGGCAGATTCCTGTCGCGCATTGCTGGGTGCGACCCCGCGCGTGGCAATGCTTTCCTTCTCAACAAAAGGAAGCGCAAAACACAAACTCGTAGACAAGGTGGTTGAAGCGACGCGGACCGTCAAAGCCAGAGCGCCCGAACTCCAAATTGACGGCGAGTTACAGGCTGATGCGGCGCTGGTGCCTGCAATCGCGCAGTCAAAAGCTCCAGGCTCCACTGTGGCGGGCCAGGCAAACGTTTTGATTTTTCCGGATCTCCAGTCCGGTAACATCGCTTACAAATTGACTGAGCGGTTGGCGGGCGCCACTGCGATTGGGCCTATCCTTCAGGGGCTGGACAAGCCGGCCAACGATCTCTCCCGCGGCTGCAAAGCAGAAGACATCGTCGACGCCGTCGCCATAACTGCGGTACAGTCGCAGGCACGACAAGTTTCTGCCTAAAACCAATTGATCCGTCGCGAATATTTTGGCAACTCTGTACGGCCCCAGGTTGCATCTAACCTCGGCAATCTTTCAATCCACGAGGCGGCCATTTTGATCAATCGTTATCTGTCTCTCGTCCTCTTTAGCATGATGTTGGCGCCGCTCGCCGTCGGCCAATCCGGTAAAAGGGTGGCGCCGACTCCCTCACCCACTCCCGAAAAGCAGGGCGATGAGCGCGTAAAGGTGTTTACTGAGGAGGTGCGTCTGCCTGTAATCGCGGTTGATCAGTTTGGACACTATGATCCGGCCGTGGTGCCGGACGATATTCTCGTGCTGGAGGATGGCCTTGCCCAACCGATCAAAAGTGTTCGTCGAATTCCCGCAAATGTTCTTTTAGTGCTGGATACGGGTGGCGAGTTAAGTGGGCTTGGAGGCATGTCGAAGCGACCCAGCCTGACTAAGGATGTGGCTATCGAACTCTTGACCCGGCTGCGCGAAGACGTCTGGGTCGAGGTGATGCAATTCAATAATTCCGTGACTGTGCTTCAGACTTGGACGAATGATCGTTCCGCTGCAATCAAAACATTGAAGCGGAAACTTTCGTCAGGCAAGCGTGCCCGTTTTGCCGACGCTGTCCTCGCCGCCGCTGAGCAGCTAAAGGATCGACCTGAGGGAAGCAGGCACGTCATATTCATCACCGATGGAGTCGACAGTGTGGCAGGAAGAATCGACCGTGCCCAGGCAATGAAGCAATTAGCAGCTGCAAGAGCAACAGTTCATATCATCAGTTACACCGAGTTTGTCAGACAGGAAAAAGCAAAGAAGAACGAGTCGAAGATACGTCAAGTTCCCACCTCTCACGATCCGATTACAACCATGGATCCTACTCTGCCACCTGGTACTACTCGCAGCCCTGCGTACGTGCTTGGTAAAGTCACAATCGATCCGGCCATTAAGCGACAACGCAAAGTGTATGAAGCGGAAGTCTGGAAGAGCGAACAAACGCTCAAGGCGATGGCGGAAGAAACCGGAGGACAAATCTTCCTGCCGAAAACAAGTGATGAAATGATTGCGCAGGCGCGAGAAGCTGCGCGCGAGGTAGGCGCAGAGTACGTGGTTACGTATAAGCCAAAGCGACCGCTCTCATCCGCTGAAAAAGGAGAGTATCGGAAAATTGAAGTAGCTTCGCGAAGAGTTGGTTTAACTTTGAAATCGAGGCGGGGTTACGTCGTACCGTCGCAGCCCTAAAACAGGGACAGAGGTCAGACGTCAGACGTCAGAGGTTCAGAGATCAGAGGGAGAGGACAGCATTCCGATCTCTCACCTCTGACCTCTGACCTCTGACCTCTGACCTCCGGCCTCTGTCTCTAACTACCGACTGCTTCGAGTTGCGATTCCAACACCATTTCAACCATGCGGCGCACTTCGAGTTCGTCTTCTTTCTTCATCAAAGACTGTTCGTGAAGCTCCTGCCAATCCTGCGGGGGTACACGGTGGAAAGCTTCAACAACTTTCGGGTCAAACTGTTTTCCAGCCCACTCATCGAGTTCCTCTGCCGCCGCGAAGTAAGGTTTTCCCTTGCGATAGACTCGATTGCTGGTAATGGCATCGAAGGCGTCGGCCACTGAAAAGATGCGAGCGCAGATATCGATTTCTTCACCACGCAAGCCGAGCGGATAGCCAGAACCGTCCCACTTCTCGTGATGCTGTGCTACTACTCGTGCGGCGCCTTCGAGAAACTTGATCCCCCGTAAGATTTGTTGACCATGCATCGGATGCTGGCGCATGAGGACCCATTCATCCGGCGTCAACTTAGCCGGCTTGCGTAGGATCAAATCGGGCACGCCAATTTTTCCAATGTCATGCAGCAAAGATCCAAACTCGAGCGCCTTAGTGCGTTGGCTGTCCAAGCCATATTCACGACCAAGTCGCATACTGTAACTGACCACTCGCTCGGAATGTCCGTGCGTCTCCAGGTCTCTCGTTTCGAGTGCCGCGGTGAGTGCCTTTAGTGTGGAGCGATATGCATCCTCCAAGGAGTTCAGAGCCTGATCGAGTTCAGCCGTTCGCTGCTCGACTAATTCTTCCAGGTGATCATCGTAGCGTTGTTTTGCGACTATCAGATCCTGGTGTTCCAAAGCGCGCTTGACCACCGCTTCCACCTGTCGCAAATCAAACGGTTTCATTACGTAATCAAAGGCACCCAGACGCAGAGCTTCGATGGCGCTCTCCACGGTCTGCATGCCGCTGATCATTACGACCACCGTGTTGGGTGAACTACTCTTTATCAGCGGAATCATGTCGAGGCCGCTCATACCCGGCATAGTGATATCGCTGATTACGAGTTGGTAGTTGGTCAACGGCAACAACGCGAGTGCCTCCTCGGCCGATCCGGCCGTGGTGCAATCGTAGTCATCGCTAAAGACATCGGCCAGGATCGCCGTTATCTCTCGTTCATCATCGACAATAAGAATCCGTGATCTGAGAGGACCTGTCATTTTCCGACTCCTGTTCTGGGGGAATTCGGGAGGGCTCGCCGGGGCGAGCGTTTCAGAAAGCGTCTTGGGGCTGGAGGGCTGAGGCTGGGTAACACTGAATTCCCGCCCTCAAGGGAACGCCCTAGATTCTACAGATTTTGCACAGGAGTGGCAAACAAGTTTTTACTCGAGGTTAAACTCTTGAGATACAAAAGCTTGAGGAATGTTTGGCAGGCTGGCGGTGCGCGTCGAGGTTACCCCGGACGCGCATCTTCGGAGCAGACATGAAAATCAGTACCGAGCGCCTCTGCGCCGCTTGCGAATGCCGTAGGTGTAAACGGCTGCGCCGCCACCGCCTGCGAGAGCACCGATAGCAGCACCCTTCTTACCACCAGCGATGCCGCCGATGAGAGCGCCCGCACCGACCCCTCCGGCAGTGGTCAACTTATCGCGGTGTTTTTGCCAAAAACTTCTTCCATGCTTGTGGCCATCGCCGACACAAGCGTAGTGCGTGTGCGTGACATTGCTGTGCCTATGGCGCAGCTTGCCGCAGGTTCTTGCTGAAGCGGGCACGGAAAACAGGCCCAAAAACGTCAATACGATCAGCAGTGAAAGTACTTTTCTCATTCGTTGTTCCTTTCGACGGAGCACGTCGCGTTGGGAGAGATGTTCTCTTTGGAAGGGGCGTACAGCGTCATTCTATTGCCGACAATCCTCTTTGTCGAGTAGCGAACGTTCCTACATGTCCAATGTCCAAGGTCTTTCTATCGACATTGGGACCTTGGACATTAGACATTGGGCTAATGGGTGATTTGTGATCGACGCCTTTCAAATCGCTACCGCGATTCAGCTGCGTAAACATATTAGCGGCGAATGGTTGCTGGCATTTGAGTGGGATTATATCGATACTGTTCAACGCGGCGCCGCTTTACAATCCGGTTGCCTGAGTCGTTTGACTCATTGGCGCGTATAGAGTTGTTTGGCATCCTGCTGCTGGCTCGCGGCATCAATTTGCGCGGGTGGAGTATTTCTTGCTTCACGTAGTATCGACTCCCGTCCGAAGCTATGGAGGGGATGTCGAGATTCGAAGTTTGGTCATGCTTAATGGAGATCACTGCCGAGTTCATCACGGCTAGTGGCTCGGGGTTATCGGAATGAGGAGGGGATATGAGCGGCAAGACATTCATAAGTGCGAAGGGACCGACGGTCGGGCTGTTGATTTTTCTGATGCTGGTTTTCTTTCTGGGAGCATGCAATCGCAGCAACTCCCAGGGCGTGCGTTTCGCGTCAAGCTCGGATCCGGGAGTTAATAACGCACCAATCAATAATGGGCCTCCAGGCAGCGCCGCCGGCCCGGGTATATCTTATGCCGACGTGGTGAGTCGAGTATCGCCGGCAGTGATCACCATTCATTCAGAAATGCGTGTCCGCGCGCCGCAACAA
>DASZDU010000440.1:0-3568 GCA_035941655.1 Pyrinomonadaceae bacterium | reverse complement strand
TGTTTATATCTTTCTCAGGATCTTCCGCTTCAAGAAAGAGCAGTTGAGCCACGATCAGATTGGCAATCTGATCGTCGATAGGGGTGCCGAGAAAAATAATATTGTCTTTCAGAAGACGGGAATAAATGTCGAACGCGCGTTCACCGCGTGAGGTCTGTTCGACTACCATTGGTACGAGGGCCATAGGAGCTGTGAACCTTTCGAAAACGGAATACTGAATACAGAAGTCAGGAGTCAGAAAATCAGAAGAAGCATGACGTCTGGCTCATTCTGAATTCTGACTCCTGACTTCTTTCTCCGCAGTTTCTTCGCGCCACTCTTCGTCTTTTACCTGGGCGTTTTCAACTAAAAGGTCGAGCGCTTTGCGATTGCGCAACCTGCTCGCGATGCTACGTTCGCCCCCTTCCTTTGTCAAGACGCTGCGCACTTGCTCTATCGGTTGTTTCGAGCTGTCGGCGATCGCCTGGATCTCCGCCTCGATCTCTTGCGGCGAGACGTCGATCTTCTCTTCCTGCGCTATCTGCTCGAGCAGCAGAGAACCGCGCACGTCGGCTTCGGCCTGGGCTCTCAATTCCTCACGCGCACCTTCCCAATTCACGTTTTGATTACGCGGATCGACTCCGCGTCCGATCATATCGCGCACTACGCTCTCGAGCCGGTAGCCGGTCTGATGGTCCACTAAACTTTGCGGCACTTCGAATTGATGTCGCTCCAGAAGCTTTTGCATCAAGTCCGCGCGCAAACGATGGTCGGCTTCCTGCACTGCCTGGCGCTCCATGTTTTCCCGGATTTTCGTGCGCAGCGTAGCAACTGAATCAAACTCTTCACCGAGGCTGCCGGCCCATTCGTCATCAACTTCAGGAAGCTCTTTGACCCGCACGGCCGTGACCTTTGCGGTGTACTCCACCTTCTTTCCCGCCAGCCCAGCCGATTTATAGTCTGCGGGATAATCAACCAGGAAACTCTTTTCGTCGTCAGCTTTTACGCCAATCAGGTTGTCAGTAAACTCCTGCTGCACTCCCTTGCCGCCGAGCGTAACTTCAACATCCTCCTGCTTGATGTTCTCTTCTTCAGGGTTGTCGATGAACGTGCCTTCGACATTAATCGTAACGCTGTCTCCCAGTGCAGCGCCGCGATCTTCAACCGGCTGCATTGCCGCGGATGTTTCTCTTAACGCCTCAACCATCTCGGTTACGCTATCGTCGGTTATCGGACGAGTCTGCCGAACGACTTCGATGTTTTTGTAGTCGTGCAAATCAACTTTCGGCAGCACCTCAACATTAACCTTCACCGACACCGGCGCTTCGCCAAGCTTCTCCAGCGCTTCCGCATTTTCGAGTTGAACATCAGGTTCGCCGAGCGCGTGGAGTTCATGTTTATGAATTGCCGCATCGACGGCCTCGGGCACCAACTCCTGCAGCACCTGGCCGCGAATCTCATTCTTGAATCGATTGCGAACTACGGCCCTTGGAGCATGTCCGGGACGAAAGCCAGGCACCGTGGCCTGTTTCGCATAGCGGTCGCTAATACGATCGTAAGCCTGACGCACAGAGGCAGAGTCGAGCTCGATCGTGATCTCTTTTCGAGTTGGGGAGACATCCAGGAGTTCAGTCTTCATTAAACGTTAAGCCCGTTGTGACGCATCAACATCCAACGGGCATCCTTCCTTTGAGATAGCAAACAGTAAACAGCAAACAGTAAACAGTAGACAGCAAACAGTAGACAGCTAACGACTAAGAGCGAAGAGCAGGCGACAATCAATCCGGCTGTTTACTGTTTGCTGTCTGCTGTTTGCTCCTTTGGTGCGAAAGGGGGGACTCGAACCCCCACACCTTTCGGTACCAGATCCTAAGTCTGGCGCGTCTGCCAATTCCGCCACTTTCGCGCTCGCACTTAAGCGGAAAAAAGAATATCACGCAGGATTGGTTTCGTCACAGACAGGTGTAATGTGCTTAACCAAGAGCGGGGCAAGCCCACCTTCCTAACCCAGAGACTGCGCAGTTGCTCGATGGTCTAGTCTGCAAGCCGTTCAATCCTGAGGTGGGAAGTCAACTGAGAACCCTCTGGGTTGGGAAGGCGGGCTTGACCCCAGCTCTTCGAATCAGCGCTCAGGTATAGAGCTCAAGCAACGCGGTAGGTAATCTTCGACTGGCCCAGGAAGTCTTTGCCGGTCTCTTTGGTAATCAGACCGGAGCGCTCGAGCTCAAAATACGCGCGTTGAATCTCACCTTTGTCAACGGAGAGTTTTTGCGCGAGCACCGCCGGGGAGGGAAGTGACTCACCGGCTGCGATGGCCTTGCTGTTTATTTGTTCTTCCATTTGTTGGCGCACCTGGCCGTAAACCGGACCCTGGGACAAATCCTGCAATGTGATGTTCATAAGTCTTGAGCGCAACGCAAACTGTTAGTTTGCGATCTGGCGGAGTTTGAATGGCGAATGCGAAGGTAAAATCAACTTGTAATCAAGACGCAAACTAACAGTTTGCTTTACAGCGTTCGCGTTACTTTCGATAACGAGCGTGGCTTGTCGGCGTCCAGCCCTTTCGCCTCGGCCAACAGCGCTGCAAATAATTGCCCGGGAATTATGTAAGGTATTGGCGCCACAAACTCGTCAATCTCTTTCGGCATAATGATCGAACGCGTGCAATCGCCGGCGGCTGCCAGATCGCTGGTAATCGCCAATGTGTCGGCGCGCAGTTCCCGCAAGCGGGCAATCAAACTCTTGACTCCTTGCAGCATCACGCCCGGTGGCGCAAAAAGAATTACGGGAAAATGGCGTTCCACCATTGCCAGCGGTCCATGTAAGAAGTCTGCCGACGAAAAACGTTCGGCCACCACGTAACACGTCTCCATCAACTTCAGCGCCAGCTCATACGCATTTGCGTAGGCCAGTCCACGCCCAACGACCACGCAGTTTTCCATGAAGACATAGCGCTGTGCAAGTTCGAGTATCGCCGGCTGTTGTTCAAGCGCGCGAGCCGCAAAGTTTGGAATTACATCGTAGGACCAGGCAGGGGCGGTTTCGGCAAGCTCAGTCGCAAGCATGTAGAAGAGCATCATCTGTCCGGTGAAAGTTTTGGTGGCTGCCACCGACTGTTCCCGGCCGCCATGCATCAACAGTGTTTCATCCACAAAGTTGACCATCGACGATGAAGGTTCGTTGGTAATACCGACTGTAAGCGCGCCACCGCGTCGAGCGTTCTCCAGCACCTGGTTGATGTCTTCGCCTTCACCCGATTGAGAGACGCCCACGACCAAGGCGCGACGCAGATTAAGTTTGGCTCCGTAGATCGTATGGACTGAAGGAGCAGAGAGTGAGACTGGTATACCGGTAGTAATTTCCAGTAGGTAGCGGCCGAAGAGGGCGGCATTGTCGGAGCTGCCGCGAGCGACCAGCACGATCAAATCGATCTCACGCGAATGAAGAAAGTTTCCCAGACGAGAAATCTTTGCGCGCTCCGCCTGAATCGTCCGCTCAAGCGCCGCCGGCTGCTCAGCGATTTCACGCAGCATCAATGACAAGGGATGATTCCTTTGCGTAGGACAGACATTCCACCTGATGTTGTTCG
>DASZDU010000439.1:0-1556 GCA_035941655.1 Pyrinomonadaceae bacterium | reverse complement strand
CGAGGATGCGCGCGCGATGCTCGCGCGTATGGGTTGTGTTCGTTGGCTTAAGGTTTGATAGGTCTTCTTGATGTGAGCGCGTATCCATTAATAGTTTGAAGACGCTCCGATGAGTGTCGACGGGAATCTTACGCTTTAAATCTTATGGGTAGTCAAGGACTCAACCGGTTCGGTTAATGTTGAATAAAGTTGCTGAAACTCAATCCCGTTGTGAAGTCGTTTCTCGTGTACGATGTTGACACTCATTACACAACTCCCTGTCTGTTGGTTTACTTGAAGTCAAGTGAAGTAGGGATGTTTTGGCCGGACGGTCGATCACGATGGGAACAACATTGAGGCCACATAAGGTGTGGTCCAAAGCCGGAGTAAGCATGTGATAAACCTCGCCTGGAGATTTTATGGCGTACACAGAGGTGTTCCTCTCGTGCTGCGCGGCATCACTACTTATGAAAATTCCCAAGAGTCAGTTCACGTCCCCTGGAGGTGGCCGAAGATAGAAGCCAGCACCCAATATTTTAGAGAGAAGCATTCAATCAGAAACACGCAGTAGGTAAGTTGAGCGTGGTGAATGCCTCTCTGCGGGCAAAACAACAAAACCGATTAATGAACCACATTCTTACGAGAGCCGCTTCAGAACGTTTGCGACCAGCTTCTTTGACTTTTCGAGTTTGGTTTTCGGATCGCCCGGGCCGCCGATGCTAAGTCTTACGAGTTTGCCTCGTTTGAGCGCATAGAGCGCCCCCGCTTTGGCGTTTCCAGTCCAGAAAGCTTCTTCGCCGATCCCGCGCACGGCTAGAGGAGGGCGTTCCTTCTCCTCCTCGCCTTTCTCACCCTTGTCCTCTTTATCTTCAAATGCGTTCTCCCAATATTCCTTAACGGCATTAGGGCTTTTGGGATCGGCCTGCATCACCTCGAGGTGGACTGAAAGGTTCTGCGATCCATCAGCGGAAGTAACAGTGTAATAGCACTGCGAGATCGCAAGCGCGCCATTCATCTGCGTGCTGGGTGCTGCCGACTGCGCCTCTGCGCCCTGCACGGAAGCGATCTCCGATTTCTTAATCAGGGCACAGGCGTCAACAAAACCAGTACCGGCCGAAGGGCTTGCTGCTGAAGTAGGCATTGGCGACGAACCTGCCGCGCTATTCACATTTGCCGGATTTGATTCAGACGCTGTTGTCTGTGTCGCCTTTGACTGCGTAACGGTTTCTCTCGATTGAGAATCGCAACCGCTGAAGACCAGGTGACAAAGTAGGATGAAACTAAGTTTGATAAACATCGAGCGCGTTTCCCTCTTGAGACTTCTGAATCGCAGAGCGAAATAGTCAGGAGTAAGCGTCTAGCCATGTAACGCTTGTGTGTATAGCGAGCTGCTAACTCCGACTCAAAGTTGTTCCCCCGCCAAACTCACGAACGCCGTCGGTCCCACGAATCGTGATGGCGGGGGAAGTAAAATAGCGGCAGCGGTCACGATCAGGCGACGCTGCCGCATTGGTTATCAATTACCGCAAGTAAAGGCTTCAACCTCGACAATGCGGCTGTAGTTGTTCCGCGCGTTG
>DASZDU010000438.1:0-25034 GCA_035941655.1 Pyrinomonadaceae bacterium | reverse complement strand
GTTGCTTTCATGCGAAACCGTTCTCTGCGAAAACGGGTCATATCAAATTAGATCGACCTTCCGCTAGAATGGCTTCGTGACCGTCTCATCGTTCAAAGCCGCCAATTGGAAGTGGTCTGCTTTGGCGGCAGTACCGATAATGTTGTTGTCGCTCGGACCACAGATCATATTTTGGTACGACCGCGGCTCGCAGTGGCAGGGCACATACGCCACGCTTAATGCAGACGAGTTTCTCTATTCCGGTTATGTAAACGCGCTTATTGAGGGACGACCTCGCCGCAATGATCCTTTTACGGGACGGCAAGACGATGCGACCGCTCCGCTACCCGAAACGGCCTTTTCCATTCAATATATTCCACCATTCATACTGTCGTCCCTGGCCAAACTATTCGGCATATCGGCTGCAACCTCTTTCATTGCGCTCGCTCCTCTAGCTGGACTACTGGCAAGCTTATCGATCTTCTGGCTGCTCAGCTCGATTACGGACGATCATAAAATCGCCGGTATAGGAACGCTATTCGTATTGCTGGCAGGAACCTTTTTCGCAGGGCAAGGGCTGATTGGAGTCTTGCTAAAACTGGATGTGGTTGCGCTGGGTCTACCATTCTTGCGGCGATACCAGCCGGCCGCTTCGTTTTATTTGTTCTTCGTTTTCTGCACTCTGATATGGCTTGCTCTCGACGCCAGAAGTACTCGTAAGCGACGCCTCCTTTCTCTACTTGCAGGCGTCAGCCTCGCAGTCCTTACTTTCTCGTACTTATATTTGTGGACGGCAGCGGTCGGTTGGCTCGTGTGTCTGGCGATCCTGTGGCTACTTCTGCGCCCAGCGTCCGATCGACTGCGCAGCTTGGAAGTATTTGCTATTAACGCGACGATATTTATCCTCGCGGCAATACCTTTCGGCTACCTGCTTTCGAACCGTTCTCAGGCTATCGACGAGTTGCAGACATTGATCTCAACTCATCGGCCTGATCTATTTCGTATTCCCGAAATCGTCGGCGTCGTCGTCATCATGATGCTGGTTATCTTCATCCGGCAGCGACGAATCAAACTGGATGATCCCCGGGCACTCTTTGCGGGCTCGTTAGCCCTGGCTCCCGTCATCGTATTCAATCAACAAGTCCTCACAGGGAAATCAATGCAACCGTTCCACTATGAGAGCTTTGTTGTTAACTATGTTGCATTGGTGAGTTTGGTGATTCTGTTGACACTACTTGGGCGACCCTTTCCACGTGCCGTTTTGTCGTGGACTGCAATTGTGTGTCTGCTGTTGGGTCTAACTGAGGTGGGTCTGGTGGCGGGCGCGTTCCACCGCACCGATGTACTTAAGGATCAAATGGTTCCTGCCGCTCGACGATTAAAAGCCTTGGCAAATCAACCTTCAGCTTCCGGAGATCCAGCGCTGGTCTTTTCGCCGCACCTTGAGTTTATGCAAATGCTGCCTACGTGGGCGCCTCAAGGTACGCTTCTAGGTATGGGCGCGATCGATTTTGGTAGTGCCTCCCACCAGGAGCGCAAAGAGTTTCTATATACGCATCTATATTATTCCGGCGTAACCAAAGAAGGTTTGCGCGAAATTTTTAGAGGTCCAAATGATCAGTTGCCCTTGAGCTATTACGTCAAATACGTAGTTTTTGGACATGAGCGAGTGCGCCCCCTTTTCTCGTTGAATTTTCAACCTATTACGCAGGATGAAATCGAAAGGGAATTGGTCGCCTACGATACATTCATAAATTCTTTTTCGCGCGAGCAAGCTCTGAAACATCCGATTTCCTATTCCGTCATACTAACGGACCGGAACTTTGATTTTTCAAACATTGATCGCTGGTACGAGCGCGACACCGGAGAACGGGTTGGTGAATCGATGCTGTATTCGCTGAAGCTTCGCGACTAACGTTTTCAAATTACTTGAAGACGATTATTTCCTTGAAGTAGGGCGATGACTCGTCACAGCGCAATCCCTCATCAGGAATTAATTCAAACCGCTTACGTAGAGATGCTTCTACGATTGAATCAATCTGCGGATGCCGGCCGCGCAGGAAGAATATTCGGCCCCCGCGTTCACGTAAGTGCATAGTGGAGATTTTATCGACCAGTTCTGCCGCCTCACGTTCGAGCGCAGGCTTGCGCTCCGGATCATTGATCCGTCCTTCGTAGCCGGGATGATTGTCGATTTCCGCGGGAAAACTTGTCTCGAACAACTTCTTTGTTCCTGATTGTCGTTCCAGATAAAAGTCGATCGGCAGGCGAGTTAAGCTCGTGAAGATCACGGCGTCGCGGTCACTCACTCTGCGGCTTATATACGTGGCGATCGCGCGGTTGTCACAGGTGCTTGTCTCAGGACGGAAGAAGACTATTCCAATTGCCGTTAGCACGATTAGCTCAATGATGAGGAAATAACTGATGCGACGGCCTATCAGTGCTCCGATCGCTAAGGCAAAGAAATGCAAACCGACAATCGCGAGCCGGGAATTGAAGATTGGCTTCCATTGAGAAATAAGAAACGGGGTGAGGACCGTTATCCCGAGCAGCCAAAGTGTCAGCCTCTTGGTATGTAGCTTGCTGAATTCGCGCCAGGATTCGAAACCGGAGCGCCGCCAAAGATAAAGAAGCACCGGAACGAGAAGCCAAAAAGCGCCGCCGTACAGCAGAAGTAATTCACCGAGACTGAACAGGCCTGGCTTCTGTACCCAAGCCAGCCCCTCGCTCGAATTGCCGATTTGGCGCCAGACGATAGGGGCCCATAGAAACAAGTAGGGAACAGCCGATAAAACAATTGAAACAACAAATCTTTTGACTGAGGTTCGTCGATAGAACAGAAAGTGAAAGACTGCCTGTCCGAAGAGCAGGAAGAAGAATGCGATGTGTGTAAGGGTCCCGAGAACATTGACGGCGACATAGAGAGCAAACAACAAACGGGAATCCCGAGGCTTGACTAAGAATTGCAGATATAACCAGGTTGAGAGAATGGACAGCAACGATAACAGGGAATACATCCGTGCAAATTGCGCTGTCAGGATCGCGAGCGGACTTGATAAGTATATAGCCGTGCATAGCAAGGCTGCCTTCTTCCCATATAGTTCTCGTCCCAGTCCATACACGGCGAGAACCGACAGGATGTAGAACAAGCCTGAGAGACATCTGATTACCCGCTCTCCTGTTCCGAACAGACGGACCCATAAACGGAGAATTAGAAAGTAAAGTGGCGGATGAACGTCAGCTTTCAATGCTGCAACTTCGGCGCTGTAACTCAGAGCCGCAGTCTTGACGCTCCAAACCTCGTCGGAGGTGTAAGCGGAGTTTGAGTTGTAAAGAGCGAAAAACGAAGAGCACAGCAGCAGTAAAACCAGAGTGACCGTGGTTAATCTCTGCGGGTTTTCCTGGAGCTCTTCAGCGTGATGATTTGAAGTCAATGTTTGTTTAGTTGATTAGCCTGGTGACGACGTGTCCGCGAATATTTTGAGAATCAGTACAACTCTATCTTGATATAGTCATGGGTGTGAATCCGCGCTCGGTCAGTCGCCTATTAATCTGCCTGGTCTCCGTTGCATTGTTGGCGGCTTATTTAATCGTGTGGCCGCCTTTCAGTCGCAACCCTATGGCCAAGCGGGCGGATTTTATCATTTACTACTCGGCCGGACGGCTGCCGCTAAACCAGCTCTACAAAATTGACGCCCAGCGTGAGCTTCAGACCGCAGTGCTGCGTTCGCCGCTGCCGGTGGAAGGAGGCGTGCTTCCGTTCAACCACGCGCCTATCTTTGTCCCGCTTTTGCACCTCTTGATGAATGATGACTATGCCACTTCATATCTAAGGTGGACGGCCCTTTTATGGCTTGCTGCATTAGCGTGCGCGATCGTGATCTTTAAAATGACCGGCGATGTTACGCTCGCTCTTGTTGCCAGCAGCTTTTATCCAGTCTTCATTTCTATCATGAAAGGCCATGACACCGTTTTCATCCTTCTCGGGGTCCTCTTGTGCGCCTACCTGCTCTCCCTTAAGAAGGACTTACTGGCGGGAATCGCACTGTCGCTGATCACCCTTAAACCGCATCTTGCAATATTTCTAGCGGTGCCGCTTATAGCTAGACCAAAAGCTTTGCTTGGGTTCTGCGCTGCGTCCGCCGTATTGGTGCTTTATAGCGTCCTGCTCATTGGCCCTGAAGGCGTTTCCGACTTCCTGGCTTTGCTCAAAATCAGCGCCGGAGGGTTTGGAATGCGGCCCCTGGCTATGTTCAATCTGTTGGGACTCATGGAAAGAGCCGGCGTAAGCGCCGGAACTGCCCGCCCAGTAGCATGGGTAGTATTCCTCCTTTCCGCTGTCTTCGCACTTTTCCTGTGGCGACGAAATTCTTCAAATCCACCTTTAGCTCTGACAATTCTTCTCGCTGTCTTTACCGCTCCTCATTTACACGGCCACGACCTCGCGCTTCTGCTGGTCACATTCGTTACACTCTCAAGCCCCAACCTTCTTCTCTTGCTCATTTCGTCGTTGGCGTTAGGTGCTTTCGACATCGTATGGACTGACTGGCGATACGCAGTGGCGCAACTTGTAATGGGCACACTTCTGGTCGTGGCAATCAAAGACGCCCGCCACCGCAAAAAGCAACTTGATGAAAACAATTTGCGGCGACCAAGCCTGGAGCCTTGAAAAGCAAGTTAACTTTGGAATACGGAAATATTGTCCACGCTAATGCGGAACCTTCAATGTCAATGGGAAAATAATAAACTCGCCTGACCTCTCGGCTTCGCCACGTTCGTACCAACGGTCCAAATTTGAAAGATCGCGATCGGGCGTGACGATGGCGTAAGCCAGGAGTGGATTTCCAGCAAGGCCAGCATCAAATGATTTGACGAATGAAGCATATTCTCGGGTGGCGGTATGAATCTCTTCTTCGGTGATTGGCTCAGGATTCGCCGTGAGCATCGGGTTCGCGCGTTCAGCTCCAAATACCTCCCAGCGCGCGAAGAAATCAGTACGAAGCAATTCACTCAGGCGATTCTCATCGAATCCTGAATAGTAGAGATGTTGAAAGTATCTCTTCTTCTGTTCGACTGAATCGATGTTTGAGAACGTGTACATGTGGCGAGACCATAACACTGGGTTACGTGCGATTGCAGGAATACTGTTTGTTAAGCGGAAGTCTGAAGCGAATACTAACCCATTCAGATTCTCATGCCTGAGTCTTAAGGCGACGGCCCTTACTTCGTCAAAGCGAACGTTTGAACTCCGAGTCAACCTTGCGGCCTGCACTCCCAGCATTAACGCAATTCCGATCCCTCCCACAGCCAGGTAAGTAATAATTCGCTTTGGAATCTCTCGCCGCAGGATCCCGAAAAGTAGAAAGACAGCCAGGACAACCCAATAGTTAGTGACGAATTCTTCGTAGTGAAACGGCTGTAAAGATCGTCCGGTTACAATCTGCTGGTTGAACACCAGGAATGGCGCGACAGCAAACGATGCGGCGAATAATATTTTTGGACTATGGTAACTCTGGCGCCCTTTTGCGAGATGGTAAGCAAGAACGCCCAAAGCAAAGGCTCCATAGAGCTCAGGTGCACGGAACAGATCGGGTGTGTGTGTTGGTTCCAGTATACGCACATTGTTCGCTATGTTTGACCGGTGCATTAACAACCAGACGTAAGGCAACAACGCAATCGTCCCGATTCCACCAAGGATTCCGAACACGTAAGTAACTTTCATGCGATCGTTGGGCCTGGCAAGAAACCATAAGACAGCTAATGTAAAAAACCAGGCAACCGCTGCCGTCCAGAGAAAGAAATAAGAATAAACGAGAATAGCAAAACTCAATCCAGCAACCACGGCCCAGGCAATATTTCTCGTTAAGGCACGCCAAACGAACAGAGTTGAAGCCAGAAAAATTGGAAATGGCAGCGCAGGAACATGTCGGCGAAGGAACGGAAAAAAATCGTACCCGGTTGTAATGTCCTGGAAAATTAACAGCGGGCTATGCGCCGCAGCCGTGCCCAGGCTAAGGATTCCTACGGCGCCAACGATCGCAAGCGATGTGTTATCCGTCACCTCAAGAAGAAGCCACCAGACTACGAATGCTGCCGCAACGGTTGCCAGCGGGAGGAGGAATATGAAGGCTGTACTCGACGAGACACCCAGCAACCTCGCTGGTAAAGCCAGTGTGTAGGCCGGTAGAAATTGAATTGAGAACAACGTCTCGAACTCGCCGCCATCTCTGCCTGTATATGGATCGTTACGGCGTGGTCGACCATCAATCAGCGCGTTTGTATACGCTTCGTAAGGCAGCTCGTCGGTGTCCAGATAGGCGCACGAGCCGTTCCATGCCTGGCCGCGCAGATAGCAAAGATAGATTTGCGGCAAAGAAGTTATGAATGCCAGTAGAACGGCACTTAGCAAACCCCACTTCCATTGCCGCGCAATGTTTGACGATACTGGATCTGAATCCACTCTATCGAGTGTTTCCTTCAACTAAGATCTCCCCACGATTTGGACCACTACTTTTGGAAGACGCCGCGTTCTTAGTAGATCTAGAGTCTGCAATCGTCGAATTATAGATGCAAACGCAACAGCAAGATTCTGGCAAAGCAGCACGGGGTAAAGAGGCGAGCCTCAATATGTATTGAGGGTTGAGAATAGCATGGCCAGGAATTGAAGACCTGCCGAATGTTTGGTCGTGTCCAAAAAAACGTTGACTGGACCTTGGACATGTTATACAAGCGGCCTTCAAGTCTGCAGTGAACTTGTGCTCCGTTACTAATCTGACAGAGGAGAAACTAGCATGCAGTTAAACTGGCTAACAGTATTGGCGGCCATAATAATAATCGCCGGCGTCGCCTATCTTTTCATGAAACGACGACGCGGATAGGATTTTTCCCTCCAGACTCAGGTGTTATTAAAGCCGGTTTCACATCGGCGAAAGCACCGCACCTTATCGCGCGCTGCGCGGTTCATTCCGAGGCATCGAATTTCCAGTAAGCTCCTCACGAAGTATTCTTAAGTGTAAGGCCTAACGCCAACTGCTATCGGGGCTATTGACGCATAGCGGGGCGAGTGTTCTATAAATCTGACTGTAGGGTCAGTTTAAGAGCAAGGCTCTGGCAAGTTCTTTGTCAGACCGTACCCGCCAGATCTGAGAATCCAAATAATAGTGGGCCATGTTGACCCCTGTGAGCATTGCTAGCCATGTTTCATTGCCAGCGAGAGCAGCATGAGGTATGGCTGCCAGAAGGAGGTTCAACACAATGGCGGTGAGCAGATAGATTGTTACGCGGCTATTGACGATTGCGGCGAGCCCAATCGTTGAGCGTGAAGATTCGGCATAACGATTCCGATTGTGAAACCATGTGAGACGCTGATACTGAAAGCTATGTCCGATGTTGGTTGCGATGGCAGCGATAGCAAATGCCTCAGGCCGCCCACTGGCATACCAGAATGCCAACCATGGTACCGGAATGACAACCAAAAGAAGGAGCAGTTTCGGCAGGCTATATGGCTCGCCAGCCTTAATCCTATCCACTTGCCTCTTTGTGTATAAAACAGCTAGCACCACATAGGAAGCGAAGGTTAAAAACGCAGTCAACTGCAGCGCAGGTAACTTCAGCATTCCATAAAGGTAAAGTGTCCACGGCAGCATGAGCGATATGACCACGAATCTCTTGTCCCATAACATGTCGGTTCTTTCGCGAGCTCTGGCCCGGTAAAGCATTACAAAACCCATATGTTGCTTGGCGATGTGATACTGAGCCCAGGTAATAAACAAAATGAAAAAGAGCTTACCTAATCCAGCGGCCCACATCGCAGGTCCAACGAGCGAAAACGGAATGACTAGCCACAACCTCCAGCTGAGACTTTGTCGTGCCTGGCGATCGAAATAGGTTCTGCTTGTCGTAGCCAGGACGTGTGGGCCATCGATGAGGAGACTCCAGGCGATCAGAACCGGCAAGACCGGAATTCCACCAACTAGTGCAAAGAAAGCCAGGTAGCCAATGAGAGAGCTACCAATGAACCACGTCAGATCTTCACGTTTGCTAATCAACCATCCGCTGGATCGAGCAGACAGTCGAGGGGCTTCTAGAACAAGGGCGCTCATGCGAACCCGATTTGCAACTTACGCGCCCGCAAATTCGGGCCAAAAGGCTTTTTGTCCACATACTCGTACTGCTCGCTGGCGAGCAGTTGTGTCAGTTTACGCGCTTGAATAAACGGAAGAGACTCGCAGACAGCAGGCAGTGATCCACTACTGTAAATTGATCTACTGTGCTTAGCGTAAACAAAAACGGAGTCACAGTTGGTTGCGGCAGGGAGAGGAACACACATCGGATGTTATTGATAGGTCTGCCCGTAGCACCGACCTCTGCGGCATATAGTTTGCTCAGGGCATACTCATACAACTGTGCTCTGTTTATGAGGGGCTCAAATGAAATACAAAACTCTGTTACTACCAGTAGTTTTCCTTCTCGCAAATTGTTCGCTGGTTTTCGGACAAGCGGCAGCACCCCAACCTTCGAATAAGATCTTGCGAAACGGCGATGTTCTTCGCATGTATAAGGCGGGAGTGAAGCCCGGGGAGATCATTGCTAAGATCGTCACCTCACATTGTAACTTCGATACTTTTCCGCCAGTCTTGCGCGAACTGAAAACGAAGGGTCTTCCCGATACTGTGATCATGGCGATGGTTATGGTCCCTTATGGTCCTCCAGCGACGCCCGCTCCTGTCATTCAGGCTCCAGAGCCCGCAGCCGTTACTGCCCGGGTTCGCCTTCCGGTAGGTACGCTGATACATGTAGAGCCCACCGCTCCCGTTTCATCAGGTCACGCCACCGAGGGCGATCAGATTTCGTTTTTGGTATCTCGGAGGGTCGTAGTTAATGGAGTCGTCGTGATCGAGCGAGGGGCAGCCGTCAAGGCGCATGTGGTGAAGGTTAAACCCGCAGCATCCTGGGGACGGGGCGGCTTGCTCGGTTGGGTTCTTGACGATGTGCTCGCAGTTGACGGCACTCGAGTGCCTATCAAACTCTCGGACCGCCTGGTGGGCAAAACTCGTAGTAAGGCGGTTGTGGCTGCTGCAATCGCCACCGGCGCGGCGGTACTTCCTTACTCTTCACCGGTTGGATTGATTTGGGCGTTGAAGAAGGGCGATGAGGCCGTCCTCGACGAGGGTCGGAAATCAACGGCCATCGTCAGGAGCGACGCAGAGGTTGCGGGTCTGTTGCCTAAGCCAAAAAAAGCGATCTACCACTTGGCCGAACAATTGAAAAATGCCGAGCCGGGCAAGGGAACTGGTTTGACACCAATGAACAACAGTTTTCGGGCGACTTCTCTTCGCAAGCACTAAAGCGTTCGTCAGCACTCAGTAATCGGCACCAACTGGCTGCAAAACCCACCGAGATACTATTTGTTTGTCACTGGATTAGACGGCGAGGTCGTTCGCGGATGTTTAGACCCGCGGCGGCGAACCTGCGCTCACGCGCATTTGATTCGCCGCCGGGATTAGCTTGGGACCTTACTGATTGGCTGACCAGGTCGCAATTGCAATCCGTCCTGCTCTTCCTGCAAAAATCTTACCGCCATCACACCATACTGCTTGAGTCGGCGATAGAGTTTGCTGCGATCGATTCCCAGAGCCGCAGCGGCACGAACCTGGTTGCCGCCGAATTGCTGCAAGACCGAAAGGATGTAACGCTTCTCGATCTCGGCCAGGGGAACGGTCTCATTCATGTAAGCCTGAAGGACGTCTCTAAAATCAGTAACAGAAGAAGGAGTTCGATTCGTGCTGATCTCCATGGGTAAATCAGCCAGACCTAATTGTTCCTCTGTACCGATCGCCAGGGCGTATGCCACAGCATTTTCCAGCTCTCTAACATTCCCTGGCCAGGGGTATTCAGTTAAGGCGCGCATCGCTTCGGGAGTGAATCGTCTCTGGGCAACGCCTTCATGCTCTGTCTTGAGTCGCAAAAAGTGAGCTATCAGCAGTTCGATGTCATTCCCACGCGTGCACAGCTCGGGGAGATGCAAAGGCAGCACGCGCAGTCGATAGTACAGATCTGGACGGAAACGGCCGGCCGCAACTTCCTGAGCGAGATCACAGTTAGTTGCAGAAATGACGCGCACATCGACGGCGATGTTGGTACGGGCGCCGATTCTTCTCACGGTACGCTCTTGCAAGACTCGCAATAGCTTTGCCTGGGCGGAGAGGTTTAAGGCGTCAATTTCGTCCAGGAACAGAGTTCCCCCGGAGGCCTTTTCAAAGAGACCGCAGTTGTTGGCAAGAGCACCTGTGAATGACCCGCGCTGATGGCCAAACAGTTCTGCTTCGATAAGAGTTTCGGGAATTGCAGAGCAATTCACATCGACGAATCTTCCTTCGCGACGGGTGCTTTGGTCGTGGATGGCTCGCGCCACGAGTTCCTTACCCGTGCCGGTGGCCCCGGTAATAAGCACTGAGCTATCGTTGGGCGCAACCCTGCTGATAACAGAAAAGAGTTTTTGCATAACGGGCGACTGCCCGATCAATTTCGACTCTTTCGCTTCAGGGTCCGAAGAGCTCCCAATTGTCCAGGGATTTCGATCTGTACTCGATAGTTCGGTTGGTGAGTAACCGACCTTCGTGGGAGCGGCAGCTAGTGGGGACATAAATTAAATACACGCTTACGCGCGAAGGGCGAACTTGTTTTTTTTGCGGAGACCTGGGGGCAGGTCCTATTACGGCAGTTCTTCCCGCGGCGGACGGTGCTCTCCTTTATCTGCTGATGTTAAGAACAACAAACGGCTGACTCTGACCAACTTCCATGTTCAAGGAGCGCGGATTGTAGATTTCTTGCAGGCAGGTTGCATCGGCATTGCATGCCATTCTTAGGGCAGAATTATGCCGTTTTATTGATGGTGTACTTCAAGATCCTTCTTAAACGAAGTGGCTCTAATATTTGACGTTGCAGACTTTGCGGGGTTTTTGCATGGTTTCTTACCTTTTCGCCAGAACCCTTGATAAAGAGAAGGGTCGGGGGCGCGGACAAAAGAAAAGTAAAAAGCGGCCCCAACTCCTGCGAGCGAGGCCGCTTTTTTGTTGTCAAAAAAGGGAACCGACTGGTATTCCTTTCGATTACATTCCCATTCCGCTCATGCCACCCATGCCTCCTGGCATAGCCGGGCTGCCCTTGTCATCATCGGGAAGCTCGGAAACCATTGCTTCCGTCGTTAGCATCAGGCCAGCGATGGAAGCAGCATTCTGCAATGCTGTACGAGTGACCTTGGCGGGATCGATAACGCCCGCCTTTACCAGGTCTTCATAGGTTTCGGTCTGAGCGTTGAAGCCGAAGCTATCGTTCTTTTCAGCCCGAACACGTTCAACAACCACGGCGCCTTCCTTGCCGGCGTTCTGAACGATCTGGCGGAGCGGCTCCTCAAGGGCGCGACGTACGATGTTAACGCCGATCTGCTCGTCTGAATCACCCTCGCCTTCCTTGTTGATCTGGAACTTTTCGAGCACTTTCGCGGCCCGAACAAGTGCCACGCCACCTCCAGGAACGATGCCTTCCTCCACGGCCGCGCGCGTGGCGTGCATGGCATCCTCAACTCGCGCCTTCTTTTCCTTCATCTCTGTCTCAGTAGCAGCGCCGACTTTGATAACCGCGACGCCGCCGACCAGTTTTGCCAGGCGCTCTTGCAGCTTTTCGCGATCGTAGTCAGAAGAAGTTTCTTCAATTTGCGCTCTCAGGGTCTTAACCCGACCTTCGATGTCGCTCTGCTTACCTGCGCCCTCGACAATTGTAGTGTTGTCCTTGTCGATGGTGATCTTCTTGGCGCGGCCGAGATCTTCGAGCTTGACATTCTCAAGCTTGATTCCCAGATCCTCGCTGATGACCTTGCCACCGGTAAGGATGGCGATGTCTTCGAGCATTGCCTTGCGGCGATCGCCAAAACCCGGGGCCTTGACGGCCGCGATGTTCAAGGTGCCGCGAAGCTTGTTCACAACGAGCGTTGCGAGCGCTTCACCTTCGACGTCTTCGGCGATGATCAGCATCGGCTTGCCCATTTTGGCTACCTGCTCAAGCAGCGGCAGAAGATCCTTCATCGAACTGATTTTCTTTTCGTGGATCAAAATGAGTGGATTCTCAAGCGTGGCTTCCATTCGCTCCGGATCGGTAACGAAGTACGGACTTAGATAGCCACGGTCGAACTGCATACCTTCCACAACCTCGAGCGAAGTCTCCATTGTCTTCGACTCTTCAACGGTGATCACACCGTCCTTGCCGACTTTGTTCATTGCTTCGGCAATGATGTTGCCGATGGTTGAATCGCCGTTGGCGGAGACAGTGCCGACCTGCGCAATCGCATCACCCTTGACAGGCTTTGCCAGGCGTCTGATCTCTTCGGTCGCCCGCTCGACTGCTTTGTCAATGCCCCGCTTGAGGGCCATCGGATTGGCACCCGCGGCAACGGTCTTCACGCCTTCGCGGAAGATCGCCTGCGCCAGCACAGTGGCGGTGGTTGTTCCGTCACCGGCGACGTCGGAAGTCTTGGAGGCGACTTCACGAACCATCTGTGCGCCCATGTTTTCGAGTGAATCTTTTAGCTCAATCTCTTTAGCGACAGTCACCCCGTCTTTGGTGATCGTTGGAGAACCAAATTTTTTGTCGATTACAACGTTGCGGCCTTTCGGGCCAAGCGTGATCTTCACTGCGTCGGCGAGCTGATTGATTCCGCGTAGAATTGCTGCGCGGGATTCCTCGCCATGAACTACTTGCTTTGCCATTTCTATCTTCTCTCCTGCTGAAATGTGGAATGTGATTTACAAACAAAAAAGGCGGCTGAGTTCAAACTAGAACTACTTGCTGCCCTTTTTGCTACCAGTGGCGGCGCCGGCGCGTTCGATGATTCCAAGGATTTCATCTTCGCGCATTATCAACAGCTCTTCACCGTCAATCTTGATTTCCGAGCCACTGTATTTGCCAAACAAGACCCGGTCACCTGCTTTTACGTCGAGGGACTGTCTAGTTCCATCTTCCTTGTATTTGCCCTGGCCCGCCGCGACGACCTCGCCTTCCTGCGGCTTTTCCTTGGCAGTGTCGGGAATGATTATCCCTCCACGAACCTGCTCTCCTTCCTCAATGCGGCGTACGATGACGCGGTCATGGAGGGGGGTTATATTTGTAGCCATTCTCTGGGATTCTCCTTTCAGTTTTCCTTAAAAATTACGTATTTACCGATAAAAGCCTCGGGTAACTTCAATAGTTTAGCACTCGCTACCATTGAGTGCTAAGAATAGTTGGACGTACCAGAAATGTCAACTTTGATTAAGAAAACTGTGTATAAATGGAACGGTCGGCTAACGCGAGCCGTTGCGCGCCGCTCGCGTGAGAGGGCGCTTCACGGAATGCGCGTTTGCGACGTGCTTTGAGATAGTGTTGCGGTGGATTCCCAGAGCTTTGGCGGTTTTGGAGAGGTGATGTTTGTTTCTTGAAAGCGCCTTCCTGATGTAGAGTTTTTCAAATTCACTGACCGCTTCCGCCAGCAGAATATTACCGTCCAACATTTCATCGATCAGGGCTTCAAGTCGAGCGCGCATTGTTTTGAGCTAGTTGGATTGGATTGACGTTTAACTCACAGTTCTTCGCCCGTTAAGAGACGATATGCATCCAGGTACCGACCCGTTGTTGCTGACGCGACCTCGGGAGGCAAGGGCGGGGCAGGGGGCTGTTTGTCCCAGGTGAGCGTCTCGAGGTAGTCACGAACGAATTGTTTGTCGAATGAGGCTTGGGATTGACCTGGCTTATAACCTTCGGCCGGCCAAAATCTGGAAGAGTCGGGAGTTAACGCTTCATCAACAAGAATTATTTGACCGTTCTGATCAAGTCCGAATTCAAATTTGGTGTCGGCGATGATTATTCCGCGGCTGCGAGCGTAGCTCCGGGCTTCTTTATAAAGCCTCAAAGAAGTTTCCCGAAGGTAGTTTGCCGTGTCAGGGCCAACCAGATCGCGCACTACGTCTTCGCTGATATTTTCATCGTGTCCGATTTCCGCTTTCGTTGATGGAGTAAAGATTGGCTCCTGCAACTCTGCCGATTCAACAAGGTCTTCGGGTAGCTTGTGACCGCACACCTGGCCGGTTCGCAAATAGTCTTTCCAACCCGAACCAACCAGATACCCTCTGACCACGCATTCCACCGGGAAGACGTCAGCCCTCCGCACCAGCATAGATCGCCCCCGAAGCTCGGGTGCTTGCTGAACGGCCGCCGGCAGCTGTTCCGGTTCGATGGTGATGAAATGGTTTGGAACGATATGTGCGAGTTTTTCAAACCAAAACTTTGACAGCGAGGTTAAGACTTCGCCTTTGCGGGCTATTGCGGTGGGAAGGATGCAATCAAACGCTGATATTCGATCAGTAGCTACGATCAATAAGTGCTGATCATCAACTTCGTAAACGTCGCGAACTTTTCCGCGCTTTACCAGATTTAGATCGGAAACAGATACTTGTAACACGGCAGCGGCAGTCATTGTGTCAGCGAACGTCTCGAAGCTTTGAAAATTTTCTCAGTGGCGGTGACGGAGATTCTGCGCGCGACAAAAAACTTTGTCAAGAAACTGATCGATTTAAGTTTCATAGTTCGATCTCGCGATTAAGAGAGAAGTGCGAAGTGCTCGGAACGGTGCGCGCATTAGCGGACTTCGCTGCTCAGCTTTACGGATGGCGTAGCTTTCAAGTGTTCCGTTTTCCATGTAAGAATGACCACGATCAAAACCAGAAATATGATCGACGAAGGCTTGCGACTGTTTTTTGCGCTGTACTAAACCGTCGAGATTCCTAATTTAAGTAAGGAGCAATACGTGAAGCATCATCTTTTACCTCGCGGTCTTTCGGTTCTCTTGTTGCTGCTGATATTGGCGCCGGCGCAGATCCTCTTTGCGCGGCCTCTTCCAGTCTTCGGCAATGTTGCTCAGACGGCTCAGCCGTCGCGGGTGTTGCCGCCCACGCGCTACATTCCGGATCACGATTTTGATACCCGACATGTCGCACTCAACATTCGGTTTGACTGGGACCGAGAGGAACTTAGCGGAGTTGAGACCATAATTTTCAAGCCGCTGCTTTCCAACCTGCGAACGATTGAACTCGATGCCGCGGAGATGACGATTGAGTCAGTAAAAATGTCCGGTGCCGCTGCCCTCAAGTACGAAGTGGACTTGCCGGGACAAAAGTTGCGGATCGACCTCGGACGAGCGTTCCAACCCGCCGACGAGCTCACGCTGGAAATTGAGTATCACACGAACGGCCCGCAGAGTAAGCTCGCAGGATTGGTCGGCGCCGCACTCAGGTTCATCAAGCCGACGCCTGATGATCCCAGCAAACCGCGCCAAATTTGGTCGCAGGGCGAGAGTGAATACAACCACTATTGGTTTCCTTGTTACGACCATCCCAACGATTTTTTTACGTCGGAGATCACCGCCACGGTAGAAAAACCTCTTTCAGTCATTTCCAACGGAAAACTGCTGGATACTAAAGAGAACCAGGATGGAACGCGCACCTTCCACTGGAAAATCGATCAGCCACACGCGAGTTATCTGACCTCCATCGTCGTCGGTGAATATGTTCCGATCGTAAGTGACTATCAAGGGATCCCGATAATCACAAACGTATATCCCAATGAAGTGCAGGAGGGGAGAGTGAGTACTGCCCGCCTAACCGAGATGGTCAAGTTTTTCTCGGAGAAAACAGGTGTGAAATATCCCTATGCGAAGTATGCACAAACAATGGCACGAGATTTTGGCGGCGGCATGGAAAACATAAGCGCTACGACGCAGACTGATAACATGATCCATGATGCTCGCACGGAACTCGATGCAAATAGCGACGGTCTGCAGTCGCACGAACTTGCCCACCAATGGTTTGGCGACTATGTCACGTGTCGGGATTGGTCTGATATTTGGCTCAACGAAAGTTTTGCTACCTATTTTCAGGCGATGTGGGACGAACACAAGTTGGGGAGCGATGATTTTCTCTATTCTGACATCCGCGGAAATCAGGAGAGCTACCTCGCTACCTGGAGACAGGGTAACCGTCATCCAATTGTCACCAAGAATTACGCGACGCCCGATTCCGTTTTCGACACCTACGCCTATCCACGCGGCGGCGCCGTCTTACACATGCTTCGGCAAAATCTCGGCGAAGACAACTGGTGGCGAGCAATTAATTATTATCTCCGCAAGTATGCAAACCAACCCGTCGAGACTGAACAGTTCCGAGTGGCGATCGAGGAGTCTACCGGCCAGGCCATGGATTGGTTTTTCGACGAGTGGCTCTACAAAATGGGTCACCCCATTTTTCGCGTGACTCAAACTTACGATCCGACTGCTAAACGACTTAACCTCTCAGTGGAACAACTGCAGACTACAGATCCCAACTCACAATTTCCGCAAGTAGAATTTTTTCAGACACCTGTGAATATCGAAATCGGCACGACCTCCGGTACCAGAATAGAGCGCGTGCACATACTTCCAAAGAAACAACAAAGCTTTTCGTTTGCCGTGGACTCAAAACCTCAGCTGGTAAACTTCGATTATCGCGGCACGTTGATTAAGGAGTTAGACTTTGACAAGTCCACCGACGAGCTGGCCTATCAAATGACACGAGATGAAGACGTCCTGGGACGCGTCTGGGCGCTTAACGAACTACGCAAGCGTGTGACGTCAGCAGGCATTTCGGAAGTTGAGAAGCAGCGAATAGCTGCCGAGCTTTCAAATGCGGTAACTCGGGACAAGTTCTGGGGGATGCGCATGGAGGCCGCAACGGCGCTTGCCGAGGTAAACCCGAACAGTGCGCGTGAGGCGCTGATTGCGGCAACTCGAGACACCAATGCGAGAGTTCGCGCCAGGGCTGTGACCTCACTTGCCACTTCCAAAGATCCTTCACTGGCCAGCGTCTATGTGAAATTGCTGGACGATGAAAGCTACGCAGTAATCAAAGCAGCAGCCCTGGCACTCGGCGCAACCAGGAACGCAAGTTCCTATGAGGCGCTGGTCAGGCTGCTAAGCCTTTCGTCGTGGCGTGACAACATCAGAGTTTCGGCCCTGGCCGGCTTGGCAGAATTAAGAGATAAGAGATCGCTCGACCTGGCGATTCGCCACGCGGAAAAAGGTAATCAGCCTCAAGTGAGGGCTGCGGCAGTCCAGCTGCTTGGAAGAGTCGGTGCTGATAATCCCCGGGCGTTCGCGGTCATCACGGAGATTGCAAAGCGCGCGTTTCAGACTGGAGATAGTGGCTTGGTAACCGCCTCCGGCGAGGCCCTCGTCAGTCTGGGCGATCGCAAGGGACTGGCGATTTTGGAGCAAATAAGCCGCAACAACGCGCTCAATGAGAGACTAAAAGCCCGCGCTGCCGAATTTGCGGATATGCTGCGGAAAGCAGTGGCCGGAGCGGCCGGCCCCGGCGCACAACACCCCTGAGGCGCCGGCCAGCGGGCTTTTCGATGTCGGACCCGTCGAGCTGGCTAAACCGGCTGTGGCCGTATTGGAATTTTACAGTTTACTTAACATTGCTCAGGGGTTTCGCTCCTTTACCCATGAGCCTGGGAAACTTAAGGCTTGAGTTTAGGGAGGTTGTCCTGTACTATTCCTTCGCCCGACGTGACGTCGTACCCCATGACGTCAAACCTCCTAATCCCTGCTTGTCAGTTTCCACTGAGTCATTCTGATGACAAATACAGCTACTGACAGACAGAAAACTTCCAGGGATAACGGCCATCCGGCCGAAGCAATCGAGCGCAAGATTTCACTACTTGTCGTCGAGGACGACGAGAACATTTCGAGCGCAATCAGCGAGTATTTCTCTCGCGCAGGTTACCAAGTGAAAACCGTCGAAGATGGCTTGATGGGCGTTAAGTCCGCACTGGATGATCCTCCAGATGCGGTCGTTCTCGATCTCATGTTGCCTAAAATGGACGGTTTGGCCGTGTGCAGAGAACTTCGCGAAAAGGCTAATCAGCTGCCAATTCTTATGCTTACTGCAAAGGACGATGTGGTTGATAAAGTACTTGGCCTCGAGATGGGCGCGGATGATTACATCACCAAGCCCTTCAGCCTTCGCGAACTTGAAGCCCGGATCAAGTCAGTGCTTCGTCGCAGCAGGATGCCGGTAAGTGCTGATGGGGCAAAAGACGAGGCACCCGTTGTTCGTGGCAGGCTTCGGATTGATCCGGCAAGACGAGAAGTTACTATTGGAGAACGGCAGGTGGATTTGACTCCCAAAGAGTTTGATCTACTCCGCCTCTTCGCAACGAACCCGGGCAGGGTTTTTCCCCGCAAGTACCTGCTTGAAAAAATCTGGGATTACTCTTACGAAGGTTACGATCGGACTATTGATTCACATATCAACCGATTACGAGCCAAAATTGAAGAGAACCCGGAAAATCCTCAGATGGTCCTGACCGTTTGGGGAATCGGCTACAAGTTTAGCGACGAACAGTAATATCCAGCTCGTCGTTCTCGCCGAAAGCCAACTGCAGTCTTAATCCACAGACTGGTACTTGGATTTCCTTTCAGCCGGCCAGGCACACCAAGCCTCAACTCCCGGCGCACCTTCACACTATGAAGAATGTTTTCAAATTAAGAAAATTCGCAACGTGTGCACTGAGCCAGAGCATCAGTCTATGGCTGAGTCAATCGAGATCCTTCGGGGCGATAGCTGTTTTGATTGTAGCTGCCACGGTCCCCCAGGCAGTTGCTTACGCGCAGTATTCCCACGGGTCTACCAGGACCGCCAGTGTCTCGGCACAGCCTGCTGCGACTGGCGCAATCATATCTGTCACAGCGGACGGCCCACTGACCCGCGCGCAAAACTGGCAAGACAGCGAGGGCTATCATCTGATACTCCCGAACACTACCTCAGCTAACTCCCTGAAGGCAGTCCGCGGAGTCAAGCTTCGCCGGATCGGCAGTTCGTTGGAAGTGCTCTTGCAAACAAAAGCCGGTTCGAAGGTTACCGTTCAAGCCGAAGGCAACCAGATAAATCTGGTAGTCGATAAGAAGCTGGAGCCGCGAGCCGTGGAAACCGAATTCCCGATCGAAACGAGACCGTCTCAAGAACAACAACAGCTGTTTGATAACTCAACCCAACCTTCTTCATTCAGCAACACTCCAGGTTCGCTTAAGTTTTCCAGCCCCGCAGATGATTTACCTTCGGCCTCTACCGTTCCCGCAGGAGAATCGAAACACACAACCGGCACCGCTCCATCGGCACCAACTAATTCGGCGGCGACCATAGTTCCTCAACACGACGGTACCGTTCCACCGGCGCCGGCCCCCTCGCAAGTACAGGTTCAGCCGGAACAAGAAAGCGTGGTCGCTTCGATATTTTCGGCCACAGGGGTTTTCGTCGTCATGGCTCTGGGATTGTTTGGTTTGCTGGTTTCGCGAAGACTCCGTTCGCGCCACGCGCTTGCGGAGACTTCGGAGGCCTTAAGTAATGACGAGCTGCTGGATCAGGAAACTTTGGAACGAGGAAGTCGGCAGAATGATGCAGGAGCTCCGGGAACCGCACTTGTAAAATCTAACGGAGCAGCGCTTGCAAATGGATCCCGCGCCTCGGGCATTCATATGCCGGTTGCCGGCCCAACCTCTCTCTACGGCGCGTATCGTATAGATCAGGAAGTCGGGAAATTAGTCCTCGGCCAGCCGCACCGCATCGACGTGATCGCATCTCGTGCCAGTGACGATCGGCGCGCGATTGAAACTTCTCTAATCAAAGGCGTCAATGCGCCAGACCTGGATGATACCGCTCGTCGTCGGGCCCGGGAGGCTTTAGAAGAATACGGATTTGTAGCACGCCAATGTGCAATGCTCCTACTGGCGCCTGATGCTTTTGAACGGACTTCAGCGGCGCGTTCTTTGGGGGAAATCAAGTCTGAAGCAGCCTTACCTTTCCTGCTCGAAAGCCTATACGACTCGGATTCGATTGTTCGCAATCAGGCAGTAATGAGCATCGGCGAATTGAAAATGCCGTCAGCTATCGGCGCTTTGTTGGATATCGCGCGAACGCATCCTGATGTTCCCAGTAGTTTGTTGAGCCGGACACTCAGCGCGTGCTCGGTTGAAGGATTGGACTTCTTCGATGCAGTGATTCCGGAGCCGGCACAACTGGGCGGCGGTCACGATTTGAGCGTTGTCGACCAGATCAATCACCTCGAACCAGCTTCCTCTGTTGAGGAGCTGCCCGAAGACGATAACAATGAACAGCTGATCCTGGCGCTGCCATTGTCTGTCAGCGACGATGTGCAGGAACGCGCAGAAGCATTGAAAACGCTATCGCAATTCCGAGTTCAGAGTTCGATCCAGGCTATTACTCGAGTTGCGCGACACGATCCGGAACCGAATCTGCGTGCTTCTGCCATCTCCAGCCTGGGCTCGGTAAATCATGAGTCAGTTTTCCCTGCCATCTTGATCGGTATGGCAGACGAGTCACGAGAAGTTAGAGCGGCTGCTGCACGGACGCTCAATCGACTTAGCTTCGATCGTGCTGACGCTTACGTGCGAGTTATCGAGACAAACGATGACGAGACTGTACGCAATGTGGCTCGCGCCTGCGTCCAGGCCGGCATCGTGTCACAAAATATCGATCGTCTCGCAAGCAGTGACTACCGCCAGGCCTACGAGACCTTTTCGCTGATTTGTTTATTGGCGAAGGCCGACTTGTACCAGCCTATTCTCGACGCGATTGCAGAACATCCGAACATGGACGTTCGTCTTAAGGCGGTTCACTTGCTGGCGTCCACCGGCGAACCCGGAATATTCGAGCATCTGCGCGAACTTGCGGTGCACGATGGAGTGGGAGAAGAAGTTAAAACAGCGCTGCTGGAAGCGATGTACAAGTTGGATCAGGAGGCAAAGCAGAAGAAGATCGAAAGTGTGGAAGCGGCAGAAGCCGGTAGCGAACCGCATTTTGAAACCATCGAGTCAGAAGGGGATATAAACCAGGGTGACGTTAACGATGAGCAGGGATTTGCATTCGCTTTTGGACCCGAGTCTGAACCGCAACCGGAATTGTCGGCAGAACTCATGCCCGATGTTCCACAGGATTTGGACGAGCTTGAGATGTGAATTTCTGGACTGAAAGCGCCGCGGATCGGATAATGTCGACTGGCGATATCCCCTTCATTGCCCCGATGAAAATCAAATATCTCGAGTCAATATTTGTAACGGACGGACGCCGTGGCGGCGTCGCGCTGTTGTTTTTGGTGAGCTTGAGCTTGATTGCGCTCACTTCTTCGTTTGGACAACTGAAAACTCAACGACGCGTAACGGGATTGCAACCTGGCGCGGCGGCTGAAGGTTCTCGCGTCACGTTGCTCGCCGACGCGCCTTTGAACGACTACGAAGGTTTCCGCAGAGGCGATCGTTTTTACGTAAAGATCCCGCGCGCTGATCTCATGACTGGAGTACCACAATTTCGCGCTGATGGTTTTGAAAGTGTTCAGGTGCAGAAAGGCGGCGAAAATCTAATTGTCTCCTTCAAATTGCAGCCTGGAGCTTCAGCCCGCATCGATCAGTATGGGAATCGGCTCGACGTGGTTTTTTCTGCGCCGAACAGAAGTTCATACAACACCACAGCGAGTTCCGGTACACCCGGAACTACGCGTCAGACCTCGTCAGACCGAGGACCCGACGCCGCTGGGCCAATGCCGCCAGGCGGCTCGTCGGCATCAGGCGAAAGAATAGTTTCAGACACATACGGATCACGCGGTCAAAGCGGGACTGCATTTAATTCGCGTTTCGGAAACTCCAGACGTGCGAAGTCAACCACCAGCTCAAATGCTGCCGTTGCTTCGGCTTCTCCAATACCGTCTCCGGCCACAACATTTTCGCCCACACCGTATTCGAATTATCCCCCGCTAACAACAGCCACTCCGGCGGCGCCCAGCCAGATCGCGGCTTCGCGCTCGGGATCTTCAAATGGGGACAATGGTAGGACCGCAATCATGAGATGGATATCGGCAAATCGTCTGGCCACATTGCTGGGCGCGCTGATTTTGCTGAGCCTCATCGTTTACCTGGCGACTGCAATTAGGCGCCGAAACAAGAATGCGGTTCAGGCCGCGGGAGCGAAAGCGAAAGTTCAACCCAAATACTCGCCGAACGAGGAGCTGAATGAGTTGCCGGGCACCCGGACCAATGGGGTGTTAGCGCAGCAACAAAGCACCGCAGAGCCGCCGGCAGTTTCGGCTTTCGCCGCAACCGCCTCAGCTCAGGATCAACCATGGACGCTAACCAGGCCGACAATTGTTTCACCAACCGCGCCCCCCGATGAACATCGCGAGCAAAGTACTGACCAGGAAGAGCGGGAGGTTTTTGAGTTATGACGGTCGAGTCCTTGATACAAACTTGTGCGGAGCTTGGTATCAAGCTGGCTCTTAGAGAAGGCGACGATAATCGCCTGCTCGTTGATGCGCCCAAGGGCGCATTGAACCCCTCGCTCCGCGAGGCGCTCGCCGCGCACAAAACGGATTTGATTGCAGCCCTTAAGACTAAACGCCCAGCTACCTCATCTCACGCGAATAGCCATGCGCAGCATCCTGCCGAAACCGTTACTCGAACGCCCGCCAGCATGACCTCGTATTCCCGGGAGGCAGCACCCTTGATTCTCGAACAACCTATTGGCCCACCCGCACAACCGCAGCGAACCGAGGTTGAAGTTGCCAAACTTCTTTCCGGCAGCGACTACGATGAAAGCGTCGTTAACTCAAACGACGCCGTCGCGCGTCAGATTGTTTCGGCACAACTACTGGCTGCGCTTACAGGTCGACATGCTGATGAACGAAGTCGGGCAAAACATGCGTTTGTAATCTATGGTTTTTATGACGAGGCGACGTTGCAACTGCGTACAGGGGATTCTCCTGCCGAACGTGCCGCGGCGGCGCGGAAGTTGGGCGTTGTTCGAGATCCTAAAGGTACGACCTACTTGATTGACGCGCTCGAGGATAGCGCTCCGGAAGTTCGCCGTGCTGCTGTCGAGTCGCTTGGCCAGGTCGGGGATTCGTCCGCGATACCCGCGCTCAATGATCTGTTGGTTCGCGAGACCAGCCGCCAGTTACCGCCGGCCATTATCCGGCATGCGATCAATTCCATCGGCGTCAATGAGAGCGAGCACCCATCCGTTTCCAAATCCCCTGTGGCTCCAGTCCCAACTCCTGAAATTGTAGAACCCGTCGGGGTAAGCAGTGAGAAACCTGCCACCGGAGCCCGGCGCGACAAGCTTTCTGAGTACCTGATTTCACTAGAGCAGCACTCGTCTCCGGCTACGACCGTTCTTCCTTCCACCGAGGTTCCGGCTCCGTCGGGCGTCATCAATAATTTTGAGGCTGCAGAAGAGCAGTTACGTCAGGAAGAGGAAGCGTTACAGAGAGCCGCTGATGCCTTAGAGCGCAAGCGCGTGGACGCCGAAATCGCGCGACGAAAAGCTGAAGAGGAAGCGCGCTTAAAGGCGGAGAGCGAAGCGCAGTTGCGTTTGGAAATTGAGGCGCGTGTGCGTGCTGAAGAAGAAGTTCGCAGACGCATGGCGGAAGAGGCGGCGCGAAAAGATGCGGAGGAAGCGGCCCGCGTGCGAGAGGAACTTGAAGCGCGCAAACGCGCCGAGGAAGAAGCACGACAGCGGGCTGAAGAAGAGGCACGGTTTCGTCTCGAAGCTGAGATGTTACGCCAGGCTGCGCAGGATCTTGCCCGCAAACGCGCCGAGACCGAGGCCGCACGCAAGCAGGCCGAAGAGGCAGCGCGTTTGCGAGCAGAAGCCGAGGCGCGCCTGCGTGCTGAAGAAGAAGCTCGAATTCGAGCTGCTGAACAAGCCCGTCGCGAAGCAGAAGAAGAAATGCGCCGTCGGGTAGAAGCGGAGATGCGTCGACGCGCGGAAGAAGAGTTACGTCGTCAGGCGGAAGAAGCGGCGCAAGCCCGCGCGGCCGAAGAAGCTCGTATGCGAGCGGAAGTGGAAGCGTTCATACGGGCGGAAGCTCAGCGCAAGGCCGATGAAGAAGCCCAACGTGTGGCTGAACAGAAACGTGCGGAGGAGGCGGTTCGCGCTCGCATTGCCGAGGAGGCGCGGCTTCGCGCCGAGCAGGAAACATTGATGCAGGTAGCGGCCGAGTTGGCCCGTCGTCGTTCGCAATTAGACGAAGCGAGGCAAAGGGCGGAAGAGGAAGCGCAATTACTTGTTGAAGCCGAGCAGCGCGCAAGGGCTGAACAGGAATCGCGACGACAGGAAATTGAACGGCAACGAATGGAAGCCGAAGCCCGACGCGTGGCTGAAGAACAACAACTGGCGGAAGCACGCCGGCGCGCCGCTGAAGAGCAGCAGCAGGCTGCCGAGCTGGCACGGTTACATGTCGAAGAAGAATCTCGACGTTTGACGGAGCTTGAATCTCTACGAAGCCAGGCAGAGGCAGAAGCCTCTCGTCTGGCCGAACAGGAGCAGCGGATTAAGTCGGAGATTCTCGCATTGAGTAAAGCCGAAGAGGAGCAACGACGGCGCATTGAAGCTGAGATTGCGCGCCGAACGGAAGCTGAAGCGCGCTTGAGAGAACAGCAGGAGAAGGCCGAAGCGGAAGCACACCGCATAGCCGAAGAAATTCGCGCTAAGGCTGACGAGCAGGCGCGTCTTCGTGCGGAAGTTGAACAACGATTGAAGGAAGAGGAAGCGCGTCTTCACGAGGAACAGGAAGCCCGTCTGCGCGCTGAACGCGAAGCGCAAAGGCTGGCCGAAGAAGCTCGCCAAAAGGCAGAAGAAGAGGCGCGTCGTCGTGCCGAAGTTGAAGTGCGCGTGAGGGAAGAAGAAGCGCGTCTTCTGGCGGAACAGGAAGCCCGCGAGCACGCTGAGAGCGAAGCGCAAAGGTTGGCCGAACAAGCTCGTCAAAAGGCAGAAGAAGAGGCTCGTCGTCGTGCCGAAGTCGAAGCGCGGTTGAGGGAAGAAGAAGCGCGTCTTCAAGCGGAACAGGAAGCCCGTGAGGAGGCTGAAAAAGAAGCGCAGAAGCGCTCCGACGAAATTCGCAAAAGGGCAGAAGAAGAGGGACGC
>DASZDU010000437.1:0-12654 GCA_035941655.1 Pyrinomonadaceae bacterium | reverse complement strand
AATGCTTGGCCGCAATCAGAGCAGCGGAAACGCCGTGGCTATTAAGACGTTGCTTCCGGAATTTGCGGTGAGCGACAAGGCAATGCGCCGTTTTATGCGAGAGATTGACGTGGCGGCCTCGCTGAAGCATCCCAGCATTGTGCAATTCATCGATCGCGGCGTGCACAACGGCGTCGTCTATTTGGTTACTGAATTCGTAGATGGGTCAGACGCGGCCAAGCTTGCCGACGCGCGCGGCGGCCGCCTGCCGCAACCGGAAACCCTCGAAATCATATCGCAGGCCCTCGATGCGCTCTCATACGCGCATGCGCAGGGCTACATTCATCGTGACGTGAAGGACCAAAACATTCTGGTTAAGGGAACATTGCCGAATCTGACCGCAAAGTTAACCGACTTCGGCCTGGCGAAGAGCTTCACGCAATCGGGCATGAGCGGAGTGACGGTGGCCGGAGAAATGGCAGGCACCCTCGCGTACATGTCTCCCGAACAACTCAAGAATTTTCGCGACGTAAAGCCGCAGGCAGACATTTACGCCATAGGCATGACGGCTTACAGCTTGTTGTCGGGCCAACTGGCGCTGAACATCGGCAGAAACACCAGCATGGCTGAAACTATCAAGGCCATCTTCGAACAGCCCGCGATTCCCCTGCGCGAGCGCGCCCCACACTTGCCCACAGCCGTTTGTGAAATCATCGATCGGGCGCTGGTAAAGGACCCAACTCAACGTTGGCAATCAGCCACGGCCATGCGCAATGCGTTGAAGCACGTAAGTTGAAATCGTCCAAACTCGCAACGTGTTTTTGGAGTGCGCAGACCTGTTAGCGCTTTAGGTCTGCGGCGGCCTGACGCCGCACTCTCAACGAGCGTTCTAGCCAGCGGCGGTCGCGACAGGTCGCGACCGACCAAAGCGCTGACAGGTCAGCGCACTCCAAAAATATCTCGTTCCTAACGAAAGAATTTCGAGTTCCGACGAGTTCAACTTACATGCTTTAACGCGTTGCGCATTGCCGTCGCCGACTGCCAACGCTGAGCCGGGTCTTTCATCAGCGCGCGATCGATAATTTCGCAGACCGCTGCAGGCAAATGTGAGGCGCGTTCTCGCAGTGGGATCGCTGGCTGTTCGAATATGGCCTTGATAGTTTCGGCCATGCTGGTGTTTCTGCCGATGTTCAGCGCGAGCTGGCCCGACAACAAGCTGTACGCAGTCATGCCAATCGCATAAATATCTGCCTGCGGTTTTACGTCACGAAAGTTCTTGAGTTGCTCGGGAGACATATAAGCGAGCGTCCCGGCCATTTCGCCAGCCATCGTTACGCCACTCATGCCCGACTGTGTGAAGCTCTTCGCGAGTCCGAAGTCAGTCAACTTCGCGGTGAGGTTCGGCAACGTCCCTCTGACCAGAATATTTTGATCCTTCACGTCGCGGTGAATGTAGCCCCGTGCATGTGCGTATGAGAGCGCCTCGAGGGCTTGCGATATGATTTCGAGAGTTTCCTTCGGCGGCAGCCGGCCGCCGCGCGCGTCCGCAAGTTTTGCGGCGTCTGCGCCGTCTATGAATTCAGTAACCAGGTAGACGACGCCGTTGTGCACGCCGCGATCGATAAACTCCACAATGCTGGGATGCTTCAGTGACGCGGCCACGTCAATCTCGCGCATAAAACGGCGCATCGCCTTGTCACTCACCGCAAATTCCGGAAGCAGCGTCTTGATTGCCACGGCGCCGCCGCTGTTTTGATTGCGGCCAAGCATCACGCACCCCATCCCGCCTCGCCCAAGCACTTTAACCATGTCGTAGCCCGGGATCGGCTGCGGCGTTTTCTTTAACTCGACGCGACAGTCCTCGCAAAGGAAAGTTAAATGTTCCTCCGCGCTGGTCGCCTGCGCTTCTTCGCGCCGCCCGCAGTTGAGACAAGCCACGGCAACGACAGTGGGCTTGGCCGAATTGTTTACCGATTGATCCGTTTCAGCAGCGCCCGCCAGGGCGGCCGCTCCCGTACTCACTTCAACCAGCAATACCGTTTCGCCGCCCTGGATTTGCGCGCCATGCTCGAGAAAGGCTTCGGAAACTCTTTTGCCGTTTACAAACGTGCCGTTGGTTGAACCGAGGTCGCGCAAAAAACAACGAGGTGGACTTATCTCCAGCAGGCAATGGTTACGAGAGAAAAACTTGTCGTCCGTCAGGCAGAGGTGAGCATCTTTACTTCTGCCAATAAGAAAGGTGTCAGGTTGAGTGAAACAAAAAACGCGACCGTGGTAAGGTCCTGCCAACACTCTTAAGTCGACTTGCATGGCTCTGAAAAGTTTCAAGTTTCAGGTTTCAAGTTTCAAGTCCGGCAAAAGCCCGAAACCTACGCTTGCGAGGGCTATAACTTGGAACTTGAAACTTGGAACTTGAAACTATCTTTTGATTTCCAGATCGTCAAACGCTACTTCCGCCGTGTCGCTGGTATACAGTCCGGCACTGCCGCCCTTGAAGTTCTCCGTATCTGTAATGCGATCGACATACTGGCCGTTGATGTAGAAGGTGAGTTCCGAACCACGCGCGCGCACCTCCAGCTGATTGGGATTCGTGCCAGTCCGAATGATGCTCGACCTGGTCCAGGGAACTATGGCCGTCTGCTCACCGCCCTTGTGCTTGATAATTTCATATTTCGGTTCCGTGCCGGTGTAGATCAGCAACGCATAGTCCTCGAGCTGGTGAGACTTGGAGTACTCGCCATGGACTATAAGGCCAAAGCCTGACTGCGCCGGCGTGCCATCGACGCTGCGCGCAGTCACTCGCACAGTAGCGTTTCCCGTTTTGTATTCGTTTGAGGGCGCGTACATCACGAGATAGGTTTTCTCTTTCGAGCGCATGTGGTACTGCCCGTCGGCGTACCAGATATCGCCGAAGGCATAGGTGCCGGTGCCCCACTTGTCCTGCGAAAAGTCGTCGGTTAACGACGAAGGAAGATTGGCGTTTGAGTTCGCATTGGCGTTTGTATTGGCGTTGCGATTCACGATTCGCGAATTAACATTCGCGCGGTTTGTGTTCGTGTTCGTGTTTGAGTCCGAACCCATGCTCGCGAGCGCAATGATCATAATTGCCGCACCAACGACGACGACGCCTAACACCAGCACACCGCCCAGAATCCACCAAAGCGCACTGGACTTTTTTGCCGGCGCTCCTGGCGCAGGCATCGCCAATCCTTGTTTACCAAATGCCGAACCGTGGCTGGAGGCTGGAGGCGAGACCTGATAAGTCGGAGCAGCGGGCCGCCGCTCGACCGGCGTCTCCGGCGGTTTGGTATCTCTCGCATCCGTGTAACGAATGGTCGCGTTCGGATCGATGCCCGGCGTGGGCGAGCCGACCAACGGTGTGCCATCTTCCAAACAGAAGTTGAGCGACGCGTCCGTGTAGGTGCGATTACAAGTGGGGCAACTTTTCATGTTTGTTCAGTCTTTTGGAGTCCGAAGTCCAATGTCCTTCAAGCGGTTCAGAGTTCAACCTTTAGGTTGTGTCCCCGGCGAAGCCGCAAGCTGAAGCTTGAACTCTGAACTATTTGAGAGCTATTCAATGTTAGACGTTGGACTTTGGACGTTGGACATTGGACTTCTCATTATTAATGAAACGCGAGTGAGGCTCAAGGGCTGATTGGTTTGCCACAGCGGCCACAGAATTTTGTTCCCCCTGAATAACTACTGCCACATGCCCTGCAAACTACTTCGACCGGCCGCGGTTTGCTCCACTCCAGCGATTGCGTGCCGATGGGAATGCCACACTTGCCGCAGAATTTGATGCCCGACGGATATTCCTGCTTACAACGAGAGCATGTGACTGTACGGGATGTGGGAGCGGCGCCACTGCCGGCACTCTGAATACTTGCCGCGTCGTCAGCCACAAAAATGAATCTGGTGTTGCCGCACCGTCCGCAGAATTTAATACCCTCGGCGAATCGCGAGCCACAGCTCGCGCAGGCAACTACACGCGGCGCGCTCGGAACGCCCGTTCTGCTGTCAAGACTCCCTCCCTGTGACGGCGTCAACTGCTCACTGGTCGGCGCGCTTTTGAATTGCGCCTGGATAATCTGTTCAATCCCGTCGGGACGAATTTCGATCACGCGTTCGTCGTCAACCTCGCCGCTGCGAGCCACGCGCAGCACGTGTTGACCGGGCGGGATCGAGTTCAGAATCACACGACCGGAGCGTCCAATGCTGCCGTGTCTCTCGTCATCTACATAGACTTCGGAGCCCTGCGGCGCCATTACCACCAGGCGTGAATCCGCTTGTGTGGGAACTTCAAACTGTTTGCCTGCCGCAGCCTCCAGGCGGTCAAACCAGTCGCTCGCACTCGCCGGGCGTTCGGAAACTTCCCGGCGGAGCGCCTGAAGAATCGCCTTGTCAACTTCCGGAGCGATATCGGATCGCAGGGTCAATAGAGATGCCGGCGACTGCATAAGCTTTTGCGCCACGAGTTGCGGCAGATCGCCGATGAAGGGAGCGCGGCCGCCCAGCATGTGATAGGCGATGGCTCCCAAAGCATAAATGTCGGACCGCGCGTCCAGTTGCACACCTGTCTGCATTTGTTCGGGCGACATGTATTCAGGCGTGCCGATGATGCCGCGCGATTCAGGTCCACTTTCGGAAGTCGTTCCAGATTGATTCGCGTTGATGATCTTCGCGAGGCCGAAGTCGCCGACTTTAACAAAGCCGTCGTGTGTGCTCGGGCTGCCGGTCCTGCGCAGCCTTTGCATAATAAAGATGTTTGCGGGTTTCAGATCGCGGTGCAGGATACCGGCGTCATGCGCCGCTTCTACACCGGCCACGACCTGGCCCAGAATCGTCATGCTGCGCTGAATGTCGAGTGTGCCTTCGCGCCGCAGCAGCTGATAAAGACTTTCACCGTCGACGTATTCCATCACCAGGAAAAATACACCCTCGGGACTCTTGCCGAAGTCGGTGACGTCAACCACGTTTGGATGGCGAATAGACGCGGCGGCGCGAGCTTCGCGTTCGAAGCGCGCGATCGCTTCACCTTCCTGCAGCATTTCATCGCTGAGAATGTCAGGGCGAACCGTCTTGACTGCGACGCGGCGCGTGATGAGGTTTTGGTCACGCGCGAGATAGACCTGGCCCATCGCACCGCGTCCGAGACGTTTCTCCAGCAGATAACGGGACGACAACAAAGGCGGCCCCGGTAAGGTATGCTTGGTGTTTGCCTGATCTTCGGGGCACGCGATTACGTCGTCTTCATAACATCGTTCGCAACGTGGGCACTCGCGCATATCAAATAAGTCCAATGTCCAATGTCCAACGTCCAAAGTCATCCAAGCAGTTCAGAGTTCAACCTTTAGGTTGCGTCTTTGGCGAGGCTGCAAGCTGAAGCTTGAACTCTGAACTACTTGAGTCAGTCCAACGTCCAAAGTCATTCAAGCAGTTCAGAGTTCAACCTTTAGGTTGCGTCTTTGGCGAGGAGGCAAGCTGAAGCTTGAACTCCGAACTACTTGAGTCAGTCCAACGTCGATGTTGACCGGACGTTGGACTTTGGACATTGACCTTGGACGTTTTTTACGCTGCCGCCGGCAGTTCCGAAGTGCAGCCGGAGCAGCGCGTCGCTTCAACCGGAAGTCTCGACAGACAATACGGACAGTCTCTGGTTAGTTCGACCTCTTCCACGCGCTTATTCCTGTTAAAGGCTTTCACGATCAGGAAAACCACGAAAGCGATAATCAGGAAAATAACTACGTCGTTGATGAAGGCACCATAGGCAATCACCGGCAGGCCGCGCAGCTGCGCGTCAGCCAACGACGCCGGACGCTGGCCGGAGATATCGAGAAACAGATTTGTGAAATCAACGCCGCCGAGTAACAAGCCGATCGGCGGCATGATGATGCCTTCAACCAATGAAGACACAATTTTGCCGAAGGCGGCGCCGATGATTACGGCGACGGCCAGATCCAGCACGTTCCCACGCGCTATGAAGTCGCGAAATTCTTTCAGCATGCGAGTCTCCTCCTTTTAAGAAAGTCCAATGTCCAACGTCCAATGTCCAATGTCATTCAAGCAGTTCAGAGTTCAACCTTTAGGTTGTATCTTTCGAAAGGACCACGCAAGCTGAAGCTTGTACTCTGAACTACTTGAGTGCCGTTCGACGTTGGACGTTGGACGTTGGACATTGGACATTGGACGTTGGACTTCTTGTTCACACTTCTTCGCCAGCTTGTAGCCAGCCTTCTCGGCTGCTTCTTTAGAGTCGAACACCATTCGGTCTTCCGGGGTAATTTCCGGCGTCGGCAGGCAGCCTACCACGTAATAGGTCTTGTCTCTTTTGTTGGCAACGATTTCAGACGCGTCCGTTTGCGACGCAGCATCGCTTTCGTCTTCTTTAGCTTGTCTGCGCTCGGCGATCGTTCGTTCCGCACTCTCGTCGATGAGGTGAAAGCTTGGCCCTTCGGCTACGAATCCAACCGTCATTTGGAAGTCAGCACACTTCATTTGCTGGCCTCGCGTCTGCCATGGTTTCCAGGCATCAGGTAGACGCAGCGATCGCGAGATTCCGTTGACGAAGTCAGGCACGCTCTGCCACTTAAATGATCCATCAAAACCAAACCACAGCGAACTTACACGATCGTCCAGAAAGTCGAATGACAAACTTCTGATTCCAGCAAGCTTTGTCTTATCCATTAGTGGATCAAAATCAGGGTTGATGGTCGTTTTGGAAACTCCAAATTCGTTCACCTTTCCGAAAACAATTCGCGGCACGCGTGCCTTAACTTGAAGCGTGCTCATTCCCATGCGAAAGCCAAACAGCTCTGGTGCGTCGGGAAGTTGGGCCAGCTTCAACGTACACTTGTTGTCCTGTGCGAAGCCGGTGACGGCGCACAAAACTAAGATTAGTCCAATGTCCAATGTCCAACGTCCAACGTCAAAACCCAGAGCCCAATAACGTGAGGCCCGAGTTTTTGTTGGGTGGTGTTGGTTTTGACATTGGACATTGGACATTGGACGTTGGACCCTTTGACCTTGGACTGTCTATTTCATCAGCGCCCGGATCAATCGTTCCAGCTCATCGGGCTCGAAGGGAGTAGATACGTATTCGTTGCAGCCGGCGGCGAGCGCGTGGTCGCGATACTGGTCAGCGCCGTAAGCCGAGACGGCGACGATAGGCACTGCTTCAAAGCCTTTCAACTCGCGAATTTTTCGTGTGGCTTCGAGTCCATCGAGTTCGGGCATCTCGACGTCCATGATGATCAGATCCGGACGCGAGCTTTCGGCCGCGGCCACTGCGCGATATCCGTTTTCAGCTTCGACTACGCGAAAGCCTTTCTTCTGTAACCAGGTCCGCAGCAGCAAGCGCGTATCATCAAAGTCGTCGACAATAAGAATAGTGCGCGAGCCATCATTGATATTGTTCGAACGGGCGACCATGGTGGTTCGAGCCTAACATTGTTCATTCACGCCTGCCAACGCGCTCTGCGCCTTTGAAAGAAACCTTGTAAAAACTGAAATCGGCGTCATCACGCGCGGATGTGGGACTTGCACGATCGCTGCTATACAATCCCCCAACCCTGAAGCTCCACCTTCGCACCGCAGAGCGAAACCAGACGGTCTACACCGTCTGAACAGCGCTCGTGAGACGTTCAATAAACCGCAATCTCACCCTCGTTTTAGTCAACTCAATTACGGGAGACTCCATGAAGCGAACACGCCCCTCGCAGCTTCCGCGCCTCCGCGCACACGCTCTTGTTGTTCATGATTTACCCGATGAAGTTTTGGTTTACGACCAGGAACGAGATCAGGCCCACTGTCTCAATCAAACCGCCGCGCTCGTCTGGCGCGCTTGCGATGGGAAGCTCACGCCGCTCGAGATTGCGCGCAAGCTGACTGCTGAACTCGACACCGCAATCTCAGAAGAAGTGGTGTTACTCGCCCTCGCTCAACTCGAGAAGTTTCGTTTGCTCGAACGATCCAAAATCCATTCGTCTCAGTATGCGGTGATATCACGCCGTCAGATGGTTCGCACGTTGGGTGTCGCCGTGGCTTTGCCGGTGATCACGTCGATCGTAGCACCGACACCGGCGCAGGCCGCAACGTGTATTCCGACAAACGCGCCGTGTAGTCCGTCAGTGTTGTGCTGCTCACCCTTGGGTTGTAATCCGGGCGCCCCAGGCGGACCAAAATGCCGCTAGGTTTTTTGAGGCGACCGCAGACTGACCGTTGTCGCAGATGGCTCTCCGCAAGGTTTCGTTTTCCCGCTTCTGTGTTCTGAATTCTGTCTTGTGATTCTCCGAACCAACGATTTAGCAACTCCCGAGGATTAAACAAATGCGTCCCACTCATCACCACAATATCCCCGTTTACTCCAGTGATTCAAACATTCAAAAGAGCACGCACACGAGACGGCGATACGTCACACGAATCGGCTTTATTCTGGTGACAGCTTTCGTGATCGCTATAGGCTTGATGAGCGTGGCCGGGTGGGGAGCGACACTCTATGACTCTTTTGCGGACGGGGATTTTACGGCTAACCCAGTTTGGAGCGGTACCTCAGGCTGGACGATAGTGGCAAACAGCGATGCCGCAGCGGGCGCGACGGGCTCAAACACCTTAAGATTAAACGCTCCAGCCGTATCCCAGACGGATTATTTGAGCAGCCAGATTGGTACCTGGGGTACAAGTCAGGAATGGGGTTTTTGGATCGGACGTAGAGGTCAAGCCTTCACTGCAGCAAATCAACAATTTGTCTGGCTATATGCAAATGAATCAACCCTTACGAATGCGACCGTGGATGGATACAGGCTGGCAATTGGTGATGACGCCGGGAACGATGAGATTAGACTCGAATACGTTGTTAATGGCGCTCTTAGTGCGACTGTTATTACATCTTCGGGCGCTGTTACAAACGCGGTAACGGACGTCGGATTTTTAGTGCGAGTTACAAGATCACCTTCCGGTTCCTGGGAGATCTTTACCTCAACATTACCGACCGCAACTGGAACTGGAGCGATTGCAACCGATGTTCCGGATTCTACAAACGCTACGATTAGCCAGGGTACCGCCACGCACAATACTTTAGTGCCGGCGGACAACGGCTACATTGGCGTGGCAGCACTTCACTCAACGGGCGCCGGTGCAATAATTGGTGCAGAGTTTGACCAGGTCTATTTCGCTCAAGCAGGTGGTGGTGGTGGCACACCCTCGATCGCGATCAGTTCGGCACATCCCCTTGCCGGCAATATCAATCAAAACAGCACAAACAACATTATCGGAAGCATTCAGTTAGATGTAACTGCGGCCTCCGCCACACTCACGGGCTTGACCGTCACTACTGCCGGCACTTATCAAACCAGCGATATCCAAACTAACGGCTTCAAGGTTTTTATCAATAGTACCAACGATCTAGCGGGCGCAACACAGCTTGGTACAGCGCAGGTCGTCGTAGCGAGCGGCGGCAACGTTACAGTGTCCGGTCTGTCAACAGCTATTTCATCAGGCGCCACTCGTTTTCTGCTCGTCACTACTGATGTCGCTTACAACGCAGTGGCGGGAAGAACTATAAGTCTGACGAGTACACCTTTCAGTAATATCACTTTCACTTCGGCAACTAAGACCGGCAGCGATCCTGTAGCCCCAAGCAATGTCCAGACTATCGCAGTCGTGAGTCCATCAATTGCGATTTCGCAGGTCGGGCCGGCCGCAGGAAATGTAAGCAGAGGATCTGCAAAGAATTCCATCTATCAATTGAGCTTCGCGGTGACCAGCAACGCGACAGACTTCACCGGTCTAAGCGTGACTACCGCGGGCACCTATGCCGTGTCGGACATCACCGCCAATAGCTTTAAGCTTTGGTACAACACGACCAATAATCTGGCAACCGCCACGCAATTGGGTTCTTCGCAAGCAGTGGTTTCATCCGGCGGCACTGTTAGCTTCAGCGGGCTCGCTCAGAAGATCGATGCGGGCGTCACGGGGTTCGCCTGGGTTACGGTTGATATTGATGCTGCAGCGACAGTTAACAACACTATCAGCATCGCCTCTACTCCGTTCACCAGTATCAGTTTCAGTGCGGGAACCAGGACGGGAACAGATCCCGCTGCCGCCGGCGGCACGCAAACAATTGCTGACCTGACCGCAGCGTCCGACCACTTTAGATCAAATGTAGCGTCCGGCTTATGGGCTACTCCAGCTACGTGGCAGAGCTCGCACGATGGACTCAACAACTGGACTACAGCAACGTTGTCTCCCGACAATAATGCAAATACGATTACTATTCTCAGCGGTCACAACGTAACGGTGGGGACCAGCGTCTCTACTGATCAAATGACCGTGGACAGCGGCGGCCAGGTTACCGTAAGCCCCGGTGTCACCCTGACTGTCGCCAACGGTGCACTCACTGACCTAACCGTCAATGGCATCGTTGCCAATGCCGGCACGATTACGCCGACCGGTACTATCTCATTCGGTAGCGGTAGTAAGTATCAGCATAACTTCACCACAACTTCCGGAACGATCCCCACATCCACCTGGGATGCTAATTCCACAGTTGAGATTCTCGGTTACACCTCAAATACATCTGCCACGGCCGGCATAACCCAATTGTTTGGTAACTTCACCTGGAACTGTCCTTCGCAAACCGGCAATCTTTCTCTCGCCGGGGCCGCCCTGACCGTAAGTGGAACCTTCACGATGACCACCACCAATACTGGCTCACTGAGATTTGGGGCCGGCACGAACGGTATCTGGACAATTGGGAGCTTTACACAAACGGGCGGCACGATTGATTTATCCAACGGAACGGGGAGCGGTACGCTGCGCGTAGCCGGTACCTTCAATCAATCAGGCGGAACGATTACCGAAACCGGCAGTGGCACTGCAAACACGATCGAATTCAACGGGACGCTTGGCAATCAGTCTGTCACGGTTGCCACTGTCAATAATACGATCAGCTACGTCATTAATAACTCAGCAGGCATAACGCTGGGCAGCAACTTAACTGTTAACGGCACGTTGGCGCTGAGCAACGGCGATCTGACAACGACTGGTGCTTTTCTTGTAACGGAGAATGGGGCATCGACTGGCACTGGTGATGTTGTAGGCACTGTGCGGCGCACTGACCTTGGCGGTGCAGTGCAAAGGGACTTTGGCAATCCCAACGTTGAGATCACCATTGTCTCAGGAGACATCACAGCCATGGATGTGACCTTCCAGAAGGGAGCACCCGGAGGTTTCGCGAGCGCGGTCCAACGTTACTATGCACTCGAACCTGTCACTGGAACTCTCGTGAATGACGCGATTGTGAAATTGCACTATCGAGATAGCGAACTGCAATCCAACGATCCTTCAACTCTGACTTTGTGGCGGGCGGTTGGTTCGCCAGATGCAACCTGGGCGGACCAGGGCACGACTGGCATAACCCGCGCGACCGGATCAGAACCCGATAACTGGGTTCAGAAAACCGGTGTCACAGCTTTTTCTCCATGGACTCTCGCCAGTGCCCCGCAAGCTCCGACGGCAGTGAAGTTAACCAGCTTCAAAGCTACGGAAAACGATGGCGAAGTAATGCTGCAATGGCAAACAGGCTTCGAAGCGCGCAACCTCGGCTACAACATCTATCGGGAGCAGAACGGTAAGCGCGTGGCCATTACGCCTTCACTCGTCGCCGGTTCCGCGCTCGTCGCCGGCAGGCAAACTAAACTTACGGCCGGCTTGAGTTATACCTGGTATGACCGTCCAGAAAGTAAACAGCAAACAGTCAACGGCGTACAGCAATCGCCGGTCATGTACTGGCTCGAAGATGTAGACCTTAACGGCACGCGCACGTTGCATGGGCCGATCGCCCCGGGCGCGCGGGAGATTAGCTATAGGAAACAAGCAGGCCGCGAGCGGCGCGCCGATCTGATTAGCGAAGTTTCGCGACGCACCGCGGTGAGTGGTGTTGAGTTTAATAGCTGGGCGGGCGAGTCCCACGATCGATTATCAGGCCAGCAAACCGTTCAGCAGACAGCAAAGCAAGCACTCCAACTATCAACAAACAGCCCGGGAAGTTCTATGCGCATGGATCCTGCAGACCTGCAGCGCGATATTGCCGGCATGCCCGGCGTCAAGATAACTGTAAGCAAAGCGGGCTGGTATCGCGTGACCGAGGCTGAGTTAGCCGCTGCGGGTTTCGCTGTTCAGGACGCGCAACAGTTGCAGCTTTATCGCGACGGTAGGGAAGTGGCCATGAGTGTGTCAACTAACGCCAACAGTTTCACTACGAACGACTACCTCGAGTTCTACGGCGAGGGTATCGATTCGCCGACGGAGAATGCGCAATCCTACTACCTGGTCAACGGCAGGGGCCATGGCAAGCGCATCGTGACTTCGAACGCGGGTGGAAAGTCTGAACAGGCCGCCGGTCCGCAGAGTTTTGCCTACTCCATTGAACGCAAAGAACGAATGATCTACTTCTCCGGGTTGCGCAACGGCGACAGCGAAAACTTCTTCGGGCAAATTGTGAGTAGTGATCCCGTGTCAGCGACGCTACCGGTGAGTCACCTTGATGCGGCTTCAAACGCGAGGTTGGAGGTTGTGCTGCAGGGCGTCACTGTTGAAAGCCATCTGGTGCATGTACTGTTCAATGGCGCAGACCTTGGCACTATTAACTTTGCAGACACCGATCATCCGAGTCAGACG
>DASZDU010000436.1:0-16517 GCA_035941655.1 Pyrinomonadaceae bacterium | reverse complement strand
GTTGCTTTCGATCCAAACTTCGCTACCAATAATTTCGTCTACGTTTATTACACCGCAACCACTCCCGCAATTCACAATCGAGTCAGTCGTTTTACAGCCAACGGAGACGTCGCCTTATCGGGCAGCGAAGTCATTATTTTCGAACTTAATAATCTCAGTAGTGCGACCAATCATAACGGCGGCGCTATCCACTTTGGTCCTGACGGCAAGCTCTACGTCGCAGTCGGCGAAAATGGGAACTATGAAAACGCGCAACTGCTCAGCAACCTGTTAGGCAAAATTCTGCGCATCAATTCCGACGGCACTATCCCCGCCGACAATCCGACAAGTTTTCCGGGTGTCACAGGTTCGCCTTCCGGAAACAATCGCGCTATCTGGTCGCTTGGCCTACGCAACCCCTTTACGTTTACGTTTCAGCCGGGCACCGGCAGGATGTTCATCAACGACGTAGGTCAAGCCGTGTTCGAAGAGATCGACGACGGTATCGCCGGATCCAATTACGGCTGGGCCATCTGTGAGGGAGCCTGCTCGCCCCCGAACCCAAATTTTCGTGACCCGCTATTCCAATATGGTCACGGCACCTCGCCAACGACCGGATGCGCTATAACCGGCGGCGCCTTTTACAACCCGACAAGTGTAAATTTTCCGACGGATTACGTTGGCAAATATTTCTACGCGGAATTCTGCAGCGGTTGGATTCGGAGGTTCGATCCGGCGACGGGAACAACCACCGCTTTTGCGACCGGAATTTCCAATCCTGTCGATCTTATCGTCACTGCTGATGGGAGTCTTTACTATCTCGCGCGCGGCGCCGGCGCGGTATTCCGCATTCGTTTCACAGGGCCCACGAATGCGTTTGGAGATGTCACCGGTCACATAACTGATAGCAGCAATGGCACTCCAGTTTCCGGTGTTGTGCTACGGCTAACCGGCACCCAAACCCGGAAGACGATTACTGATGCTAACGGCAATTATCGTTTCGACGGTGTCCAAACCAACGGCACCTACACGCTGACACCTTCTCGGGCGAATTTTTCCTTCACACCATCTGAGCGTTTGCTCACTCAGTTGGGGAACAGTACTGACGCGCCGTTCACGGCTATCCCGACAGGCTCGACAATCAATCCGGTGGACATACCGGAGTATTTTGTGCGGCAGCATTATTTGGATTTCTTAAACCGCGAGCCTGATGAGCCGGGCTTCAATTTTTGGAGTGACCAACTGATTAACTGCAGCACGCTGGCCTGCGTCGATCCGCGCCGGGTGCACGTTTCGGCGGCCTATTTTCTTTCAATTGAGTTTCAGGAAACCGGCGGGTTGGTGAACAGCTTATACCGCGTGAGTTTTGCACGACGTCCGTTCTACGCTGAGTTTGTGCCTGACACCCAAACGGTGGGGCAAAATGTGATCGTCGGGCGCACCGGCTGGGAGAACCAGTTGGCGGCAAACAAACAGGCGTTTGTAAATGCCTGGGTGCAGCGTCCATCGTTTGTGAGTCTGTACGGAAGTTTGGGAGACGAGGCGTATGTCGACACGCTGATCAGCAACACCGGCGTAAGCTTCACTGCCAATGAACGGAATGCGCTGGTCAATGCCTTAGTAAACCAGACAGCGTCGCGCGCGACTGTGTTGCGGCAAATCGCCGAAGACCAACGTTTCATTCGTCTCAAATTCAACGAGACTTTTGTGATGATGGAATACTTCGGCTACCTGCGCAGAGATCCGGATGCCGATGGTTATCAGTACTGGCTAAACAAGCTGAATCAGTTTGGCGGCAACTTCGAACAGGCAGAGATGGTCAGGGCGTTCATCGAATCTATTGAATACCGCAGCCGCTTTCCGAAATAAATTTTGGAGTGCGCTGACCTGTCAGCGCTTTCGTCGGCTGCGACCTGTCGCAGCCTGTGGTGAGTTGGCTCTAGCTAAGCGTTGCGGCGTCAAGCCGCCGCAGACCAAAGCGCTGACCGGTCAGCGAACTCCATATCAGCCGCGGATTAACGCGGATAGACACAGATCAGAATGTTTTTCGTCAGTTCTGATTCGCGCTTATCCGCGTTAACCCGCGGCAAAATGTTTTTGAGGTAGAATCTCTCGCGGTCTCAACTTACGCATGACTCGCCGAATAATTGTTGCTCTGCTCAGATTAGCCATGCGCGTCTATTTTCGGCGCGTTGAAGTGCTGGGCATCGAGAAAGTGCCGCGCGAAGCTCCCGTAATTTTCGTTCTCAATCATCCAAACGCGCTGGTTGATCCCGCGTTTCTTTTATCGTTGGCGCCGCGTCGTGTTTCGTTTCTCGCGAAGGCGCCGCTCTTTCGCATGCCCGTGCTCAGTTTCCTGGTACGCGCAATGGATTCGCTTCCCGTCTACCGGCGACAGGACGAAGGCGAAGATGTTTCGAAAAATAGCGAAGTGTTTATGGCGGCGCGCCGGCTGCTTGCGCGCGGGGGCACGATCGGCATTTGTCCCGAAGGTGTTTCGCACGACGAACCGCGCCTGCGGCCCATCAAGACAGGCGCTGCCCGCATCGCACTCGGCGCCGTCTCCACCGGCGAAGTGGCGAATCTGAAAATTGTCCCTGCTGGTCTGTACTACACCTCCAAAACGAAATTCCGCAGCGAGGTGCTGCTCTACTTCGGAAATCCAATCGACGTGCAACCGGCCGAAATGGAAAGTGACGGCAATCCGCCTCGCGCCGCAGTCAAGGAGCTCTCCAATCGCATCGAGTGTGCGCTGCGTGAAGTAATGCTTGATGCTGAGCATGAAGAGGCGTTGCAGACCATCAGGCGGGCTGAAAAGATTTTCTCGTCTGAGCCGGACGAAGCAGCTGACGAAAGCCTTGCAGAAGAGTTGCAGCTACAGCAGAGGTTTGTTAACGCCTACCACGTTTTGCGCGAGCAGGCGCCGGAGCGTCTCTACCGGCTGGAAGTGAGAATGAGCCGTTTTGAAGAAGAGCTCGCGCAGGCAGGTGTCGATCCGGACGATCTTTCGCCACCAAAGTCGACGGTTGATGTGTTCACGCATCTGATCAGTCGCGTGCTTCTTTTTCTGTTGTTGATTGTGCCGGCGACGCTGGGTGTCCTGATCCATTACCCGGCTTATCGTTTAGGAGGTTATCTGGCCACGAGGTTTTCGCGAGATGACGACGACATGGTTTCTACCATCAAGATCATGTCGGCAATGCTGCTATTCCCGCTGACCTGGATCATCGTGACGGTGGCGGTCTATAAGCCGGCGGGTTGGATAGTGGCTGCGGTCACAATGGTGCTCATGCCCTGGGCGGGCTATCTTGCAATCCGCTTTTTCGAGGGATTTGACGAGTTTATGGGCGGCCTGCGAGCACTGGCGTTCTTCCTCGTCAGGCGCCGCTTCTTCGTACGGTTACTGGCCGAACGTAAAGCGATTCGCAGCGAAATCCTCGCTCTCGGAGAAGAGACCGCGAGTCTCAGCCAATGATTTCTTAAATAGGCAGGCGAGGGGATGGGGGGAATTCAATGAGCCGCCAGACTGTTGTTAGACTATTTTTTGCGCGCCTTCCCACCAGTCTTGGTAGACTTCGTGGTGCCTGAACGTTTTCTGGCGCCAGAAGCTCTCACCGTTCGACCTTTACGACCTTCGCTCTGGATTCTGCCAGCCTTCATTAGATTTTCATAACTGCCGCGCACCACGTTTCGCGCTACTTTTAGCGAGTTGGCTAACTCACGCTCGCTGGGCAGATAACTGCCCACCGTCATCGCCCCCGACTCGATCAGACCAGTGAGCTGGTCCGTAATCTGTTTGGTCATTGACTCTGGACGCTTGCGATTGACACGAATAGTTGTTTTCACTCTAACTCCCTCCTCGGCTGGTTCAATTTTGGGGTAATGAATTCTATGCAGGCGCGATAGCTGTGTCAACAGGACCATCACCGGAAGGTCCAATGTCCAATGTCCAACGTCCAAAGTGGTTCAAGCAGTTCAGAGTTCAAACTTCAGTTTGTCCGGTGTTTGACAGGAAGCAAGGCAAAGCTTGAACTCTGAACTCCTTGAATGACGCTGGGTGTTGGACGTTGGACATTGGACATTGGACATTGGACTCAGTTAGAGGACTTTGTGCTTGCGTAGTATTTCAAGAGTGCGGTCCAGGGGGAGGGATTCAACCGTATGCCCGCGCCCTGTCATTGTCGTAGCGCTAAACAGAGAATTATAGATGGCCTCTTCGGTTGCTTCTATGACAGCGAGAAACAGCGGCGACATTGCATCATTCGACAGCGCTTTCACACTGCGAGGGTTGCTCCTCGCAGCGGGATCGCTTGATATTTCGATGCGTACTGAGGGTGCGGTTGAGAAAGCAATCGCGTAGTCGCCACTGCCGTTGCTGCCGCCCGCGCCGGTCCTCGCCAAACCCAACATTGCACGCGCGGCGAGACGATTTAGGTTGCGAGCGTCGATCGGTGCGTCGGTAGCAATGACGATGATGATCGAACCGTCCGGACTGTTGCGTGGGCAACCAACAGTAGCCGTGCGCTCGTCGGCTTCATTGCAGGGACGCTGGCTGGCCCTGGCAAGTTCCTCTTTTAAGTAATACCTACCCAACTCGCGCCCGACTGGAGCACCATTAATCGTCAGGATGCCGCCGAAATTCGACTGTACCAGGACGCCCAACGTGTAGCCACCCAACTTGCCAGGCAGCTTCCGCGAAGCTGTGCCTATTCCTCCCTTGAAACCAAACGCTACCGTACCTGTACCGGCGCCCACAGATCCTTCGTCGACCGCTCCACTCTTAGCGTTCTTGAGCGCATTGAAAACATCACCACGTGTGATGTGACGTCCACGAATGTCGTTTAAGTAACCATCATTGGTTTCGCCAACAACGGGATTGATAGACTGCACCTGTTCGTTGCCGGGCAGCGATAACATGTAATCGAGGAGGGCATCGGCGGCGCGAGGGACGCTTAAGGTTGAAGTTAATACAATCGGCGTCTCGATTTCTCCAAGTTCGCTAACCTGTGTGGAGCCCATGAGCTTACCGAAGCCGTTTCCGACAAATATGGCCGCCGGAACCTTCTCGCGAAAAAGATTACCTCCGTGAGGGAGTATGGCAGTTACGCCGGTCCGTATGTCGTCACCGCGAATGATGGTGGCGTGGCCCACCCTCACGCCTTCGACATCGGTGATGGCATTGAGCGGGCCAATCGGAAGGATGCCGACGTTGATGCCGAATTCGCGAGCGCGCGGCCGGCGCTTCTCCTGCGATACTGATGATCCAGCGAAAAGTTGGGCGGCGAAGGTTGCTGCTAAAACCAGCACGAATACCCATCTGATATTGCCAGAATTAATTTGCGCCGTTGTGTGCGTGGGGCCGGGATCAGCAGGAAGGTCCAATGTCGAACGTCCAACGTCCAACGTCAGAACCTGCGGAGTCTGCGACCTTGACGTGTCGTACGTCTTAAAAAAAGCAGACGTGGGAGTCTCGACATTGGACATTGGACTTTCCTTTTAGTCAGTCGCGAAAAGTGCAATGAGCGCAGGGACAGTGAGCCACAGCAATCCCTTCAACAGGAAAAACATAACCCCCCAAAACCCTAGTTTTTTAATCCAGCTTCTCAGGCTCATTGCTTTGGCTACCGGTTCGAACGTTGGACATTGGACATATCCCTCATTGAATTCTTCCCCACGCGCTCGTCTTCCAATTATCGATTGCGTCCTCGCCAACAATCCAGGGCGGCAGCGGCATCATCAGCATTTCCGAAAGTGCGCAAACATACGGCTCATACATCGAACGCAGCTCGGTCAACTTCTGGTTCGCCTCTTCGCCATCTCGTAAATGGGCGTCATGCTTCGCGAGTATTTCGCGAATTCGATCCAGGTCGTCGGTCAAGAGTCTGGACGTCTCGAGCGCAGGATCTGTGGGCTTGGTCCTGAATACCTGTGCCAGATCAACAACCGCATGACGCGCCATCGCGAAGGTTAATTTCGCTTGCCACGGTGACGTGCCGCCGATACCTACGAGCACCAGCGCACAAGTATCAAGGATGGTCGTCAACGCAGCCAGCCATGACTGATTGTCGTGTTGCGAGCGAAAATAACATAGTACCGGATACGATAGGTGACTCTCGAGCAACTCCGCCGACCAACGTTCCCACTCGTGTAGCACAGTCGTGAGTTCCTGCAGATGATCACTTTCCGCGTGCCGGCGCAGCATCTCCGCCGCACTCGAGGGCGATCCCGCCCGCGCGTCGAGCAGCGCGATGTTGACTTCACGACGGGAAAACGCCTGGTAGAGCACCGGCAAATATCCGATTACGATCGCCAGCAAACCAAAACCATTGGCTGCTTCAATTACCGCGAGCGCGCGACCCAGCGGTAGCTGCGGCACAATGTCGCCGTAGCCGAGCGTGAAAAACGTCTCGCCGCTGATGTAGAGATAGGTTGAAAACCGTCCGGTTTCGTTTGGAAGGCTAAGCTCTGTTTCCAGTCCCCAATGGAGTATTGCGTAACCAACTATCAGCCCCGTGGCCCACAAGCTGAGCAGCATTAGCAAAGATAAGGGTCCAAAGGCTCCCAGATACTTCTCGCGCCGTTTGCGGTTGTGCATTATCCCCACCACACGTGAGCAAATAGACCACATCGAACGGTAAAAGAGACTGGTTAAGCGAAGTCGCCGGGTGACGCGCCGCGGCAGGATGATAGTTTCAAAAGCGTCCCAGAGAATTATCAGGACCAGGAGCAGCCCCAAGATGGCGATGATGAGTTTCATGCGCAGCGACTATGCGAAGATTGCAGGGGAAAAGTTTATATTACGTTTGGTATCGACGTGATGTTATCGTTGATTGAGGTTTTATTACAGTGACTACAAAGGCTGGTACTATCTTATTTTGAAGTCTTCTCTGTGCGTCCTTTGTGTTCTCTGTGTCTTCGTGGTGAGCGATCGTCAATAAAGATTCACCACGGAGACACAGAGAACACAGAGGCTACACAGAGAAAGCTGAAATCGGCGGGCTCGAACGCGCCGTCTTTTACCAATGATCACCCTAATCATTCACGGTCATTTCTATCAGCCACCTCGTGAGAATCCCTGGACCGGCGTTGTCGATCCCGAACCGGGCGCGCTTCCATTTCACGATTGGAACGAGCGCATTCATGCAGAATGCTACCAGCCTAACAGCGCCGCCCACATCGTTGCTGCGAACACCGGTGAAGAACGCATTATCAACAACTATTCCCAGATCAGTTTTGACTTTGGTCCCACCTTGCTTTCGTGGCTTGAGCGGAACCACGCGGAAACGTATAGCCGCATTATCGCTGCCGACGCCGAGAGCCTCCTTGAACACGATGGTCATGGGAATGCTATTGCTCAGGCATACAACCATGCGATCCTGCCGCTCAGTAACGAGCGGGATCGCCGTACGCAAGTGCGTTGGGGCACTGCGGATTTTCGTTACCGGTTTGGACGTGAACCGGAATCGATCTGGCTGCCCGAGACGGCCTGCAATGACGCTGTGCTTGATCTCCTGATTGAAGAAGGCTTGAAGTTTGTCATCCTTGCACCTCAGCAAGCCAGGCGAATTCGCAGTAGGACAGGCATTCCTGCCGGTCCTGGGCCGACAAATTCTAAACGACAAGCGGCACTGACTGGAAAATCTATCCTACAAAGACAGACTGCCAAGTCTGATGACTGGCAGGATGTGCTGAGCGGAGCCATCGACACCAGCATCGCCTATAGTTATTTCCATCGCGACGATCCCACTCGATCCATCGCAGTGTTCTTCTACGATCAGGAACTGGCGCACGGTATTGCCTTTGAAAAAGCGCTGGCTTCAAGCGCTTCTTTGTTGGATCGATTTGCGAAACGAGCAATTGGTGCCGGTGCGATGGTGAACGTTGCCACCGATGGCGAGAGTTATGGACATCATCACAAGTTCGGAGATCTCTGTCTCGCTTATGTGGTCTCGGGTGAGGCGCAGGCGCGCGGCTTTTCGCTAATGAACTACGGCGAATATCTCGCCAGGTTTCCACCACAGATGGAAGTCGAGATTAATAATGGACCGGCTGGCGAAGGCACTTCCTGGAGTTGCGTACACGGCGTCAGCCGTTGGATTCGCGACTGCGGTTGTCACACTGGCGGCAACCCAGCCTGGAATCAATCCTGGCGCGGACCCTTGAGAACGGCACTCGACTATTTACGTGACGAAGCGGCGGGTTGTTTTGAACAGACGCGCGGCGAACTGTTTACTGATCCGTGGGCCGCTCGGGACGATGCGATAAGTCTGGTTCTGGATCAATTTAAGTCGCGCGAATTTTTTCTCAGGTCGCATGCGCCACGCGAGTTGTCCAGTGAAGAACAGCGTAAAGCACTGCTGTTCCTCGAGCTGCAGCGGAATACGCTGCTGATGTACACAAGTTGCGGCTGGTTCTTCAGCGACATCTCCGGAATCGAGCCGATTCAGGTTTTGAAGTACGCCTGCCGCGCGATCGAGATCATCAATGAACTTGGCCTCGCGTCTGCGCGCGCGCGATTTCTCGAAATCTTATCTGAGGCGAGAAGCAATCGACCTGAGCTGGGAAACGCCGCAGATATTTATCGCCAAGTTGTTGAACCCTCCAGTCCTTTCTTCAAAACCGGCAGCGAAGAGCTCGCGGGCACACGCACATGAAGAAAAAGACCCCTGCCAAACGAGGCTCAGGATCGACTGTCGAGACGCCGGACTCCCCAGCTGACAAGGTTCTCAAGACGACGACAAAGCTTCCTAGTGTCAGGGTGAAAAAAGAAACAACACCTGCTAAGCGGAAGGGTACGGCGCGAAAGAAAACCGCGAACATCGCGCGGCCTGCCACATCGAGGTCAGCAAAGCGGAAATCCCCTGAGGCGCTGGCGCCTGAAGGCTTGCCATCGCTGGGGGAATTAGATCTGTATCTGTTCGGAGAAGGCCGGCACGAACTCATTTATGAAAAACTTGGCGCCCACCCAATCACTCGCGAAGGCACAAAGGGAATTTCATTTGCAGTTTGGGCGCCGGCCGCCGAGCAGGTCAGTTTGGTGGGCAACTTCAACAGCTGGGATGGCACGCGACATCCGATGCGCCAGCTGGACGCTTCGGGAGTTTGGGAAACATTCATTCCGGAGTTAAAGCCAGGCGAGCTCTACAAGTTTCAAATCAACACGCCCGGACTGAATTCATTTCTCAAGGCCGATCCTTACGCATCGTATGCGGAAGTGCCGCCGGATACGTCGTCTATCGTTTATCAGTCCACCTACAAATTCCGCGATTCACGCTGGATGAAAAAGCGCGCCGGCCGCGAACACTTTCGAAAACCGCTTTCGATTTATGAAGTTCACTTTGGATCGTGGCGGCGCAAGATCGAAGAAGAGAACCGGCCATTTACCTATCGTGAGATGACTGAACCGCTGGCCGAGTACGTTTTGGCGATGGGCTTTACTCACGTCGAGTTTCTGCCGTTGAAGGAACATCCGTACGGCCCGTCGTGGGGTTATCAGGTCAGCAACTACTTTGCCCCTTCAGCCCGTTATGGAACACCGGATGATTTCCGTTACCTCGTCGACTATCTGCATCAGCGAGGCGTGGGCGTGATCATGGACTGGGTGCCGGCGCATTTTCCGAAAGACGCGTTTGCGCTTGGGCGTTTCGATGGCACCGCGCTCTACGAACATCTCGATCCGCGCAAGGGCGAACATCCCGACTGGGGCACATACATTTTTAACTATGGCCGCAATGAAGTGCGAAATTTTCTTTTGGCAAATGCGCTTTATTGGTTCAGGGAATTTCATCTGGACGGCCTGCGCGTCGACGCAGTGGCCTCGATGCTTTACCTCGACTACAGCCGCAAAGAAGGCGAGTGGGTAGCGAACCAGTTTGGCGGCCGCGAAAACCTGGAGGCGATCTCGCTCTTGAAGGAATTGAACGAAGTGGTTCATCGGGAGTGTCCAGGCGTGATGATGATTGCGGAGGAATCAACCGCGTGGCCGCAAGTTAGTCATCCGGTTTATGCCGGCGGACTCGGGTTTGATTTCAAGTGGAACATGGGCTGGATGCACGACACGCTCAAATACTTTCAAACTGATCCGCTCTTCCGCGGCGGCAATCATAACGCGCTCACGTTCGGGTTGCTTTACGCCTGGAGTGAAAATTTCATCCTGCCGTTTTCGCATGATGAAGTAGTTCACATGAAGGGTTCGCTGCTTAACAAAATGCCGGGGACCACGGAGCAGAAGTTTGCGAACCTGCGCGCGTTGTATGGCTACATGTGGGCGCACCCGGGAAAGAAACTTTTGTTTATGGGCGGCGAGTTTGGGCAGTGGGGCGAGTGGAACGAAACCGAAAGCCTCGATTGGCATCTGTTGGAAGACTCGGCCCACAAAGGCCTGCAGGATCTAATCCGCGATCTGAATAACATCTACCAAAAGAAAAACGCGCTGTGGGAAGTGGATGGCGAGCCGGAAGGCTTTCAGTGGATCGATGCAAACAATGCCTCGGAAAATATTGTTTCCTTCATTCGACGATCGCGCTTGCCATCGGCACCCGACTCGTCAACTGCTGGCCGCGAGCTGATCTGCGTCGCCAACTTTGCGCCGGTGCTGCGTGAGAACCATCAACTTGGCTTACCACGCAAGGGAACCTATCGCTTGATCGCGAACACTGATGATGAGCTGTATGGTGGGGGCGGCGTGAAGCTACCGAAGTCGATCAAGGCGGAAGGCGAACCAATCCACGGCCAGCCATGTTCAACAACAATAACTCTGCCGCCGCTGGCAACGTTGTGGTTTGAAGGATCAACGAAACAAGCAGCGCGAAAAGCAAAATGACTATTAGTGTTACGGTTCAAAATGGGTTTATGAACCATGTCTAACCTCTTACTTACCCTTGTTTGCCTCATCTTCTTTTCGATCGCTGCTATCCCTCAACCTAAATCGCAGCAGGTTCTAACCCGTGAAGAAGGCTTAGCCGAGCTGGAAGCGGCAAAAGCCCAACACGACAAACAAGCTATTACAGAGACGGAATCCTTTAAGACGTTCGTTTATGTCACCGTTGACCACTACGGTGATGTAAGGAATGCTCATGATGACCTGCTAGTCATCAACTCGGACGAGTCAAAGAAGAAAATATTCAAGGGTGCCGAAAAGGGCACCATTTGGTTGCGCTTACACAACGATTCGCCTCTTCCATTCAGCGTTCCATCCCGGTATTTCCCGGCCAGAACGTGTTTCTATGAATTCCCAACCGGTCAAAAGATTTTCGGCCTTTGCAACAATCAGAAGATTGCGATTTGGTATCACGAAGAGAGCAATAAGAGACTGCCCATACCCCGCGCTTTTGATTTCGGGTTTGACTTAGTCGTACTGCCAAAGACATCCGTCCTCTTTGCTGTTCCGCTTGAGGTCTTAAAGAAGGGAAACGCGATTCGCTTTGACTTCACGTTTAAGAAGGATAATAGCGATAGCGAGACGGGAGATTACGGAACACCGAAGACCTTGAGATTTAGAGAATCCGATCTGCCACTAATTTACTAAGGGCGGCACTCATTATCAGGCCCGCTTGCGTTCTATTCTGGCAAGACGATATTCGATATTTCGCAGGTCAGAATGTTTTGATGAATAGCTTCGGTTCGATCCAGACGTTTAAGCAAGCCCACCCTCCTGACCTTAGAGACCTTCCAGGTTGTTGCCAGCGTCGTGATTCTGGATCGCGCTTATGCCTGTAAGACATTTCAAGTCGAAGTGTTTAAGGTGAACCAACCGACGACTAATCATGTCAACGCCGGCCAGGCTTTGCTCGAGCACGATGTAACCGATCAGCGGTTCGAATTCACCACGCTCCGGATTCATGTCTACAAAGGCTACTTCGGAAAAGATCGCACGAAACCCTTCTATCTGAATGCGTACGGGTCCGCAGACCTGGGCTGTTACCGTGTCCTGCGTGGCGGTCTCAACTTCGATTTGCGCTAAAGCTTCAAATTTGCCCAGGCGATCCTTCAAGGCGCTCGGCAACACCATGTGTGACGCGCCGGTATCTACCAGGGCCTCGCATGTTAGCGCCCGGGAAAAATCAGTAGCGTTCTCTATCGTGACTGAAGCGACGATTCTGCCCACATCAATGTCCTTTGGCTCCATATAGGTAACTATACACCCGAGCAAGTGCCAGCGAACTGCCGTCTATCATTAGAACCGACTGATAAAAGATTTTTTGCGCGGCGTGCAGAATGCAGGGTGATTGACTGTTAACCGCTACCGCACAGAACTGTTCATCGTGTATCTTCGCCGCAAATGATCAACTGGGACGACATTCGAAAGCAGTTTCCGGTTACGGAAAACTCGACGTACCTCAACTCTGCCGCCGCTGGCCCGATGGCGCGCGCGACGATGGCCGCCGCAACTGAGTATTACCGGCAGATGACGGACGACGGCGACATTCACTGGGACGACTGGCTAGAGAAACGCGAGCAGGTGAGGCGAAAAGTTGCAGCCTTCATTAATGCCGAGCCCGATGAGATCGCGCTTACCACCAACACGTCCTCTGGAATGAACGTCATTATCGACGCACTCGAGAACCACGGCGAGGTGATCTCATGTGACCTTGAGTTTCCAGTGTCCACGTTGCCATGGATGAACCGCCGCATTCCGGTCCACCTCGTCAAATCGGTCGACGGAGCAGTCGCTATCGAAGATATTCGCGAAGCGATGAACGTGCGCAGCGGAGTAATTTGCTTGAGTCATGTTCAATATTCCACTGGCTTCCGTGTTGATCTTGAAGAGCTTGGCGCCATCAAAGGAGGCCATGCACTGGTGGTTAACGCGGCGCAGTCTGCAGGCGCGTTTGAGATCGATGTGAAGCGAATGAAGATCGACGCACTCTGCGCGACTGGCCACAAATGGATGCTATCCGGATATGGCAGCGGGTTCGTCTACATCTCGCGCGAGTTGCTGGCCCAGACTAAGCCGCGCGCCATTGGTTGGCTCAGCGTCGAAGATCCTTATGCTGATCGGAACAATGAAATTCATTTACGCCACGACGCGTCGGCCCGCGCCGAACTTGGCTGTCCACACTTCGCAGGGATATTTGCGTTAGGTGCCGCAGTCGATCTGATCACGTCGCTTGGTATCAGGAACATTGAGGAGCGCGCGCTTTCATTGAATCGATTTTTGACCCAGAGCTTGTCGGACATCGGTTGGAATGTCTTGTCGCCGCTAGTCGAAGAGCGAATGCGTTCAGCTGAGACGCTGGTTGAGGCAGACGATCCGGCAGGAGTGGTCGCGATGCTGGCGAAGCAAAAGATAATCGTGACTAAGAAGCCGCAGGGGTTTCGAGTGGCGACTCACTTTTTTAATAACGAAGACGACATCGAGCGGTTGATCCAGGCGCTGAAATTTGGAGTGCGCTGACTTGTCAGCGCTTTTCTGCGCGGCGGCCCAACGCCGCGCTTCGCTCAAATCAATCAACTCAATCATTGGCTGCGACAGGTCGCAGCCGACCCAAAGCGCTGACAGGTCAGCGCACTCCAAAAGTTTTCGAGCGTTTTTTAGCGGGCGAGCTCTTGGTTTTCCTGGTAGCCGCGGGCCTCTTCGAGTCACTGTCGAAGTGATTTCGCGCCAGTTTGATGAACGTCTGGACGATCGGCGATTCATATCCCCCGGTCAATCTGGCGACACCCAACTCCCAGTTGATCTGCGCACCTTCAATCCACCATCGAACCAGTCGGCCTTTCTCAACGGCTTCAGTGACGGTTTGCAGTGGGACAATACCCACGCCCATATCTTCTTCCACCAGTCGCCGGATGGCGGCCTGCCGGCTCAACTCCATGGATACCTGCAGAGTGACCCCCGCCTGCGCGAAAAACTGATCAATCAAACGACGCGTGTTACCGCCACGCTCCCCGAGGATTAATTTTTCCCCCGCCAGCGAGTAGGCGCTGATGGTGCGCTGTTTCGCCAGCCGATGACGTGGCGAGGCGACTGCCACAAGTTGATCCTGGCTCAGCCTCTCGGTGTTTATACCTCGCGCTTCTACCGGCAGCGACACAAACGCGAGATCGAGTTCACCCGCAAGAATCTGTTGGACCAGTGCCTCGCTGGTTCCGGATGAAACGGTCACCTCGGCGCCGCCGTGTTGTTGGCGGAGTTCTTTCAGGAGTTTCGGCAAAACGTCAGTTGTCACCATCGCTGAGGCGCTGCCGATGCGGAGACGTCCGCGCTCGGCGCCGGCCAGTTCGGCAATTTCATCAACTGCGGCATCGTGATCGCGCAGGATTTGCCGCGCGCGTTGCAGCAACTGCTCACCGGCTTCCGTGAGCATCACGCGACGTGGAGCGCGAATAAACAGTTTCGCCCCTAATTCATTCTCGAGTTGCCGAATCTGCATACTGATAGCGGCTTGGGTTACGTGGACGCGTTGGGCGCCCGCGGTGAACGTGCCTAATTCGGCGATAGCAATAAATGCTCGCAACTGCCTGATTTCCATGGGTGTCTTTTAGTCTACGGGTTCAGATATGTTATCAGTCGAGGTTATTGTAATAATAAAATCTTTTAGTTTCCATTATAAATCACCGTTGCCTAGAATGAGCCAGCCGATGGCCCATGATCCCTGATCGGGCCCTCGCCTTTCGGACGAGATGGATAATGGCCGCCGCTCAGAAAACACAAGCAAGGTTTATAAGCAGTCGCCGCCCGACCTCGAGACGAGCTGTTGTGGGGGTCGATGGTGGAGGAACGAAAACTCACGCGGTCGTACTTGATGCCGATTTTTCCATACTGGGCGAAGGGTTTTCCGGTGCGTCAAACCCTCTGCGCGTGGGCATCGCCAACTCCTGCGTCGCAATTCGTGAGGCCGTCGATAAAGCCTGCGAAGCTGCACAGCTGCGGCGTACGGATCTTATTGCCGCTGAAATTGGGCTCGCGGGCGCGCGTCGCAAAGAGTTGAGCGCGCGCATGCGCGAGTCGTTGCTCGTCCTGGGGATTCCAGAGGTCTTTGTCGTAGGTGATGCTGACATTGCGCTCTACGGCGCAACGGAAGGCGAGCCGGGTCTGATCGTCATAGCCGGAACGGGCTCAATTTGCTGTGGTATCAATGCTCGCGGGAAGACTGTTTGCGCGGGCGGTTGGGGTCCTATCGCCGGAGACGAAGGCGCCGGCGCGTGGATCGCGCGTCGAGCTCTACGCGCAATCGCGCACGCCACCGACGGGCGAGGGCCCGTGACGTCACTCACCGATGCTGCTTCTACTTACTTTCATGTTTCGGACCCGAATGATCTTTCAACCGCCATTTACGCTCCGAGCATAACGAACGAGCGACTGGCCGGTTTTGGTAAATATGTTATCGAAGCTGCCAAATCGAAAGATCGAGTTGCGCGCGAAATTTTGTCTGAAGGTGGTCAGGAACTGGGTGCTGCAGCGGTGGCGGTAATTTGTAATCTAAAGCTCGAACGCGAGCGCTTTCAGGTCGCGTACGTTGGTGGCGTTTTCGACGCGGCCGGTGAATTGGTATTGTCGGCCATGCGTGAAGAAGTGGGGCGAGTGGCTCCAAAGGCGTTTCTCGCGCCGCCAAGGTTTTCGCCTGCAGTTGCGGCCGCGCGGATGGCGCGCGAACATTTGAATAATATGGCGCTCGCCGTTTGAGCAGATAGCATGCTCGTGCACAATCAGACCAGATGAATTCTGAAAATCCTGATCTGCTCCCCATCACTGAACAAGAGAATCTTAATACGACTCATTTAAGCTCGTTGCCTACGCGCGAGATAGTGCGTCTGATGAACGACGAAGACCGTTCAGTAGCTTCGGCCGTAGGTCTCGTTGTGCCGGAAATAGTGAAGGCGGTCGAGGGCATCGTATCGAGACTTCAGAACGGCGGCAGGCTTTTCTATATCGGCACCGGAACGTCGGGACGTCTGGGCGTGCTCGATGCCGCGGAGTGTCCGCCGACGTTCGGCGTTTCGCCCGACCTGGTTCAGGCAATCATCGCCGGTGGTTATGAAGCATGCTACCGTGCGGTTGAAGCGTCGGAAGATGACGCGAATGCGGGTGGAACAGATTTGCAGGCTCGTGGCTTCACTGCACGGGATGTGCTGGTTGGAATTGCAGCGTCCGGAAGAACGCCATACACCGTCGGCGCAGTTAATTACGCAAGGCAGTGCGGCGCTTTCACGATTGCGATTACGTGTGTCCCGCATTCGCCCATCACTGACGCCGCGGAAGTCAGCATTGTTCCCGTTGTCGGACCGGAGGTGATTGCCGGTTCCACGCGGCTCAAGGCGGGCACGGCGCAGAAACTCGTTCTCAACATGCTATCTACCGCGACGCTAGTCAGGCTTGGCTACGTCAGCGGAAATCGGATGACAAATGTGCTGCCGCGCAACTCCAAGCTCCGAGCGCGCGCCATTCGCATCATCATGGCCGAAAGCGGGTTAAATGAAGAAGCAGCGCGCGCCGCGTTAGACAAGTCGGGCGACGATCCGCGTGCAGCTTTGGTCATGATAAGGACAGGAAGTTCTAGCGAAGAAGCAAAAGCCGCGCTCGAAGCAGCAAACGGAGT
>DASZDU010000435.1:0-20814 GCA_035941655.1 Pyrinomonadaceae bacterium | reverse complement strand
GGCGAACGATTGTGGTGAATACGTAGGTCCCACAAAGTCAGAACCGGGACCCGTCGCGGCCGGGTTGTTTCGAGACGCACATCTTAGGCAGTCATCACACTCTTTGTGTTCAATGAAACGGGTGAGATTCGTACCGACCCGGTCGTTACGGGCTCCCGGGCTTCCCCGCGTTAGGCGCGATGCTGAAGTTCATAGAGTGTGATGTCTGATTCATGAAGCAGTGTGAGGCCGATATCGTCGAGGCCTTCCATTAGACAGTGGCGCTGAAAATCGTCAATAGCGAACGCTGCAGAAAAGCCTCGGCCATCGGTAACGCTTCGCCGTTCGAGATCGACTGTTAGTTCATAGTTTTCTATCGATCGGGCTTGCTCAATAATTTCAGACACTTCGTTTTCAGCCAGAGTCACCGGCAGCAGGCCATTCTTCATGCAGTTATTCCGGAAAATGTCGGCAAAGGACGGGGCGATGATAGCGCGAAAGCCATAATCGGATAGCGCCCACGGCGCATGTTCCCGCGAAGAACCGCAACCGAAATTCCTTCCGGCAACCAGGATCGAAGCCCCGCGATAACGCGGCTCGTTCAATTCAAAGGAAGCGTCAAGTTTTCCATCTGTTTTAAAACGCCAGTCGTAAAACAGGAATTCGCCAAAACCCGTGCGCTCAATTCGCTTCAGGAACTGTTTGGGGATGATCTGATCGGTGTCGATGTTGGCTCTGTCGAGCGGAGCAACACGACCCGTATGCGCGCGAAATGGTTTCATCTCAGGCTACCTAAACTTCCAGTCTCTGACATCAGTGAAGTGTCCGGTTATGGCAGCAGCCGCCGCCATCATCGGGCTTACCAAATGCGTACGACCGCCGCGACCCTGCCGTCCTTCAAAATTGCGATTGCTGGTTGAGGCGCAACGCTCGCCAGGTTGTAAAATGTCGGCGTTCATGCCCAGACACATCGAGCAACCTGCTTCACGCCACTGGAAACCGGATTCGCGAAAAATACGATCCAGTCCTTCACTTTCGGCCGCGCGCTTTACGGCTTGCGAACCAGGGACGACCATTGCGTTCACCGAAGTCTTGGTTCTGTATCCTTTGATGACGCGCGCAGCAGCCCGCAGATCCTCTATTCGAGCGTTGGTGCACGAACCTATGAAGACTCGGTCGATCTCAATATCCTGAATTCGTGTGCGTGGAGCAAGCGCCATGTATTCCAGTGCACGCTCCGCCGCCCGACGGTCAGTATCACTTCGCGCCGCCGCGGGATCGGGAACGCGGCCGGTGACGGGAACAACCATTCCCGGACTTGTACCCCAGGTAACGTGTGGTTCAAGGGCGCCGGCATCGAGCTGAATTGTCCGGTCAAAACGCGCGTCGGAATCAGTGTGAAGCGTTTGCCAGTAAGCAAGTGCGCGGTCCCACATTTCTCCTTTGGGTGCAAAACGCCGGTCGTGCAAATACGCGAAGGTCGTCTCATCCGCCGCGATCATGCCGGCTCGTGCGCCGGCTTCGATGCTCATGTTGCAGAGCGTCATGCGCCCTTCCATCGAAAGGCTAAGCACCGCTTCGCCCGCATATTCGATTACGTAACCGGTCCCACCAGCCGTGCCTATCTCACCGATGAAACTCAAAGCCAAATCCTTCGCTGTCACACCCTCGGGCAATGTGCCGTTAACTTCTACCAGCATTGTGCGTGGCTTATTTTGTGGCAGACACTGTGTGGCGAGCACATGCTCAACCTCACTGGTGCCGATTCCAAACGCGAGTGTCCCAAAGGCGCCGTGCGTGCTGGTATGACTATCGCCGCAGACGATAGTCATGCCTGGTTGAGTCAAACCTAACTCCGGACCGATGACATGAACGATGCCTTGTTCCGCCGAGTTGATGTCAAACAGTTGAATGCCAAAGTCGAGGCAGTTTCGACGAAGCGTATCGATCTGTTTGGCGCCCACAGGATCCGTAATCGGCAGGCTGCGATCTGTCGTGGGTACATTGTGATCGACTGTGGCTATGGTTAGATCCGGACGTCGCACACGACGATTTGCCACGCGCAGACCCTCAAACGCCTGCGGAGAAGTAACTTCATGGACAAGATGTAGATCGATGTAAAGGAGAGTGGGTTGGTTTTCGAGTTGCTTTACAACGTGGGCATCCCAAATCTTTTCGAACAAGGTACGAGACATAAAAGACTAGAGGTCAGAAGGTAGAGGTCAGGGGTCTAGAAATCAGAATCAAAGGTCAGTGGTTAATGTTCGGAGTCGCTAGCCCTGGGCTTTGGTCCTTGCTGACCTCTGACCTCCGTCTATACCGCATGATAAGCGTGACGAACATCCGCAATTTCAGCAACGGCCTCAGCGACGCGGGCTCCGATTTCGGATGTGCTGGCGACATAACCGCTTCCGCCCGCGGCAATGTCAGGCGTGCGATATCCGTCGTTGAGCACCGACTCAATCGCCTCTTCAATCTCTTCAGCTTCGCGCTCCAGCCCGCCACTATAACGTAATAACAGCGCCGCCGAAGCAATTGCTCCAAGGGGGTTGGCGATGCCGCAGCCGGCGATGTCCGGCGCCGATCCATGCACCGGCTCGTACAGGTCGACATCTCCGCCGATTGTCGCAGAAGCTAACATGCCGAGAGAACCGGTAATCACTGCAGCCTCATCCGATAAAATATCCCCAAACAAATTCTCTGTCAGTAAAACATCAAAGCGTCGAGGATTTGTCATCAAGTGCATTGCGCACGCATCAACATACATATGGTCCAGGGAGACTGTGGGATAGTCGCGGCCCACGCTAGAGACAGTTGTTCTCCAAAGTTGCGATGTCTCGAGCACATTGGCCTTGTCGACTGAGGTTAGCTTGCGTCCTCTCTTCAGGGCCGCTTCAAAAGCGACCCGGGCCACACGCTCGATTTCCGGAACAGAATAAGTCATGGTGTTCACCGCAACGGAGTTGCCGTTTTCGCCGGACATGCCGCGCGGTTCACCGAAATAGAGTCCCCCTAACAGCTCGCGAACTATCAGAATGTTTGCGCCGGCGGCGATCTCCGGACGCAGGGGAGACGCTGCTGCGATTGCATCGTATGAGATCGCCGGGCGCAGATTCGCATAACCGCCTAGCGCGCGTCTCAGCAAAAGCAGTCCTGCTTCCGGACGCTCAGCCGGCTTACGCGAATCAAATTCCGGCGAGCCTACGGCGCCAAGCAATACGGCATCGCCCGCCAGACATGCATCAAGGGTTGCGGTTGGCAGCGGCGAACCAGTCTGCTTGAGTGCCGCGGCGCCGATTAGTCGGGGATCAAAAGTGAACTCGTGACCGTGGAGGGAAGCGACGGTACGTAAAACACGAACGGCTTCGCGCGTAACTTCCGGTCCGACTCCATCGCCGTCAAGAGTTGTGATTCTTAGTTTCATCGATAACCGTAAAGCCTTTTACGATGCCCGCGCCCAACCAACGGCCGTCGCATGTTCAGCGGTGATTCGCTCGGTCGGGAATGATCCGCTGAGCAAAGCGATCAAGTCCTGATCGTAAATGCGCTTCTTGCGGTCGGTGAGTGCGCTGAAGCGCTGATAGACCAGATCCAATTCGTCCGGTTGCATCGAATAGCCAAGGTCCTCGTAACGCAGCGCCAGTGCATGCCTTCCCGAGTGTTTACCCAATACCAGATTGTTGGCGGGGACGCCGACCGATTCCGGCGTCATGATTTCATAGCACAACGGATTACTGATGACACCGTGCTGATGGATACCCGCTTCGTGTGCGAAGGCGTTACGACCGACGATTGCTTTGTTGGGTTGTACGGCGCAGCCAATGATCGACGAAAGCAATTGGCTGGTTGGGTAAAGCTGTTGACTGTCTATGGCCGTCTCAAAAGGTAGGCGATCGGCCCGCACCTTCATCGCCATGACAATCTCTTCCAGCGACGCATTACCGGCGCGTTCACCGATGCCATTGACCGTGCATTCGACCTGACGCGCCCCCGCTTCGATGGCGGCCAGGCTGTTGGCAACAGCCAGCCCGAGATCATCGTGGCAGTGCACGCTGATCGTAATGTCGTTGCGGTCGCCGACTACATCCTCCCGAACTCGAGTCACCAGGCGCGAAAACTCGGTCGGCATGGTGTAGCCCACCGTGTCAGGAACATTAATGACTGTGGCGCCGGCCTCTATGGCCGTAGCAAACACTTCGCATAAATAATCCACGTCGCTTCGCGTGGCGTCCTCGGCTGAGAATTCGACTTCTTCGGCGAACTCGCGCGCGAGTGACACGGCCTGCCCCGTCATCTCGATTACTTCTGAACGGCTCTTTTTCAATTTGTATTCGAGGTGAAGGTCAGACGTGGCGACAAACGTATGGATGCGGGGGTGCGCCGCGCGCTCCAACGCCTCAGCGGCCCTCAAGACGTCGTGTTCCGAGGTGCGGCACAGAGCGGCCACAGTCAGACTGCGGCATTCCTCCGCCACCGCCCTGACTGCGTCGAAATCGCCATCGGAGGCAATGGGAAAACCTGCTTCAATGATATCGACGCCCAGCGCTTCCAACTGTCGCGCCATTCGCACCTTTTCAGCCAGGTTCATCGAACATCCGGGTGATTGCTCACCATCGCGCAGCGTGGTGTCAAAAACCGCAATTTTTTGTCCAGCCATTCCTCTCCTCCTTCGCAGCGAAGGCCGAATGTTAGAGGGCGAGGCCTGAATAGTCAAAGTTATAATATCTATGACAACATAACGCTTCGTGATACCATAAGGTCGGCCTCTACAGCCCATAACCTGAGGCGCAGTGACGAACACACCCTTAGACTTGGGTGTGAGTCATGAATGTCCGATAAGCTTTAGCTTGTCGCTATGGGTTTCAACGGTCGACAAGCTGAAGCTTATCGGACATGACCGCGAATCAGACTTGGCTTAACGTACCGCTGCTTACTACGGAGGTGACTGGGTGGACATTAATCAGCTTGAAGTACTGATCGCGGTAGCGCAGGAAAAGAGCTTTTCTCGCGCGGCCGAGAGACTCCACCGCACTCAGCCGGCTATCAGTCAGGCCATTCGGCGACTGGAAACGGAAATCGGAGAACCGCTTTTCGATCGCTCATCGAAAGACGGGACTATGACGGCTGAAGGCCGCGTCCTGTTTGGGGTGGCACAGCAGATCATGAATCTGCGACACGGCGCCCATGCAGCCATCAAAGACTTGAAGGGTCTTCAACGCGGCAAGCTGAGCTTGAGCGCAAACGAGTATACGGTCATGTATTTATTGCCGGTGTTACCCGCTTTTCGCGCACGCCACCCCCATATCAAAATCGAGGTGAAACGAAGTTTGGCGAGTCGCATTTCGTCTGAAATCCTGGCGCGCGAAACAGAAATCGGAATAGTTTCCTTCAAACCAAATGATCCGGCGATTACTTCGGTGGCCGTGTTGACGGACGATCTGGCGCTAATCGTTCCGCCCAATCATCCGCTGGCGGGAAAGAAAGTTGTTTCGGTACGCGAGCTGGGGGCTGAATCGTTTATCGCGCACAACGTTCCCTCTCCATATCGGGAACGCGTGGTGCGGACTTTTGAAAAGTACCGGACGCCGCTGAACATCTCGCTGGAAATGCCGACACTCGAAGCGATCAAGCGATTCGTTGAAGCAGGCATGGGCGTAGCGTTGGTACCACGATTGACTGCACAGGCCGAAATCGCTCGTGGGCAGGTCGCTGCTCTTGCGGTGCGCGAGATGAAACTGGAGCGACGCTTGTATCTGGTTTATAGGAAAGGCGCGACTCTGTCACACGCGGCTCGCGCGTTTCTGCGCGTCGCACGAGAAAACCAAAAGACGGGAACTCCGGAATAGCAGTTAGTCTCTGCCTACGCCTAAGGCATCGGCAACCCGGTTGATGTAGTTGAACCAGGAAGCGATGAGTGTGATCTGAAGAATGCCACGATCGTCGAACCCAACGGCTCGCAGACGTTCATGATCCTCTTTCCTGATGCGCGTAGCGTCGCGTGTTAGCTGCGCCACGTAGTCAAGCATAGTTCGATCCTGCTCGGTTATGGGCGCAGTCTGGTAGTCGACTTGCAGGGCGCCAACCAAGTCCTCATCCAGCGTGACTCTACGCAGAAACTCTGCGTGCGATTCGATTCAATAATGACAACGATTGGCGACGGAGACCACGGTGGTAATCATTTCATGCTGACGCCGGGTAAGTGGCAGGTCAGGCGACATCAAAGTGCCGAAGGTGGCAAAAGCATGATGAAGGGCATCCGGTATGAGGCTATGCGAGGCCACAATTTCAGACGACTGCTGATCAGGCGTCGGATGGATCGGTGTAGCATACTCTTTTGGATAAAGCTCGCGCTGAGCTTCCATTGCTCGTTTTACTTGCTGGTCGTCTTCAGGCGAAACGGTTTTGATCCAGGTCATCGATAATTGTCCTTTAGGTCGTTCGGTTGCCCACATACATTGTAAAGCAAACTGTTAGTTTGCGACCCTTCCAGCTTATTCAGCTCGAAGGGTATTTCAGCGCAAACTATCGGTTTTGCTTTACAACCGAGGCAAGCGGCATCAATTGATTCTTATAGTCTGCGTGGTGCCCGTGTCATCGGCGATGACGGCCCTGGACGTGCGGCCTGAGGCTTTTATTAGAAAGCTAAATTTTCGAAGACCGGGGCTGTAGCTGCCTTGCGGCGCGCTTGTTGTTACAACGTAACCGGCACCGACTCGCTTCACGCTCGCAATCGTTCTACGAAAAGCGCCCTGCTTGTAATTAGGACTAACTCCGTCGTCTTCGTATAACGTTCCGGCTGCAGAACCACTCTCGTCAGGATAAATGTTGAAAGTGATCGGGTCCTGTGGCTTTTCGCCGGTGTAATTCATCTCTGGCGCCGTGGGAATAATCGCACCCGCGCGCACAAACATCGGCACGGTCTCCAGCGGCGCCTCAACCGAAATCATCAGTCCGCCTTCGTATTTCTTATTGGCCCAGTAGTCGTACCAGGTCCCCTTGGGTAGATAAACCATCCGCCTGGTGACGTCGGGTTTGACGATTGGAGCTACCAGCAGTTCATTTCCAATCATGAACTCATCGTCGAGATTGTAGGTGTTAGGATCGTCCTGATAGTTAAGAACCAGTGGACGAAACAACGGCACGCCCAGTCGATGCGCCTCTTCCAGAGTAGTGTAAAGAAACGGGAGTAGTTGATAACGCAGCTTCAAATACCTGCGAATGATATCTTCGTAGTATTTACCAAAACGCCAGGGCTCCTGATCGTAACCGTCTCTGACCTTATGATTTCGGCAGAAGGGCGCCAGAAAACTGATCTGATAAGAGCGCGTTAGTAATTCACCACTGCCGCGACCCATAAAGCCGCCGACGTCGCTGCCAACGAATGGCTCCCCTGATAAACCCAGACTGGTGAACATCGGGATATTTAGTGCCAATGCTTCCCAGGTGCTGTTCGTATCGCCGATCCACATGGTGGAGTATCTTTGGATTCCGGCATAAGCCGCACGTGTGATTACGTATGGCCGCTGGTTCGGCTGGAGTCGTTCGAGTCCTTCGTAAGTTGCCCGCGCCATCAATAGTGCAAACACGTTGCGGTTTTTCGCGTGCGTAGTTTTCTGGCCTTCGTCGTAACTGACCACATCAATCTGGTTCTTGCCGGCTTGGTCGACGAAGTCGGATGGTTCGTTCATGTCATTCCATATTCCGGCGACGCCGTTGTCTGTGTAGGCGCGATGCAGGCTTCCCCACCACTCGCGGGCCGCCGGCAGTGTGTAGTCAACAAAGGTGCTTTCGCCCGGCCAGACTCTCGGCACAAACAAATCACCGTTCTCGCGCTTCTGAAAAAAGTTTTTCTGCAGTCCCTGCTCAAACACGTAGTAGCGAGGGTCCTGCGGCTCCAGTTCTGGGGTAATGGAAATGATCATGGCCGTGCTCTTCGCGACCGGCTGATACTTGACGCCCGGGTCCACAATCGTTACCAGCTTCACTCCTTGTCGCCCGAGCTTTTCGCTCAGCGCTTTGGGATTCGGAAAACGATTTCGATCCCAGGTGAAGACGCGATAACCTTGCATGTAATCGATGTCGAAATGAAGCACGTCGAGCGGCAGATCTCGTTTGCGATATTCGCTGACTACTTCCTCAGCCATGGTGTCGGGGTAATAACTCCAACGACTTTGCTGATTCCCAAGAGCCCACAGCGGCGGCATCGGCATATGCCCGGTGAGATCGGCGTAGCGCCCGAGGATTTTCTTCAGTGATGGGCCGTAAAAGAAGTAGTAATTAAGCTCTCCGCCTTCGGCGCCAAACCATACACGATGGTCCGATTTGCCAAAATCAAAATAGCTCCGATAGCTGTTGTCGAAAAAAATCCCGTAGGCTCTGCCGCCTTGGAGCCCAGTATAAAAAGGCACTGTCTGATAAATCGGGTCCTTGCCTTCGGTATAGCCGGGCGTGTCGGAATTCCAGTTTACAAACGAGCTGCGACGTTTATCGAGGCGAGCCGCTTTTTCACCCAACCCGTAAAAGTGTTCGTCGAAACCGAGTTTTTTAGCGGCGGCAATGAATATCCCGGCACGCGGATCAAACATCATGTTCTTCAAAAGACCGTTGGCATCGTAGGCCATCGGCTGCTCGTCAGCATTTATAAAAGCGTGTGTCCGGGCATCGCGAAATTCGATCAGCAATGGCGAACGACGAACAACAACCTCGATTTCGTCAGTCGTGATAAGCAGTGAATCCGGCGTTTCGGTGACGGCCCAGTGCGGAGTAATCCAATCGCTTTTAGCGATTGCCCATGAATGATCGATGGCGGGAATCGGTTTGGCGAAAGAGGCACGTACGCGCACAAGATCAGGAGCAAGAACTGTTATTTGGACTTGTGATTTATCCTTACAGTTTAAGACCAGGCCTTTTTCAGTTTTGGTGAAATTGTCGACCGGCCCAATCTTCTCGAGCTTGGAAATGTCCTGAGCCGCAACGATACTCAGGAGACCAAGAGTGCAGCAAAGGATTGCGGCGCATCTTTTCATAAAAGTTTCTTTAGTCCTTAAGCGCCAACAGTGCGGCGCCGAGCAAGCCGGCGTCGTCGCCACACTGCGCTCGTACAATCTTGACCCGCCTGGCTGGAATTGGAAATGCGCGTTCAATTACCTGTTGCTTCATGTGTTTTTCAAACAGCGCCCAGCCATTCGACAAGCCGCCGCCAATAATCACAATCTCAGGATTCAAAATATTGATAAGACTTGCGAGACCGATCCCAAGGTAGACTCCCATGCGACGAAAAACTTCAATTGCCAGCTCATCGCCTGCGATGCCTGCCTCGTAGACTTTTGCCGACGTTAGGTCTTCCGTGCTGTGTAGGATTGAATTTGGATAACGTGGTCTCGCTTCACGTGTCATCCGCACGATTGCCGTCGCCGACGCATAAACTTCCAGGCATCCGCGGCTGCCGCACGTGCACGGCACGCCCCCGAACGGATCCACGCCGATGTGACCAATCTCTGCGGCTGAACCGTCAACACCGCGCCACAATTTTCCGTCGAGAATAATTCCGCCGCCGACGCCGGTGCCCAGCGTGACGCAAATGAGTGTGCGGTATCCCTGTCCAGCGCCTCGCCACATCTCGCCAAGCGCGGCTGCGTTAGCATCATTCTCCAGAATTACAGGCCACTCAAGTTCGCTCTCCAGTGCGGCACCCAAACGAAATCCATCGAGACAAGGCACATTGGGCGCTTTAACAACCACGCCGTCGGTTACGTTTACAGTTCCCGGAACCGCTACCGATACGGCGGAGATAACGCCACCCGCAGCTGCCGTCTTGCGCTTGCATTCGTAAACAGCGTTAACCAGCGCCCGGACAATTTCGTTTGGCTTCTCAGCCTGCGGTGTAGGTTGCACCTGCCGGCAATAGATCTGGCCGTTTCGATCGATGGTAGCCACGCGCAGGTGTGTGCCACCGAGGTCCGCCGCGAACACAAACTGACAGTTAGATGTGCTCAATGGAGTCTCACCGATTCTTTGCGCTGTGCTGATAGCGCGACAGGAGCATTGTTAGTTGCCTGTGCAAACAAAGCTGGGCGGCTTAAGCCTGAGGTGATACAGAAGATCAATAATCGAAACATTATCTGTTTTGAACTCAGCGAGAGGACTACATGCCCACTTCAGCCGCGTCTGCGCCCGGCCATGTCCAGTCCGACAGCGGCGACCAGAATCGCGCCCTTAATAATCATTTGCGAGTAAGGTTGAACCCTCATCAACGACATACCATTGTCGAGGCTCGCCATAATGAGCGCGCCGAGGATTGCGCCGAACACCGTGCCGCGGCCGCCCATCAAGCTGGTGCCTCCAATTACACACGCAGCGATCGCGTCGAGCTCGAGCAATTGTCCGGCGTCGGGAGAGGCACTGCCCACGCGCGCGGTATAAATTATCGAAGCCACTCCGGAGAGTGCGCCCATGATGCAGAACACCGCAAGAATGTGCTTTCGGATGTTTATGCCGGAAAGACGCGCCGCGTCAGGGTTTCCTCCAATGGCGTATAGATAACGACCGAAGGTCGTGTTCTGAGTTAGGAAAGCTCCAGCCAGGGCAATGGCGATCAGAATGATCACCGGGATGGGAACACCCTCGTAGGTGTTCATCGTGTAAATGAACCAGAGGATAACTGCCGAAGGTAGCACCATGCGCAACGCCGTCATACCAATCGGCGGAACCTCCAGGCCGTGACGCCGCCGCGCGCGATTGCGAGCGATCGTCATCCATGTGACAGCCGCTATCGCGAGTGCCGCCAGGATCCAACCGGCGCTGGGCGCGACATAGTTTTGCCCAATCGCTTTGAACGTTTGTAGCCGTAGCGGGATTGTTTCCCCTCGACTTAACCCGAGTATGACACCGCGCCACGCAAGCAGCCCGCCGAGCGTGACGATGAACGCCGGAATGTTCAGGTAGGCCGTTAAAGAACCCTGCAATGCACCAATCGCTATCGCGACGACAACGCCGGCAGCCAACGACGGAACCAATCCATAACCCCACCAACCTTGCGCTATCGCTGCGATGCCGCCGGCAAGACCTACAACCGAGCCAATTGAGAGATCGATCTGGGCCGTGACGATTACCATCAACATCCCGACGGCAAGCACGCCCGTCACGGACGTCTGGCGCATGAGATTGGAAAAGTTTCTTGGTTCGAGAAAGATATGGCTGGTCGAGAAATGGAAATAAATCCAGATAGCGATCAGCGCAAACACCATAGTGTAGGCGCGCAGGACCTCGGTAGGAATCTTGAATCTTCCGATCTTGGTTACCGGGCGTATCGCCGCCTCATCCGGCAAAGGAGTTAGATCAGAAGTCGCCGGTGGGCGTTCAACCGCTGCATTGTCTGGTGTGGTCATCGCAATTTTATCAACCGTTACGGCCTCAGTGTTCCGCGTTTGAGCCTTGCTTGAAAAGCTTTCAAGGTTGTTCAATCGAGCCACTCGGAGAGTCTCTTGGTTCGGAAGGCGGGCTTGCCCCCGCTCTCATTCCTTCCATAGGCTTTCCTATGCGGCGCGTTGCACGTGTCCGGTAGCACAGGCCATTACCTGCTCGGGAGTGGCGGCGGCACGAGTAAACTCGCCGGTCACGCGTCCCTCATGCAGTACCAGAATTCGATCAGACATTCCTAATACTTCCGGCAACTCCGAAGAAACCAGCACGATCGCGAGTCCACTCTTCGCCAGCGTATTAATCTGCGCGTAGATTTCCTGTTTCGCGCCGACGTCAATGCCGCGCGTTGGCTCGTCGAGAAACAAGACGCGCGGATTCGTCAAAAGCCACTTCGCCAGCACTACCTTTTGCTGATTGCCGCCTGACAATGTGCCGGCGATGGTGAACACCGAGTTCGCTTTAACACGCAGGTCCTTCATGGCGCGTTCACCGGCAGCCGACTCTGCGTCAATGCTGGTAACAAACCGGCCTGAAATTCGTCGCAAGCCGGCGAGCGTCATATTGTTGAGAATGGTTTGGTCCAATACTAAACCGAAACGTTTGCGATCCTCAGTAACGAATCCGATGCCGTGCTTGATTGCCTCCGCGGGATTGCTGATGTGAATGCGGCGTCCCTCCACCTTGACTTGCCCCTGGACGCGGCCACTATGGGCGCCAAATATCCCCATTAGCAGATCGCTGCGGCCGGCGCCCATCAAGCCGGCGATGCCCAGCACTTCTCCACGTCTTACTGCGAAGCTGACGTCATCAACCAACTTCTTGCCGACCACAACCGGATCGTCAACCGAGAAATTGTTAACTTCGAAGACAACGTCGCCACGATCGTGATCGATGACTGGAAAGATGTCGCCAACCTCACGCCCGACCATGCGCGCAATCACCAGCGGTTCAGTCAATTCGGCGGTCGAGTTAGTGCCTACAGTTTTGCCGTCGCGTAAAACTGTGATGCGATCGCTTATGCGGAACACTTCGTTCAGCTTATGCGAGATGTAGATCATTCCGACGCCGCGAGCGCGCAATTTTTTTAGAATGCCAAACAGCGTGTTCGCTTCGCCGTCGGTGAGCGCTGCCGTTGGTTCGTCGAGCACGAGGATGCGGGCATTGTGAGACAGCGCTTTTGCAATTTCGACTAACTGTTGTTGGCCGATGCCGAGGCTGCGGATGGGAGTATGCACATCGATCGGCAAATGCAGATCGTCAAGCAGCTCGCGGGCGCGGCGATAGAGTTCTTCCCAGCGAATCACGCCGAACTTCCGCGGTTCGCGTCCCAGAAATATGTTTTCGCCGACGCTCATCTCCCGCACCAGCGATAATTCCTGATAAATGACGGCAATTGCCGCTTTCTCCGCATCCTTCACGCCGCCGAATTGCTGTTCACGCCCCTCGATGAAAATTTCGCCACCGTATTCAGGATGAGGATAGACGCCGCCGAGGATTTTCATCAGCGTCGATTTTCCAGCGCCGTTTTCACCCACCAACGCGTGAATCTCACCCGCATTAAGATCCAAGCTGACACCGTCAAGCGCACGAACTCCCGGGAAGCTCTTGGTGATATCACGCATTTCAAGGAAGGCTGTCATTTTGTCCAATGTCCAACGTCCAATGTCCAACGTCTAAAAAACCTTAGGTGTACTTATTTCCGCGAAGCGCCGACCGTTTGAGGTATTTCATGAAACCGGATATTAACTGGCTGACTTCCGTCGCCTTCTTCGATAGTCGTTCGAAGACATCAGCTGAAAAATATCCCTGATCCAAAGCGACGTAAAGTTGTGCACGAACTTCACCGCATGAACCTTTTGCTACCGCCAAAAACTGGAGGAATTGTTTGTCGCCACCGCGCTCAAACCCTTCCGCAATATTCGACAAGACCGAAACTGAAGCTCGTCTTATCTGATCCTTCAAACCAAAGTCGCGTACAAACTGGCCAGACGCTGTGGCCTGATAGATCTCATTTGTTAACGCCCGCGCCTTCTTCCAGGATTCGATGTCCTCAAATTTGCTTATTCTCATGATTTCATCTCCTAAGTAGTAAGTTAGGGTGAAATCTGAAGCTAGCGGACGTTGGACTTTCGACTTTGGACTTTGGACTTGCTCTTATTCTTTCGGGCACTTCTCCGGCGGTAAGCCCGCACAAATCTCCGCAAGGGTGTGGTATCCATCCTTGACGACAGTGGCCACGAGATTGTTTCTATCGACGGCAACTGGCTCCAACAGCATTGCCGGCACCTTCTTAAAACCGTTGTCGATCGTTTCGGTCGTCGCCACCTTTTCCCCGCGCGCGAGTTTCACTGCCGCATCGACCGCACCGGAGGCGAGTGGTTGAATAGACTTGTAAATAGTCATTGTTTGCTTGCCCTCAACGATGAGCCGCAACGAAGCCAGGTCGGCGTCCTGTCCGGATACCAAAACTTTACCAGCCAGGTGCTGGCCCTCGAGCGCCTGGACTGCTCCGCGGGCAGTGCCGTCATTTGAAGCGACTACGCCATCAATCTGATTGTTAGCCCGCGTCAGAGCGTTCTCGACGATATTGAGTGCTGCGCTCGCCTGCCATTCTTTTGCATATTCGTCGGCAACGATCTTCACGTCGCCGCGAGCAATGGCCGGTTGCAACACATTCATTTGTCCCTGATGCAACAGCAACGCATTGTTATCGGTGGGCGAGCCGCCCACTACCACGAAGTTTGCCGGTTTTTTGTTTACATGATCCAGCAAGTACTGCGCTTGCATCTCGCCCATCTTCACTACCTGGTGCGAGATGTAGAGATCAACGTCTGAATTCTTGATGAGACGATCGTAGGAGATAACGGGCACACCCTGCTTGTGCGCTGCCTCCACAATCGAGGCTGCGATTTCGCCGTTGTGCGGCGCGACGATCAATACGTCGATGCCCTGGGTCAGCATATTCTCGGCCTGCTTGATCTGTTCACTGTCGCTGCCGTTGGCAACTTGCACGTTTAGTTCTGCCCCGATTTCTTTGCATCGCTTCTCGACCAGATCCTTGTCACGCTGCCAACGCTCCTCTTTCAATGTATCCATGGAAAAACCGATCCTGACTGGCTCGTTGGGCCCCTTCGGCTTGCGGGCGCCGCCATTGGTCGACTGTTGCGTGCCGGATACACATCCCCCAGCCACTAATGCGATCACAGTAATGCAGAGCAGCAATGTTCTACGTTGCATCATTATCTTCCCTTCTCACCAGGTTATTAGGTCAACTGAGAGTTGGTGGCTATTGTACACCCACCCTCCGAACGCGGCTGCGGTAAAGACACTAGTTTACGCAGCGGTTTACGACAGCGGTTCTAAAGCAGTAACTCACCGGCGAAGACTCGTCATCCCTGAAAGCAACCATCGCTAGTACGATTACAGGAATGCGCAGAAAAATGCTTAGTCGAGGCGCTCAGCTTACCAGACTCTTCGAGGGAAATATATATTGAAGTTTAGCTTCTTCGGTGCTATTTATTGTGTAAAATAAGTGTGCTGGCGCACATACAGACTCCATCTCCCCCGCGTAATGTTTCGAAGTCTCTATTAATCTGTTCGCTCCGTGGTCAAACTCGAGTAGCTATCGAGAAAACCCCCAAAAGAAACGGCATCTTAAAATTCGGCTTTTGGTAACTAATTCAGCAAACCGCAATACGCCGGCCCCAGGAGGGCCACTCCCAATGAACCGAAGCACCTCTCGTTTGATCCGTGTAATTTTGTGTGGACTCTTTCTGTTGTCCTTTGTCAGCGTGGCAAACGCGCAATTCAAGGCCGGTATCCAGGGAACCGTCACTGATTCCAGTGGTGGCCTGGTACCTGAGGCGAAGGTCACGGTTTCCAATAATGAAACCAGCAAATCTCAAACGGCAACGGCCAGCGAGGAAGGGTTCTATCGCATCAGCGGACTTTCGCCTGGTTTGTACACCGTGACCGCCGAGAAAGGGGGATTCAAGAAACAGGTATTCGAGAATGTGACAGTGAATGCCGAGAGTACTCTGGGTCTCGACATCGTTCTAACAACCGGCGAAATAGCTGAAACCGTTACCGTGACAGAAGGTACCACCGAGCAACTGCAGACGGAAAATGCCAATGTCTCAAAGGCAATTACCACCCGGGAAATTCAACAGTTGCCACAGCCGGGCCGCGACCCGTACGAATTACTCCGACTGGCGCCGGGAGTGTTCGGCACCGGAGCTCGTGCCGCCGGTGGTCAGTCGCTCGGATTTCCAAATGGTCCGGGCAATGATCCCAACGTAGCGGGCCCGGGCGGTTCCAACACGTCGGTTTTCCAGACTGAGAACCAGGTACCCATCTCTGCCAATGGTCAGCGGGTTTCGAACAACACTTATACGATCGATGGCGTTAGCGTAAATAGTCTTGGTTTTGGTGGTGCGGCGGTAGTCACTCCGAACCAGGAGTCTGTCAAAGAGGTGCGCGTGCTCTCCAGCAGCTACTCTGCGGAAGACGGTCGCAACTCAGGCGCCCAGGTAAAGGTCGTCTCGCAAAACGGAACCAATGACTTCCATGGCAGTGCCTTCTACAAATACAACGATCCAAATCTGAATTCCTTTAACAAGTTCGGAGATATCTTTGGCGGTCCCGACACGCGCGTTGAGAATCGGTTCCGGCAATTTGGCGCTAGCCTGGGCGGTCCCATTCCGATTCCGCAGTTCGGAGAGGGTCCACCACCAGCATTCAAGCTGGGACGCAATAAGGCTTTCTTTTTCTTTTCCTTTGAAGCTCTGCGCAACAAAACAAATAATCCGGTAACCAAGTATGTCGAGACACCGGAATTTCGCGCGCTAGTGCAACAACTGCGCCCCGGGAGTGTGACCTCGAGGATTCTTGCCTCATCCGGTATGGAACCGCGGATCGTCAGCGCGCTTGCAACCAACTGCGGGATTTTTGGGAATGATGCAAACCGCTGCCGCGTGGTTACTGGCGGCATAGATATAGGCTCGCCGACTGGAGCTGTCGGACAGTATATCGGCTTTGGGAATCCTACTGGCGGCGGGTTCGATGGGATTCCCGACCTTCAATTGGTACAACTAGCGGATCCCGACAGCACGCGTGGTCTCCAATTCAATCCCCGCTTTGACTTCAACTCCGGAGCCAACCAATTCGCCTTGAGCCTCTACCGCACGCAGCTCGAGAACGTCAATAGCGATGTCGGCGCTCAGGGCAGGCCAGCCGCCGATTTGGTTTTCAAGCCGGTGAACTCCGCGGCGACATTCACCTGGAACAGGATCTTCAATTCCACCACCTTTAATGAAGCACGAGTCAACTTCACGCGCTTCCATGCTAATCAAGTGCAATCGTCCGTCGATACGAACTTTGGCATCCCGCGCGTCGAAATTGAAGGTTTGCCATTGCCCGGCGGAGACCGAATCCGATTAGGAGCTGAGCGGGCGGAAACTACTCCGGGAATTTTTGCCCAAAACACGTATGAAGTGAGCGATACACTCAGCAAAGTGGTTGGCAATCACGGGTTGAAAATCGGCGGATTGATGCGCCGAGAGCAGGACAATAACAGCCTCGTCGGAGGAGCACGACCCCTCTATTCATTTAACGGACTATTTAACTTCGCCAACGACACGCCGATTTTTGAAGCAGTCAATACGGACCCACGTACCGGCGGCCCGGCCGATGCGCAACGCTACTTTCGAACTGAGGATTACGCAGGCTTTATCCAGGACGATTGGAAAGCGCGGCCTAATCTAACGCTCAACCTGGGACTGCGCTACGAATACTTCACTCCACTGAAGGAGAAGGAAGGACACCTCGCTGCGCTGCGATTTGGTTCCCAGGGTCTGAGAGACTCGCACATTGAAATTGTGGACCAATTCTTCGAACCTGATCGGAATAACTTTGGCCCTCGCTTTGGCTTCGCTTACAGTCCGAATTTCGGAGACTCGTTTAACGGGCTACTCAAAGAAAATAAGGCGGTCATTCGCGGCGGCGCCGGTATTCAATACAACCGGATTCCTAACGTGCTCTTTGCAAACTCGCGCGGCAATCCGCCGTTCTTTGCTCGAAATAACATATGCTGTGGCAACATCGCGAGTGAATTCGGCACACCATTCGTGGATGGCAGGATTCTTTATGCGCTCGGCGCGAACAATTCGCCGTTTAGTTATCCGGCTAATCCGCTGTTAGGCGCAGGCATCGATCCAGTGTCGGGCGGAGTGCTCAACAACGAGGTTGAAATCTACGGCACTGATCTTAAAGTGCCAAACTCTTACGTCTACCTTTATTCGCTGGAGCTGCAGTATGAACTTCCCGCGAACATGGTTGGCACGATCGGTTACCAGGGAAGCTCAGCGCACAAACTGATTCGCATCGTTAACGAGAATCTTCTTTTCACGCGCAATCCGCGTTTTAATCCGGTCTATTTTATTCAACCGGACGTCAACTCGAATTTCAACGCGCTTAACGCTCGTCTGGAACGCAGACTTTCCGCCGGCTTACAGTTTGGCGCCAACTATCGCTTCAGCAAGAGCATCGATACGCTTTCTTATGAAGGTCCTGGCGGCGGGACTAATCAAACGAATCCGGGTGACCTCGCATCTGAGCGCGGCCCTTCGGATTTCGATGCCAGGCATAGTTTCAATTTTTCCGGTCTATATGAACTTCCCTTCTATCGAAACCGCCGTGATGTGGCCGGCAAAATCCTGGGCGGCTTTCAGTTGAGTGGCATTGTGACCGCAAACTCCGGCTATCCGTTCACGCCGAAGTTGTTTGAAGCACTCAGACAACCTAGCGGGGAGTTCTTTGGACCAATTCGTCCCACCGGATACTTCGGCGGCGCTTCCGACGATACATCAAACGACGCTTTCCTGAGACCGGGCGGTATTTTCCCCGGCGGCGGTGCGCTTTACTTTCCGCTTACACCGGGTGCGCCCGGCATAGGACGCAACTCGTTCCGCGGCCCACGTTATTTCTCGATAGACATGAGCGTTGTGAAACAGACGGGTCTACCAAATTTTCTTAGTGAGGCAGCAAACCTCGAACTGCGGGTGAATTTCTTCAACGTCTTCAACCAACTTAACCTGCAACCGATTCGCTTTTTTGATGACGGCTCCATTATTACCAGTCCAAACTTCGGAAGGTCGACACGCGGGTTGTCTGGCCGAGTGATCGAGCTGCAGGCGCGTTTCAGATTTTAGCTGGCGGTAGCGCCGGTCCCGGGCGCGCGCGTTGGGTTTTGTGCTCCTGGATGATTGCTACTTATCCTGGGGAACTGGCGGGGGAGGCAGCGAGCTTTCGACATAATCATTTTGTTCGCTGTCTCCTGCTTTCTCTCGCAACTTTCGCTCGGTGTCTAACTTCCGGAAAAGCGTCAGTTCGCGGTCTGCAGCCGCTTTACGCTTGAGCCTCGAAAGACCCACGAACAGTTGGTAATGAACATCGGGGTTGGCACTCTTGAGGTCGGCTGCGCGTTCGAGGACGACAATAGCTTCGTCGTAACGTTTCTGTTTGATAAGTAACTTGCCGAGATCGTAATGCGCGAAGAAATGCTTCTCGCCGCTTAGAGCAATGGAGCGCTGCAGTAGTTTTTCAGCCTCGGCAAAATCTCCGCGCTCTCCGGTAAGAAAACCCAGTTGAGCCAAAGCATCAACGTTGTCAGGCTGAAGCGATAGAGTTTTGCGGAACTCAGTGAGCGCCAGATCATAAGAGGCCAAGCCGCGAGCCGCGACGCCCAGGAAATAGTGGGCCTCAGCTACTTGTGGAAACCGATCTGCGGCCCGTCGAAAAATCTTCAGCGCATCCTCGTAGCGAATCAGGAACAGGTAAACGCCGCCCAAGCGAACGTAATAGACCAACTTTGACGAATCCTGGTTCAAGGCACGTTCATAAAACATTTCGGCGCGATGGTAATCGCGGTGCTTTCTTAGCTCTTCGCCAATCATGAAGTTTGCTTCGGGAAAATTGGGCCGAAGCGCGAGCGCTTGTTCCCAAAATGTGACGGCCGCTTCGCTCTTGCCGCGAGATGAGCTGATTAAGCCAAGATAATAGGAAGGCTCTGCGACAGTTGGCGAAAGTGCGGCAGCCGATTCGAAAGCGGTCACGGCTTCATCAAGGCGACGCAAGCTATAGAGGGCTATGCCAAGACGGTAGCGGACCTGATAAGTGTCTCGTCCGAGACCAATCGCGCGTTGCAGGAGCGGCACTGCCAGAACGTGATCACCCCGCAACGAGTACTCCAAGCCGAGGTTCACCGTTGCTTCCGGATGATCAGGCGCCACCTGTATGACGGCCTTGAAACTTTGAATGGCCTGTTCTGAACGGTTTGTGCGTGCGAAGAGGACGCCAAGATTCACCAGCGCCGATACGCCCTTTGGATTGAGACGAATTGCAGACTCGTACTCGCGTTGCGCTTCGGTCCTTCTCCCGGCTTGATCCAAAACGATTCCGAGTAGATTGTGAGCGTCGTAATTGTTTGGGTTAACGGTAAGCAGCTGCCGCAACAGCGGCTCCGCTTCAGCAGCGCGGCCCGCCGCAAGTAGGGCAGCGGCTTCACGTAGTTGCGAAATTGTCTGTTGCGACCGACCGTCGCGCGGCGGTTCAACCGGAAGCGTCGACGGTTGTTGAGTGTATGCAATCGCCGGGGCAAGCGTAAGCACGCAACTCAAGCCAACAAATATCCTACGACTGCGCGCCAACTGAGTTATGCGGCCAACGTTCATGGGTTACACTGAGTACAAATTGCTCATGCTGGATACGAAACGTCTGCCACGTTACAACAGCCGCGCGTCGTTTAGAAAGCGGACTCGTCGCCCAATATCGAGAGGTACAAGTGCTCTGTCTAAAAGCTCCCGAGGGAAACCAAAATGAAATCTGCGAAGTTAGGCTGCCTGGTCTTACTTTTGGTAGTTCTTGTCTCCACCCTGCCGCAACCGGTTGCGAGTTCTCCTCAGGAGAAGATTGAGCAAAGAATAAATGCATTGCTGGCACGCATGACCCTTGCGGAAAAGCTTGGTCAACTGCAGCAACTCGACGGAGAAGCTAACGGCAACTTCCGTCCCGAGCACCTTGAGATGGCGCGGCAAGGGCTGTTGGGCTCGACTCTGAACGTGCGTGGCGCTCAAAAGACAAATGAGCTGCAGCGAGTTGCGGTCTCCGAGTCGCGTCTGAAAATTCCGCTCATCTTTGGCTTCGATGTCATTCACGGTTATCGCACTATTTTTCCCATCCCGCTTGGCGAGGCAGCGACCTGGGACCCCGCCGCCGTACAACGCTCGGCGGCCATAGCAGCCGCGGAATCGCGCGCCGCCGGCGTGCATTGGACTTTCGCGCCGATGGTTGATATCGCGCGCGATGCGCGCTGGGGCAGAATCGCCGAAGGCTCCGGAGAAGATCCGTATCTCGGTT
>DASZDU010000434.1:0-3274 GCA_035941655.1 Pyrinomonadaceae bacterium | reverse complement strand
TGCGGATGTATCCGATGGGTTGGCACTCCCGGTCGGAAATGCACCGCGTGATGTTGGGGCAACTTTGGGCGCTGCCGGGGCGGCGCGCGTGGGGGGATTTGCCACTTATGACATTTCGCCCACGCGCGTCGAACCTCATCTCGTTGCTGTGAGTGAACCTCGTTCTCCCTACTGTGAACAGTTTCGTTCGCTTCGCACCAAACTTTTACAGGTGGGCGAACGCAAACAAATGCGTGCCTTTGTGATCACCAGTGGGGGAGTCGGTGAAGGTAAGACCCTCACCGCACTTAATCTTGCGTGGCTTCTGGCCCAGACTGATGGCGTACGGGCTCTGATTGTTGATAGTGATTTACGCCAGCCGTGCGTTACTCACTACCTGGGCATCGATGCACCGATTGGACTTTCTGAAGTTTTGGGTGGAGAGGCCAGGCATGAGGAGGCAATTGTCCGCTTAGATCCTGCCGGGCTTTACCTGCTCCCCGGTGGAAAAGCGAGGGACGACGTTGCTGAGTTGCTGTCCGGACCTTCTTATGCGCGTCTTCTGACTGACGTAAGGAAAATGTTCGATTACATCATCATCGATGCTCCGCCACTCGGAATCTTTACGGATGCCAACGTCTTGATGAACCGGGCGGATGCCGCTCTGCTCGTAGTCAGGTCGGGTAAGACCCGTTACACCCTGATTGACAGGCTGCTGGAACAGATACCGCGAGAAAAACTGTTGGGTGTCGTCCTGAATCGAGTTGACGAGCAAGTTGATGGGTCAGCCTACTATTACCAACGCAACTATTACAATCGAGACCGCGGGCTAACTGAGGCAAAGACGAAGCAACTGTCTGGTGAGCGTCACGAGGAGGTCGCCATCGTTAATTGAGGGCGTCACGCTTAAATGGACGAACAGTTTTGCTGCTTCTCGGTGAGGCGGCCTTAATGTTTAGTGTGATCATCGCCGCTGTTTATTTGCGCGTTGGTGTGAGTGGTGCACCATACGAACTAATCGAAAGGCATGGTTACTTCAAGGCCGTCTTTGCCACTGTGTTCTGCTTGGCAGCTTTTTATCTTTTCGATTTATACGATTTCATCGTTATGTTCGACCGGCGCGAACTGGTGTTGCGCCTGGTGCAGGCGCTTGGCTTAGCCTGGATAGCCCTGGCTCTGTCATTTTATGCCTATCCGCAGCTAATGCTCGGTCGCGGCGTATCTCTGATCGCGCTTCCGCTGGCAATTACCTTAATGGTCGGCTGGCGCATCGCGATTCACTGGTTTTTGGGGCATCCTGACTTTGGCGAACGGATTCTAATCGTTGGCTCCGGCGACTTGGCCGTGGAAGTAGCGCGCGAGGTCCTCGCCCGACCTGACGCCGGCCATAGAATTGTAGGATTTGTGGGGACGGATGAAGAACAGCTCGGTAAGAGTTTAATAAATCCTCGTGTTATCGGTATGACCAATGAGCTCGAAGAGATTGTTAAGCGTGAGGGTATAGACCGCATCGTCGTTGCCATGGGCGAGAGACGGGCCCAACTTCCAACCGACAAATTGCTTAAACTGAGTCTCAGCGGTGACGTATCGATTGAGGAGGGGGCAAGCTTCTATGAGAGAGTTACGGGCCGCGTGTCCCTCGACATGATTCGTCCGTCCTGGCTTATCTTCACGGGTCGGGGCCGCCAGGTTAGATTGGCCGCCATTAGTCGCAGCGCAGTGCACCGGTTGGTCGCCTTGATCGGCATGTTTCTTTCGCTACCGATCGGAGTGTTAACGGCGATTCTGATTAAGATCGATTCCCGCGGACCTGTGTTCTACAAACAGGAACGCGTCGGCAAAAATGGGCGCCCCTTCGTGCTTACGAAGTTTCGATCAATGAGAGTAGACGCTGAGAAGAGCGGACCATTATGGGCTATGAAAGAGGACGATCGAACAACGCGCGTTGGTCGTATCATACGCAAAATTCGGGTAGATGAAATCCCGCAATTTTTGAACATCCTGCGGGGTGAAATGAGTTTTGTCGGGCCCCGTCCGGAGCGTCCGCATTTTGTGCGTCAACTTGCACAGGAGATTCCCTATTATGAGCAGCGCCATTTGATCGCGCCGGGCTTAACAGGATGGGCTCAAATCAACTACCCGTATGGCGCTTCCATCGAAGATGCGCGCCAAAAGCTTCAATACGACCTTTTCTATATTAAAAACCATAGCTTGCTTCTCGATGGAGTCATCTTATTTGAAACAATAAAGATAATTCTCTTTGGGCGCGGCGCTCAATAAATGTCAGGGGTTGGAGGTTTAGAAATGAACAGAGCGAAGAGATTAATAACATGCGTGGTTGTGAGTTTGTTGCTGGCTTCATTCCTGGGAGTGATGGCCCAAGCTCAGACAGACACATCAAAGACTAGACAGCGAACGACGGCGACCCCAGACCCGCAGAAAGAAAACGCCACGACGCCTGCGCCGATTCCCGCGACGGCAGCCAAATCAGGAGATGTATTAGAACCTGGTAACACGCCGCCCAGGCCCACAGACGTGCCTCAGGAAACAGTGGCCAATAGACATGAGCAACTCTCGGAGGAAGCGGCGATTGTTCCCTATTACAATAATTTTTTCAACACGTATCGGCTGGGCCCAGAAGATGTAATTTCCGTTTCCGTCTTTAATCAGGATCGATACTCCCGTGCAGGCATTGTTGTGCCACCGAGCGGTCGCATTTCGCTTTCGCTCATTCCGGGCGGGGTTTTCGTTAATGGCAAGACAGTTGACGAAGTTGCAGAGCTGATCAAACAGAAATATGACGAGTACATCATCGACCCGCAAGTTACCGTCTCGCTTGATAAGGCATCGTCTTATCGCTATAGCGTCATCGGGGACGTGGGCCAACCAGGGATCCGTCTAATGAACCATCGTATGACGGTAACGGAGGCATTGGCCGAAGCGGGAGGAGTGCTACAGACAGGCGACAAGAGCAAAGTTGTCGTTCTACGCCGGCAAGCCAGCGGCGTGCTTTCTCCGATTGCGGTGAACGTCTCGGCAATTTATAAAGGCAGGGCCCCGGACTCCACCTACCTTGTGCCGGGCGATCAGATTATCGTCCCGGGAAACAAGCTAAAGACCCTGCAAAAGATCATGGGCTTCACCTCCATTCTTAGCTTCGCACGAATCTTTACTGGTGGACTGCCCTTCTAGGGAGACAGTTTCGCAGCAGGCAGGGTCAGCGCTGAGATTAGGAGTGACCCTGGATTTGCGCGAGGTCGACGAGAGGGGCGCTGTGTTTCGCAACCATCAGACC
>DASZDU010000433.1:0-4510 GCA_035941655.1 Pyrinomonadaceae bacterium | reverse complement strand
TTCGTGAACAAAAACTGCCGATTGCGATTCGCGCACGATCAACTGCGCGCCGTTCTTGATCTCCTGATCGCGAACCGGAAAACGATAAAGTATCGTGTCGCTCGAATCGTCGAGCCACTCAATGACTTCGATGAACTGCGCAGTCGGGCTGAGCCGGTCAAGAATACCCATTTGTTTCAATCTCCTTGCGCTGACAATGGCGATTTAGCAACGTCATTATACGCGCAAGAGTGAACCAATGTTCAAGAAACGAGGGGGTTGCCTGCTCCGGGCCCATCATTCGGACATTGATTTCACCGCTGGTCTCCAGACAAAGTCAGAACCGGGAGCGGTAGCGACCGGGCAATCGCGGTCATAGATCGCGGACTCCAAGAAGCCCTTTGGCAAGTCAGAAGACTTGCGCATCGGAGCGGCAGTGCCATTGGGTTAATCGCGTACCACCAATAAAGTCTCATTCCACTGAAGCAAGAAACTAGTCGAAACCGCTTTCTTTTGCCTTAGTTCTTTTGCGGCGCCACCTCAGGAAGATCAGTCCCAGCAACCCACCGGCCGAGTCAATCATGCTGTCATAAATCGAGGCCGTGCGTGTAGAGACGAAGCTCTGGCGAAACTCATCAAACAGCGCGTAAGCGATCACCAACAGCAGCGATGCCCAGAACCAGCGCGCGCGTAAAATTTCGCGCGACGAAGTTCGAAACGCACGTGCGGCCAGCAACGCAAGGATGAAATACTCCGTGAGGTGTCCTGCTTTACGCAGAGCGAAGTGGATTGTTCGTAAGGTTGATTCATTGGCAGTCGGGAACAACAAGCGGAGCGGCCGCACCAGGAATGCCGACGTGTGCGAAGCCGATAAAAGATTGCTTGAACCAATAAAGATGAGTGCGGCCCAAATAATTAGCGGGGCGTAACGTGAAAAGCGGCTTTTGAAATCGGAAGAGTTGTTTCCCGCGACTCGGGCCCCCGCTTTCAGTTTGTCCTCTTTAATCATTGGGTCGGAGCAGATTAGCGCAGGTAGTCAGTCAGTACCACTCCCGAAGTGTGTAGCGATTAGTGCCCTTAAGTTCGATTCTCTCTGCGGCCCTCTGCGTAATCCTCCGCGATCCTCTGCGGTTAGCTCTAATGCTTGGGTAATTAACCGCAGAGGACAATCCGAGGTCTTCGCAGAGGCACGCAGAGAACTACCTAAGTTAAGGGTCCAAACGGATCGCGAGGTCCGAAGGACCGAAAAGAGATCTCATACCGCCCTTCGGGCCTCGTTCGGCATGATCGGTGTGAACTCCGGCCTGACGGCCGGGGCTACTTTCATTGCGGCCCTGCGGGCCTAAAGGAGATTGGTTATTCGTATCTTAGTGCTTCGATTGGATCGAGTGCGGCTGCTTTTCGCGCCGGATAGTAACCAAAGAAAATTCCGACGGCGGCTGAGAAGATCACCGATCCCACGATGGCCATGGTCGAGATCAAAGTCGGCCATCCCAGCATCGCGGGAATCGCTAGTGAAACGCCGATGCCGAGCAGGATGCCAAACAGACCGCCAGTGGAACTCAAGACTACCGACTCGATCAGAAATTGACTGCGCACGGCCGAAGAACGCGCGCCGATGGCCATGCGGATGCCGATTTCACGCGTACGTTCGGTTACCGACACCAGCATGATGTTCATGATTCCAATTCCGCCTACCAGCAGCGACACGCCGGCGATGCACGCCAGCAGAATGGTCATGGTGCTGTTGGTTTCATTGGCCGCCTCAGCGATGTCCGACATGTTTCGCACGGTAAAATCGTTAGGCTCGTTTGGCGTCAGCTTGTGACGTTGCCGCAGGAGGTCGGTAATTTGTTGCTGGGCGGTGTAGGTCGCATCCGGTGAAATCGCGGAAACGTAAGCGACCTGCAGACGTGGGCTGCCGAGAATTTTCTTTTGCACAGTCGTGTAGGGCGTGAAGGCGATGTCATCCTGATCGCGACCCTGCTGGTCCTGGCCTTTCCTCGCCATCACGCCGACTACGCGGAACGGAAGATTCTGCACCCGAATTGTTTGCCCGACCGCATCAGCTCCTGAAAACAAATTGTCGGCAATCGTCTGTCCGATGACGAGGACGCGCGCCGCGGTACGCACATCTGAATCAGTAAAGAAGTCGCCGCTCTGCACCGTCCACTTACGCACTTCCGGGTATTGCTCGCTCACGCCCTGAATCGATGTATTCCAGTTCAAGTTTCCAGAGACGAGTTGGCCGCGCGCGTTCACGGTCGGAGTGACCATTGAAACACTGGGCACTTCGCGTTTGACGGCGTCGAGGTCTTCCACCGTTAACGTGTTAGTGCCGCTGTCACCCGTTCCACTGCGGACGCCGCCTACATTTTGCGCGCCGGCGCTGACGAACAGGAGGTTGGTGCCGATGCTGTCGATCTGCGCCTGGACCGCGGCCTGCGCGCCCTGGCCGATGCTCACCATCGCCACCACGGACGACACGCCGATAATAATTCCCAGCATCGTCAAAGCCGCGCGCATCTTGTTGCGTTGCAGCGCGCGAAAAGCGACGCGAATGATCATTAAGAGGTCCATGTGTCCTATTCGTCCCATCTTGTCCTATTTGTCCCATGTGACCGATGGGACAAAGGCGACCTATGAGTTCTCTTCATCGTCTTCATCTTCCAACGCCGGCATTTTCTTCAGCTCTTCCGCCGCATCGCGCTGATCTTCAACTGGGTAATCCTTGCGAATCTTTCCGTCTTTGAAGACGACTATGCGCCCGGCGTATTGCGCGATGTCCGGCTCGTGCGTAACCAGCACGAGCGTGATGCCGCGTTCGCGATTGAGGCGTTGGAAAATCTCCATTACCTCGACTGACGTGCGCGAATCGAGATTTCCGGTCGGCTCGTCCGCCAGGATTAATGCCGGATCGTTGACGAGTGCGCGGGCCACCGCCACGCGTTGCTGCTGGCCACCGGACAACTGGTTCGGATGATTCTGCTCGCGGCCGGCCAGTCCCACCGCGGCTAGCGACTGCATCGCGCGTTCGTGACGCTGTGCACCGGCAACGCCGGCGTAGAGCATGGGCAGTTCCACGTTCTCGAGCGCGGAAGTGCGCGACAACAAATTGAATCCCTGAAATACGAAACCGATTTTTTTCGAGCGAATATCGGCGCGTTCGTCCTTCGACATGCCTGAGACGTCCTGACCGTCGAGAATGTAAGTGCCCTTCGTCGGTCGATCGAGACAGCCGATAATGTTCATCGTGGTCGATTTGCCTGAACCCGACGCGCCCATGATGGCCACGAATTCGCCCGCGCCGATCGTGAGCGACGCGCCACGTAAAGCATGAACCTGCACATCGCCCATCGTGTAAGTCTTGTGGATGTTCTCCAACTGAATTACCGGACGAGGCTGAGGCGTTTCCACAAGCCGAAGAGCATTCCCATGCGCTGGTCTGATTTCGTGAATTGCTTGCATGATTTTTTCCGCTTACCACGTTAATCATCGGTGGGGCACTAGCCGCAGCTCTCCCTGAACGGTCGACTAGCGCCCCACCTTTGCGCGCGCTCCTGTTAGTTCCTTCTTCCCCCGCCGCCTGTTCGCGGTGCGCCTCCGCCGAATCCTGGCGCAGCCGTCTGATTCGTGTTCGTTGTCTTGCTCGCGCCCGGCAACGTCTGACCTGTAATGACCAGTTCGCCTTCCACGAGATTGCCTTCGAGAACTTCGGTCGAAATGCCATCCGTCAAACCAACTTTGATTCGCCGGCGTTCAGGCTGGCCGCTCTTTCCCATCACCCACACAATTCGCGTCTGGCCCGGAAGCACTGGAGCCGTCGGCGGCGCAAACTGGGAATCTCCACTCGCACCCCCATTGCTGTTCGCAGCACCGCCCCCATTCGCGTTTCGTTGTCTACGGCCCTGGCCGTTTAAGTTGCCTCCGGCTCTTTGACCGCTCGTGTCCTGCGGCGTAAAACGCAGCGCAGCGTTCGGGACCTTGAGCACGTTGTTTCGCTCATCGATGGTGATCGTCAGGTTCGCAGTCATGCCGGGCTTCAGTTTCTGTTCAGGATTGTCGACGTCGATCACTACGTTGTAAGTGACCACGTTCTGAACGTTCTGCGGATTGAGCCGCATCTGTTCAATCTTTCCGTCAAAATCTTTGCCTGGAAATGCGTCGACCGAGAATTTGACTGACTTGGCGTTTTCCACGACGCCGATGTCCGCCTGATCGATGTTCGCGATTACCTGCATCTTGGTCAGGTCATTTGCAATCGTGAACAGCGTCGGCGCCGAAAGGCTGGCCGCGACGGTCTGGCCCACGCTGACGTCACGCGAAACGACAATGCCATCGATGGGCGAAGTAATCGTCGTGTGAGCGAGGTTAACTTCGGCGAGTTGTAGTGCGGCTGAAGCCTGTTGCACCTGCGCTTCGGCTGCCTGGACCGACGCCTGTGACTGTTGGACCTGAGCCTGCGATTGCTTCACCTGAGCTTGCGACTGGGCCATGCCTGAGCTGGCCGACATCTGCTCAGCCAGCAATG
>DASZDU010000432.1:0-7788 GCA_035941655.1 Pyrinomonadaceae bacterium | reverse complement strand
GTTGAGTCGGCACGCGTTCTGCTTAACTCAAACTCGATGCATCACCCCCAGGGACTCGGCAACCAGCACGACCAGGTCGGGCGCAATTTGCAAGGTCATCTCTATCCGCGCGCCTACGGCTTAATGAACGATCGAATGTTTACCGGCGTTGGTCCTGGTGTGACGGTCGCCACCACTCAGTTTAATCACGGCAATGAAGGTGTAATTGGTGGAGGCATGTTGGCCGATGATTTTATCAAGCCTCCAATTGATTTCTGGTACGACTCGTTGCCGCCGGATCTTCCCCGATGGGGTATTGAAAACAAGCGTTTCATGCGTGACAACTACACGCGAGTGCTGCACGTGCGTGGCCCTGTTCAGGACATTCCAAGCCCTGAAGGCCGCGTCACCGTCGATCCAGCGGTTCGTGATAGCTGCGGCATTCCGGTTGCCCGCCTGAGTGGTACGACGCATCCGGAGACGGTTACAACCGCCGAGTTCATGCGCGAGCGCGGCGTCGAATGGTTGCGCGAGAGCGGTTGCGACAAAGTCTGGAGCACTCGACCGGATTTAATACTCAGCGGGAGGCAGCACCAGGCAGGTACATGTCGCATGGGCCGTGATCCAAAGTTGTCGGTAACAGACGAATGGGGTCGAGTGCACAACCATGACAACCTTTTCGTGGTAGATGGTTCGCTGCATGTTACGAATGGCGGATTCAATCCGGTCCTGACGATCATGGCGCTGGCCTTTCGTTCTGCCGAGTATATTGCCCGCATATAGCTGCAGGTGGTTTGCACAAAAAGGCTTCCCGTATCAGAACCCCGACGCCTCGGGGTAGCGACCGGCCACAGAGGCAACTTTGGAAGTGATGCATTAAGCCTTGCATTAAATTTTGCAAAATTTTGACAGTTGACGATCTGGACGGTCGCCACCCCTCCCGGTCTGATACAGCTCTCTTGAACTAAAGCGACATGAGAAAACTGAACATCGCGTTAATCGGTTATGGATTCATGGGCAGAGCGCACAGCAACGCCTGGCGGCAGGTGCGTAGTTTCTTTGACGTGCCGTTTGAGCCGGTCCTCAAGGTCATTTGCGGTCGTAATGAAACGGGAGTCAGTAAGATCGCGGACAAATTTGGCTGGCAGGAGCATTCCACCTCCTGGGAAGGGGTTGTTACGCGAGCTGATATTGACGTTGTCGATATTTGCACACCGGGTTACACGCACTTGCCGATCGCCCTCGCCTCGGCCCAGGCGAAAAAAATAATATTCTGTGAAAAGCCCCTGGCCAACACTCTCGGGGAAGCCGAGCAGATGCTAGCCGCAGCTAGTGCCAACAAGTGCGTGCATATGATTTGTCATAATTATCGACGGGCTCCCGCTGTCGCCTTAGCGCGCGATCTGATCAGTGCGGGGCGCATCGGCGACATCTATCATTACCGTGGCACTTACCTGCAGGATTGGCTTGTTGATCCAAACTTCGCTGCGGTTTGGCGGCTCGACAAGGCGCAAGCCGGTTCCGGCGCGCTTGGCGATCTCTTCTCACACTCGACCGATTTGGCAAGATACCTCGTTGGCGAAATTACTGGAGTCAGTGGACTACTTAAGACCTTTGTCAATCAACGCCCGTTGCCCGGCGGCCAGGGGGCGGTCCAGGTAGACGTGGACGACGCGGCCTTAGCGGTGGTGAAGTTTGAGAATGGCGCGGTCGGCACCATTGAGGCTACCAGATACGCGACCGGTCGCAAGAATTACAACTGCTTCGAGATCAACGGTAGTCGCGGAAGTATCGTATTCAATCTTGAGCGCATGAACGAGCTTGAGCTTTTCATTAATGACGGGCCAGAGAGCGGCTTCAGGACCATTCAGGCAACTAACCAAGCACACCCGTATATGAAGAGTTGGTGGCCGCAGGGGCATATTATTGGATACGAACACACGTTTATACACACGGTGTTCGATTTGCTAAAGGCTGTCGACGAGCAGCGACTTCCCTCCCCCAATTTCGAAGATGGAGTAAAGAATCAGAGAGTGCTTGATGCCGTGGCACGTTCAGCGCAGTCGCAGAGGTGGGAAACTGTGTAGTCAAATTCGGTTCAGTGGAGCGTCTGAAAGCTTGAGGCAGAATGAACGTAGCAGTATTTAGGTCTAAAAATGAGATGGCCCAAGCGGCAGCCGCCAACGCCGCCGAGATTATTTGGCGGGCTATCGCGGACCGTGGACAAGCCTATATCATCGCCGCCACAGGAGCGTCCCAGTTTGAATTTCTCGAGGCATTGGTACATCACGATTTGGATTGGAAACACACTACTTTTTTCCATCTGGATGAGTATGTAGGCCTGCCGGCATCGCACCCGGCGAGTTTTCGGAGATATTTGCAGGAGCGGATCGGCGATGTTGTTAATCCCAATGCCTTCCACTTTATTAATGGCGAATCGGAAAACCTGGCAAAGGAATGCCGTCGCGTCGGCGACTTGATTTCACGACAGATGATTGATGTTGCGTTTGTTGGTGTTGGGGAGAATGGTCACCTGGCGTTCAACGATCCACCGGCAGACTTTGAAACCACGGAACCTTATCTAGTCGTCAATCTTGATGAGGCTTGCCGCAGACAACAGGGTGGAGAAGGCTGGTTCACGACTCTTGACGAGGTCCCCCGTCAGGCCATTTCAATGTCGATCCAACAGATTCTCAAAGCCCAGGAAGTGATTTGTATCGTTCCCGATCGAAGGAAAGCCCAAGCGATTAGGGAGTGCCTGGAGTTGGAAGTGAGCCCGCTGCGGCCCGCGTCGATTCTACAGAAGCATCGTCGCGTTACTGTTTATCTTGATACGGAATCAGCCTCGCTGTTAACGGCGTCACAGTAGACGGCAATTTTTGTTATCGATGCTCGCAACTCCGATGATACGCGGCTGGGTAATTAACCTGCGTGCTATGATGTGAAAAACAGAATGATGAAGCAGTACTCCTGGCTTTGCCCGTAGAGTCCTTCGTTGGGCCGCTTCGGCTTTGCCGCTGGATGTGAGGCGGAGGCTATGCCCCGCCGACAGCAGCCAGACTATTACCGGGCTATGCCCCAGGAACGGGCTTAGCCCTTGGGATTTTAGGCCAAAGGCCACATCAAGGGCATAGCCCAAATGTAAAAGGCGCCTCGACCGGCGGGGCATAGCCGCCGCCGCACATCCGGCGGCAAAGCCGACACAGCCCATGATTTTTTGAGGCGAAGCTAGTAATCATGCGTCGGACGATCAAAATTCACGAGCGCGATAACGTCGTCATCGCCCTGGCGCCGCTTGACGCAGATATCCGCATTGGCAATGGCGCCGGAGAAGTTCTGACCACCTCAGAAATTCCTCGTGGTCATAAGATCGCCCTCACAAAGTTGGAGGTCGGCCGGCCCCTCATCAAATACGGCTTTCCCATCGGCAGGGCTACACAGGAAATTAACGCGGGGGATTGGGTTCATACGCATAACCTTGAAACGATGCTTGGCGACAACGTCGAATATAGTTATCGTCCGTCCCCGGCTACCTATTTTGGACCTATGACTCCTGAGGGAGTGCGGCGCGAAGCTGCGCTGCCGCGAAAGGAGTTCAAAGGGTATCGTAGAACTAAGGGCACGGGCACGCGCAATGAGATCTGGATTATCAACACCGTCGCTTGCGTCAACAACGCGGCGGAGAGGATTGCGCGGCAAGCCCACGAGCAGTATGCCACCGGCAACATTGACGGAATTTACGCATTCCCTCACCCGTACGGTTGCAGCCAATTGGGCGATGATTTAAAGGCAACACAAAAAGTGTTGGCCGGCTTGCTTAATCACCCGAACGCCGGTGGCGTGCTCGTATTGGGACTTGGCTGCGAAAACAACGCCATAAAGTATTTCGTAGATCAAATCGGAGGATTCGATCCCGACCGCGTCAAATTTCTAAATGCCCAGGACGTTGAAGATGAAGTAGAAGAGGGTCTTAAACTTGTCGCTCAATTAGCCAGGTACGCTGACAATTTTCAGCGCGAGTTGCGACCCGTCTCAGAGTTGATAATCGGCATGAAGTGCGGCGGTTCAGACGGGCTCTCCGGCATTACGGCAAACCCCCTGGTCGGGCGTATCACCGATCGTCTCAGCGAAAGTGGAGGGATAGCGATCATCTCTGAAGTGCCTGAGATGTTCGGAGCTGAGCAAATTCTGATGAACCGGGCACGAGACGAGGAAGTGTTCCGCAGCATTGTCGAAATGATCAACGGCTTTAAGGATTATTATCGCCGGTACGACCAGCCCATCTTCGAAAATCCTTCGCCTGGAAACAAAGAGGGTGGCATCACAACGCTCGAAGAAAAGTCACTCGGCGCAATTCAAAAAGGTGGGCAAGCTACCGTGACACAGGTTTTGGCTTATGGCGAGCGTGCTACCGAACCGGGACTGGTCCTGCTGGAATCGCCAGGTAACGATGGTGTCTCATCTACGGCTGAATCGGTGGCTGGCGCTAATTTGATTCTTTTTACTACCGGACGCGGCACACCCCTGGGTGTGCCTACACCGACCATCAAAATTTCCACCAACACGGAATTGGCACTCAAGAAGCCCAAGTGGATAGATTTCGACGCCGGCGTCATTCTGAGCGGCGCGAAGACTCTTAAACAATCAACAGACGACTTGCTCGATTTCATTTTGCGCGTGGCCTCCGGCGAAGTTCGCGCGAAGAATGAGTTGAACGGCTTTCGCGAGATTACAATCTTCAAAACTGGCGTTACGCTGTGATCAAGGCCTGGTGACGATTCAAGGCGATGACCTTTACCCCTTTGGAACTAACTGGTAAGACCGCGGTAGTTATTGGCGGGACTTCCGGAATCGGTCGCGCAATCGCGCTCGGGCTCGCCGAAGCGGGTGCGGACGTGGTGCCAACGTCTCGCCGCATGGAACAGGTGGAGTCTTCCGCTGCTGAGATCGAGGAGCGCGGTCGGCACTCGCTATGCGTGGTCTCAGATGTTTCACAATCCGCGTCGCTGCAAAGTCTGCTCGACACCTGCATTGCGGCTTTCGGCAAGGTAGACATCCTGATCAACTCCGCGGGTCGCACCAAGCGAGCGCCGACGGTGGATTTCCCCGAAGAAGATTGGGCCGCGATACTTGATACCAACTTGAACGGTACGTTGCGCGCGTGCCAGGTGTTCGGACGCCATATGATCGAGCGTGGATATGGTCGCATCGTCAATATCGCTTCATTATCCAGCTTTGTGGCGCTGCACGAGGTAGCTGCTTACTCGGCCAGTAAGGCCGCGGTTGCATCGCTCACTAAATCGCTTGCGGTCGAATGGGCCGTTCATGGTGTAAACGTTAATGCGATTGCTCCGGGAGTTTTTAGGACGGCACTCAATCAAAAACTGCTGGATCAGAGTGAACGCGGACGCGAATTCCTGTTGCGCACGCCGATGAGACGTTTCGGGAAGGTGGAGGAATTGGCAGGTGCCGCAGTTTTTCTCGCGTCGGATGCCGCCAGCTTTGTGACCGGTGAAGTCCTGGTGGTCGATGGTGGGTTTCTCGCTAGTGGCGTTAACCAATAATCATAGGTCGTTCTGCGGATCGCCTGCGTTGTCAGGACAAAGCTCACGGCGCCGACAACTATGCCAGATAGTTCATACTTCCATGTTGGCGGAATACGTGATGTAGAGGCGTTTCGACGTCACTTGCGGGATTTGCAAATCGAGATCCCGTGTGACGTGGAGCTGATGTCCGGCGATGCATCCCCGCTATCGCAACCTTTGCTCAGCGGCGCGATTCATTTTGGAAATCGTTTCGCAATACAACCGATGGAAGGTTGGGATGGAACTGACGACGGACGCCCCACAGAACTGACGTTTCGTCGTTGGCGTCGCTTCGGTGCGAGCGGCGCAAAACTCATCTGGGGCGGTGAGGCGGTCGCAGTAAATCACGATGGCCGCGCCAACCCGAATCAACTTTCGATTAACAACCACACGCGCAATGATCTGTCCAACCTTCGTGATGCTCTGGTAGCAGAGCACCGGCGTTGCATCGGCTCCGTCGCAAACTTAATGGTAGGTCTGCAATTGACTCACTCGGGCCGTTTCAGTCGTCCCAACTCCAAAGATCGACTCGAGCCCCGCATTCTCTACCGCCATCCCATTCTTGATAAGCGACTGGGCATTTCAAACGACTACCCTTTACTAAGCGATGCCGAGATCAGAAAAATCATCGTCGACTTTCATACCGCGGCGCAGGTGGCCCAGGACGCTGGTTTTGATTTCGTGGACATTAAGCATTGTCACGGTTATCTCGGGCATGAATTTCTGAGTGCACATACGCGGCTCGGCGATTACGGTGGTAGCTTCGAAAATCGCACGCGTTTTTTGCGTGAGGTTGTGGCCGGGATCAGGGCTGCGGCACCAGGCCTCAACATAGGCGTGCGTCTCTCGGCGTTTGACACGATTCCATTTAGACCGGAATCGGCACGCTCAGAATCAGGGAAGCCGGCGACCGGCGTGCCCGAAGCATTCCGGAAGCTGCTTCCTTATCGCTGGGGCTTTGGCGTCGACGCCGCCAATCCTGTCCAGGCTGATCTTACTGAACCGGTGCAATTCCTCTCGCTGCTAGGTGAGCTCGGCATAAAACTAGTAAATCTCTCGGCGGGCAGTCCCTATTATAATCCACATCTTCAACGCCCGGCATTGTATCCGCCGTCGGATGGTTACTATCCGCCGGAAGAGCCTTTGTTGAGAGTGGCCCAACAGATGCAAACGACGTACGTGCTCAAGCAAAGATTTCCGCACCTCATCACGGTGGGATCGGCGTACACGTATCTGCAGGATTTTCTGCCGTACGTCGCTCAGGCCGCGGTACGCGAAGGTTGGGTTGATTGCGTGGGGTTGGGAAGAATGGCGCTCGCCTATCCCACGCTGCCAGCGGACGTGATTAGGGGTGGGCCAATACAGCGCAGGCAAGTCTGCCGAACGTTTAGCGATTGCACCAATGCGCCACGCGTTGGCCTGCCATCTGGATGCTATCCGCTTGACAGCCATTACAAGCATTCTACCGCCGCAATAACACTCAAACAGTTGAAGCGAGCTAAAAGGAGCGCAGGAACTGAGTGATAGTGTGAACGCAACGCAACTATGAATGCAGATGGCGAAAATGAAAGTTAACGATATTATCGGCCGCGTGCGACCGTGTCGAAAGGTTCAAGGAATTGCCGCTTGCTTGCTTCCTTTCACAGTCGACGGAAAAATCGCGGTCGAAGCCTTTCAGGACCACTTACGAGCTACGCACAATGCCGGACTCATTAATGCGGTTAACATGGACACCGGTTATGTGAATTATTTGACTGAGGCCCAGCGAGCCGACGTGTTGCAGTGGACGGTTGAAGCCCTGGGCCCTGGAGTGCCTTTCGTTGCAGGCGCCTACATTGAAGGTTCTGACGGTGAGCTTGTTTCCTCGTACCGACGACAGATGGACCAGATCGTGGCTCATGGAGGAACCCCGATTATCTTTCAAACGACGCGTCTTCTCGGTCGGGAGTCTCGCGAGAAGCTTGGGGTGTATCGGGCAATATGTAAAGGGTACCAGGCGGTGCTTGGGTTCGAACTTAATCCGATCTTCGCGGCTAACGGCGAAATTTTCGATGATGACATGATGCGTGGACTTCTGGAGACCCCGGAACTGAAAGGGCTGAAGCACTCTTCTTTAGATCGGATTAAGGAGTTGGAACGATTAGCGTTGCGCGACGAGCGCAGGCCGGATTTTCACATCTACACCGGCAATGACCTCGGGATCAATATGATCGAATATGGTTCC
>DASZDU010000431.1:0-7150 GCA_035941655.1 Pyrinomonadaceae bacterium | reverse complement strand
GCCGCCGAGACAGACGCCGATCACCAACCATAGCAATCCTGGCAAAAATCCAAACTGCGCCGCCAACACCGGGCCAATCAGCGGACCCGCACCGGAGATTGCCGCGAAGTGATGACCGAACAGAACCCACTTGTTTGTCGGATAATAGTTGTGGCCGTCGTACATTGTTTGCGACGGCACCGGGCGTGAATCATCCAGCGCGAGCACTTTCGCCGCGATGAATGCGGAGTAGTAGCGATACGCGATCGCGATTACACAAAGCGAGCCGATGATGATAGGAAGCGCGTTCATACTACGGACGGGAAGTTATCCCAACGACTGCATTTTCTCTGTGCACAGAGAACCGACTAACCATGTCCACATCGAGCTACCTATTATTCTCTGTCGAGACTTGCTTAGTGCCGACAATCGATCCGGCGATTCCCATTATGAGTCCCACCACGATGCAGACGAACGAGAAAATAGTTCGTTTGCCTTCCGCCATGCCGCTCGCCATCTTGCCGAATAGATCACCGATGCCGGCGTCGTGCGGAATCGCAAAGAGACCGATGGCAACCAGGAAAAGTCCCAGGCCCGCTACTTTCAACCCCGGGGTTGTGAGTGGGAACCGACCATGCCGCCGCCCCAACTCGCTGCGCGCGTAGCCGTAAGAAAGGTAAATTGCCAGGCCCAACATCAGCCACGCAATGAAGCGCCACCAGGACGTCGGCGGCAGGTAGTACATCAGAAACAGGCAGGAAACAGCGCCCATCATCGGCAGCAGCCAGGCGCCAAACGGAACTTTAAAGGGCCGATGACGATTCGGATCTTTATAACGCAGTATCGTGATTCCGACGCACACCAACACGAATGCGAAGAGCGTTCCGATATTCGTTAGGTCCACCATCTCGTCGATGCTCATGACGGCGGCAAAGGTGCCAACTACCACGCCGGTCAGAATAGTGGTCACATGCGGCGTCTTGAATTTCGGATGAACTTTTGCGAACACCGGCGGTAACAATCCATCTCTGGCAATTGAGAAAAAGATGCGCGGTTGCCCCAGTTGGAAGACGAGCAACACCGCCGTGTGCGCGACCACTGATCCGAAGGCCACGATCCCTGACGCCCACTTCGCGTTGGGCGCCACGTGATCGAGGGCCATGGTCAATGGTTCTGCCTGCTCAGTCGACAATCTGGTTACCAGCTCCGGATATGGAATCAAGCCAGTGAACACTGCGGCAACAATAACGTAGAAGATCGTACAGATGATCAGGGACGCGATGATGCCAATAGGCAGATCTCTCGAGGGGTTTTTAGTTTCCTCCGCTACGGTTGAGACTGCGTCGAAACCAATGTAGGCGAAGAAGACCACCGCCGCTCCAGCGAGTGTGCCGTTCCAACCAGTTGGCTGAAACGGATGCCAATTTTTGACCATCGTCGATGGTGAGACAAAGTAAAGGGCGACGCCGATGAAGAAGAGCAGCACCAGAATCTTTATGCCAACCATCACCGCATTGAATTCAGCCGACTCCTTGATGCCCCACACCAGCACGATTGTGATCAAGGCGACAATTCCCAGCGCCAGTAGATTGAACACGATAGGAATGCCGAAGATGTGCGGTGCACTCTCGATCAGGCCGGGAATCTTTCTGGCCGTGCGAAAGTCCGTCGAGAGCCACTGCGGAATGTCGATGCCGAGGCTTCCCAAAAATGAGCGGAAGTAGTTGGCCCAACTAATGGCCACCGCTACGTTGCCAATTGCATACTCGAGGATTAGGTCCCAACCGATGATCCACGCGACTAGCTCGCCCAGGGTGGCGTAGGAATAGGTGTAAGCCGAGCCTGATATCGGCACCATGGCCGCCATCTCCGCATAGCACAGTGCGGTGAAGGCACACACGAGGGCAGTTATACCAAACGACAACATCAGGGATGGACCGGCGCCGGGCCGTAGCGCGTCGCCCGCCGCCGCCGTGCCGACAGTCGCAAAGATGCCCGCGCCGATGATGGCGCCGATACCCAGCAAGGTGACGTTCAAAGGTCCGAGACTCCGCTTCAGCGAATGTGTCTTGTCGCCTAATGCCGCCAAAATATCGTCGAGGTTCTTGGTGCGAAATATTCCTTTGAGCAAAATAGTCGCCTCCAAACCGAATTAGATTTGAACTTGCGTGTGTCGTCCCCGCTGAAGGAATGCGTGCGGAGTTTGGCATGGAATACGACGGAAAATCCAGAAAAAATGGAGACGGGAAGAAAGGCAAAGGGTAATAGCGGAACGGAGTAAGAGAGGAAACGGGAATGGGAAAAGAAAGTCACTACGAATGAGCTGCGCCTCTTCAACACTTTGCAGATTCCCCTCTTCCCCTTTTGCCGTTTTCCTCCTTCTTGTTAGACTTCTCAATCCAAGTCTTTTATGTACCCTTTCAGAAACATCCTGTTTCCGACGGATTTTACAGCCCACGCTCGCGCTGCCTTGAAGTATGCTGCAGCGTTTGCCCGGAGCGGTCGTGGCCGGGTTGTATTGTTCAGTGTGCAAAGCTCCAGCGTGCCTGCAAATCTGCTTACGTTGCCGGAAAGAATTTTCGCGGAGCAGGACAACAAGTGGTTATTACAATTGCGCACTGAGGTGCGAGCATTACTCGCTGACCCGCTCTTCAATGGACTCGAGGTGGAGCCCGTGATCGTCGAGGGCGAACCGGCGACGGAAATTGCAAAAGCTGTGCGCGATTACGATATTGATCTGGTGACCGTGGTGACGCACGGCCGTAAGGGACTAACGCGCGCGCTATGGGGCTCGACAGCCGAAGAAATTATCGCTGAGGCGCCTTGCCCGGTTCTGACTATTCGCCCACCGCAACACGATTTTGTGGAACATCGCGGCGATCACACCGAGGTTCATATAAATCGGATATTGCTATCGACGAATTTCCGACCTTCATCCGTTGCGGCTACGCAGGTAGCGACACAGCTGGCCACTCAAACCGGTGGGGAGTTGCACGTCGTCTATGTAATCGGAGATTACCTGGAACAGATTTCAGTAATGTTTCCTGAAGGCGGTTTGAACGCGCTGACTCGCCTGCGAAGCTACGTGCAGGAGCGAATGGGCCAGCTTGCTCGCGGCGACGGCGCGCGTGCTGAAACTCATATTGTTGAAGGAAGACCTTACGAAGAGATTGTGCGGCTCGCCGCGGAAACTGATGCGGATCTAATCGTGATTGGCACCAGCGTGCACGCGTCACTTTTCGGCGGCACCCCCGTACTCGGTTCTCAAATCGAACGCGTCGTCAGAAATTCCCCCTGTCCAGTACTGTGCGTTCCTGCCGCCAGAGTGGTGACGCCTCTGCCTGCCCTGATTAGTCAGCCCGTCAGCTAATGCTGGGAGCGCAGACATCCTGTCTGCGTTGAGCGCGCTGCGCGAAAGTATTCCTGCTTAACTGAAGACCTGTGGGCTTACTGCGGCAAGCCCAGCAAAAAAGCGAGACGAACTTAGTCCGCCTCGCTTTCATGCAATTCTCCCAAAAACTTTTTACTGTGTTATTAACGATAGCCGCCCATCGGGCAGTCTCACCGCAAACACGCTGCGCTCATAAATTGTCAGCGGCGCTGACTCCTTGCGCTGATTAACGGCGACCTGTTGCCGCGTGTAACTGTTTGCATACTGGTAAGCCAAAGGATCGCGAATCAGGTCGTAGCGTTTACTTATTCTTCTCACATACTCCTGAGTCTCATTATAAGGCGGGATGCGATAACCATACTTCATCACCGCGCCTTCGCCGGCGTTGTAGCCGGCCAAAGCGAGTTTCACGTCGCCGTTGAATTTGTCCAGCAGGAAACGCATGTAGCGTGTGCCACCTTCGATATTCTGCTTCGGATCCCAAATGCTGCTGACGCCGAAACGTAAAGCGGTGCCAGGCATCAACTGCATCAATCCACGCGCGCCCTTATTCGACATCGCGCGAGGTTTGAAGGTGGATTCCTGATGCATGATCGCATAGAGCAGCAACGGATCAACTGAGTTGCGTTGACCGGAATCGATTATGTAACTGTCAACCGCCGCATTGCCCGTTGTAAAACCACTTAGCGCTCCTGACGCATTCATGTTCGTAACGCGAGCCGGGCGAACACTCGACGACCCTCGCTCTGAGTAATTGGAGGTGAGCACCCGGCCCCTGCCGGATTTCCGTGCCGGTGGAGCAGGCGCGGGCGATTCGATTCGCACACCGCCGGCAAGATCAAAATTGTCGACACGGTAGGACGACACGTCTGACTGAAGTTGAGCTACGACCGGTAAGGCAGAGACCAGTACGAAAGTGGTAACCAGGAAGGATTTTTTCATGCGAATTGTTTTTCGAAACGCGCGATTGCTACAACCGCAGATGCTTTCAGATGTGAAGACTTTCGGGCAGCGGCCTTAGTGAAGACCGGGGACGATACTAACACGGCGGTTAAACGTTTGCCAACACCTTAGCTTTTGCTCAGTAAAATTGAGGTTTCCAGCCGCAGTCGCTGGGAAAGTGCTGGAACAAAGCGGCTTTCGGGTGATGACCGGAGCCTGCAAAAAAACTTGCAAACACTGGATTTCGTGGTTTCCCGCAAACAATTGTATTCGCAATGACCGCTTTGTGATGATACCGCCGCTTTTCCCAATAATCAGTTGTCGCGCCCACAGCGCGTCTTCACTAAGAGAAGGACCATATGAAAAAAATACTTTCCACGGCGCTGTCGTTGCTGTTTGTTTTCGCAATAGCGGTGGCAGCTCAAAACGCAAACAGCTCAACCACAACTAACTCTTCTGACGCTGCGACAAAGCCCGCGAAGAAGCGTGGGCCTGTTTTTAGAGCCAGCAAAGATCAGATTCAACAAGCCCAAAAGATTCTGAAGGATCGGGGCTTCTATGCCGGTGAGCAGACAGGCAAGCTCGACGCGGATACGCGCGCCGGTCTGAAAAAGTATCAGGCGGCAGAGAGCCTGAAGGTTACCGGCACACTCAACAAGATCACGCTCGAAAAAATGGCTATCGTGCTGACTGAGAAACAACGCGCGATGTGAGGTTCTCCAGTAGGTTTTCTCGTTGAGTCAAAAGAGCGGGGGCAAGCCCGCCTTCCCGACCTAGAGACTTTGTGAGGGGTATCGGTGGACCAGCCTGGAAAGCCTTTCAATCAGGAATCAGCAATGCAACTTGATTAAGCTCTTGGTCGGGAAGGCGGGCTTGCCCCCGCTCTTTATCTAACTGAGCAGTTTTTCGATTACGCCGTAACTAGCCTCGAGCGCTTCGCCGAGTTTCTCAGGAAGCGCGCCGCCGCCTTCCGCCATATCGGCCTTGCCGCCGCCCTTGCCGCCGACAATGGGCGCCAGTTCTTTAATGACCTTGCCGGCCGGAACGCGGTTTGTCAGATCGTCAGAAGTGCGAACGATCAACGAAACCTTTCCGTCGCTGCTGCGGCCCAACACAACCACGCCTGATTTGATGCGTGCGAGCAGGGTATCCGAGAGCTGCCGCATGCCGGCAGAATCAAGTCCGTTTGCCTCTCGCGCCAGAACCTTCACGCCCGCGACTTCGCGTGCCTCGTCGCCGTTTGCCGACGCACTGCCAATCGCTCCGGTCGCAATCTTCATGCGCAGCTCGTCGGCTTCGCGGCGAGTTCTTTTTAACTCTTCCTGCAGCCTGCTGATGACGGCCGGCAATTCATTCCGGGACGAGCGCAAGTCTGCCGCAACCTTGTCTACTATCGCTTCACTCTCACGGAAGCGCTGGAACGCATCGACACCGGTGACCGCGCGTATGCGTCGTACACCGGAAGCGATCGATTCATCGCTCACGATCTTGAAAAGACCGATATCGCCAGTGGCGCGCACGTGGGTGCCGCCACAAAGCTCTTTCGAAAAAATGTCTTCCGCGCCCTTAATGGAAAGCACGCGCACCTTCTCGCCATACTTCTCGCCAAACAGCGCCATCGCGCCCGAGCGCATCGCTTCTTCAACGGCCATCTCGTTTGTTTGGACCGGCTCGTTCCGCAGGATGTGATAGTTGACCAGGTTCTCGATCTCTTCGATTTCAGTTCGCGTCAACGGCTGATAATGTGAGAAGTCGAACCGCAGATAAGTTGGCGCCACAACTGAGCCGGCCTGCTTAACGTGCGTTCCCAGAACTTCGCGCAACGCGGCATGCATCAGGTGTGTGGCTGTGTGGTTGCGACGCGTAGCATCGCGCTTCTCGACGTCAACTTCAGCCACAACGGTGTCGCCAACTTTCAGAATACCTTTCTCAACCTTAACCTTGTGAACGATCAAACCTTGGGCGGGAGAGTAGGTATCCAGAACGTTAGCAATGAAGTCCGCGCCACCTGCGGAAACTGGCGCGTTTGTTAGTCTGCCGACATCACCGACCTGGCCTCCGCTCTCCGCGTAGAAGGGCGTGTGATCGAGTACAACTTCCCCATTCTCGCCTTCGTTCAATGTTTCAACTTCACCGTTAGTCCGTCTTACGCTCATGACCTTCGCAGCATCAACTCGCGTAGTTTCGTAACCTCTAAACTCAGAACGAGGCAGACGAGCGGCGAGGTCGCCATACTCTGGGTTCACCTTTGTTGTAGCTTCAGTTTTTCCCGCAACTCCCGTTTGCTGTAGTGCTTGTAGAGCAACGTCGAACGAATCGGCAAACTGATCCTCGGCGATTGCAAAACCCCGCTCTTCCAATCCTACCCGGATTAGATCCCTGGGCGTTCCAAAAGTGTCATACAAGCGTGCAAGAGCCTGATATTCCGGCATAGCGCCACGCGTGGAAGCGAAGAGCTCATCAAGTTTGTTTAAGCCAACCGTCATTGTCGCAGCAAAGCGATCTTCCTCAAGCCGCACCATCTTCTCAATGAAGTCACGCTGGACTTCCAGCTCCGGATAGGGCTCGTGCATCTGGTCGACGACGAAGTTTGTGACCTTGTAAAAGAACGCATCCGAAAACTGGAGCGTGTGCCGGCCCTGATAAATCGCGCGGCGCATGATCTTGCGTAAGACGTAGTTGCGTCCTTCATTGCCAGGCAGAATTCCGTCTGCGATCAGAAAAGCAGTGGCACGCGCGTGGTCGGCGATTACGCGCATTGCGAACCCTTCCTGCGTTTCGGCTTCATAACTTTTACCGGCGAGCTTCGCAGTGAACTCGATGATCGGGCTCAAGAAA
>DASZDU010000430.1:0-24462 GCA_035941655.1 Pyrinomonadaceae bacterium | reverse complement strand
TCCCCTTCAACCAGGCGCCCAACAACATGCTTCCGTTCCTGGCGCCGCGTATGAACATCAGTATCCGCACCACGGCAGACCCCTTGAACTTGACGGCGGCTGTGCGCCAGCAGGTTCAGGCGCTTGATCCGAATCAACCCGTCTACAACGTGAACACCATGGAGCGAACTCTTGAAGAATCGCTGGTTACGCAGCGACTCTCAATGACGCTGCTCGCGTTCCTGGCCACTCTTGCCTTGATCCTGGCCGCCGTCGGCATTTACGGCGTGATGAGTTACACCGTCACCCAGCGCTCGCACGAGATCGGCATTCGCATGGCCATCGGCGCCCAACAGAGAGATGTCTTCAAGATGGTGATCGGACGCGGAATGATGCTGACCCTGATCGGCGTGGTTTTTGGTTTGTTGGGTGCGTTTGCCCTTACGAGATTGATGTCGACGATGCTCTACGGAGTTGAACCGACGGATCCGGTTACGTTCGTTAGCATCGGGATCTTACTAATCGGCGTCGCTTTAGTTGCTTGTTACATGCCAGGCAGGCGCGCAACGAAAGTCGATCCGTTGGTGGCGCTTAGGTACGAATAGCGATGCTGGAGCGCAGACATCCTGTCTGCTGCTACGTGGCCACGAACGTTGAGGCAGGCAAGATGCCTGCGCTCCCAGCTTAGCAAGCTGAGTCTCCCCCAGGACTGTTTAGAGAGCGGACTTGTCCGCCGCGCGTTGAGCGTTTAGATGGCGAACTTGTCCGCCCACCAAGGGGACACAAGTGCCCCATCTAAACGACGTGGCTTTTAAATCAGTGAAGGAGATGGAGACTATGACCCGAACCACTTTAACCAGATTGGCATTGGTACTTCTACTAGCCGTTGTTGCTGCGCCAACGATATCGCCGCAGACGAATGGCAAAGCGAATAGATCAAACGAATCTTTCGCGTCGGATAAGGAGCGGGCGCCCAGCCAGGACAAAACAAAAGACGAATGGTCGCGAAGAGAACCGCCGCGCGAGGGTGAAGAGTGGTTTAGCCGCGGTTATCAGCTGCACAGCGCAGATCGCTATCCGGAAGCGATTGAAGCGTTCAAGCGCGCTGCCGATCTCGGATATCGGAAGGCGACCGCTATGTACAACATCGCCTGCGGGTATTCGTTGTTGAACGATAAGGACAATGCTCTGACCTGGCTGCAACGAGCCCTGGACAATGGCTTCGATGGATTCAATCTCATAGCTGACGATTCAGATCTTGATCCTCTCCGCGCCGATACCCGCTTCAAAAAAATCGTTGCCGGCTTGCCTGCTGAAAGTGAGAACAAGCGCTCCCGCAACGGCAGGGACCGGATGAAGCTCGATCGGTTGGAACAAGCGAACCTCGACTTCGCGCGGCTTGAAGCAGAACAGTCAGCTGAAGGCGAGGAATGGGCGAAGGTAGGATCGCGTTTGCTCATGCTGAGAGATTTGGATCGTTCGGTTGTTGCCTTGAATCGCGCAGTGACTCTGCTCGATTACGAAGGCAGCAGTGCCATGTACAACCTCGCTTGCGCCTACTCGCTAAAGGGCGATCGAGACTCCGGAATTCAATGGCTTGAAAAGTCTATCAATGCGGGATTCGACAGCCCGGAAAAATTACGAAACGATCCGGACATAAATAACCTCCGAAGTGATTCCCGCTTTTCGCGCATCGAAAAGCTGAGCAAGACCCTTTCGCTCTCTCAATTCAATCAAGACCGCGACCGGTTCCAGGATTCAGAAAACTCAAATTACTCAAAAGAGCGTTGGGCTCCGGCAATCGCGCTTTATGAATCATTCGTCAAGAGCGAGCCGAATAATGGTCGCGGCTGGTTCAACCTGGGCTACGCCTTTCATTATTCGCGCGAACATGCCAAGGCCATCGAAGCTTTCGAACATGCTCTTTCTCTCGGCTATCACAAGCCAGTTTCCACCTACAACATCGCCTGTGCTTACGCAATGTTGAATCAACGCGACGCCGCGTTTGTCTGGTTGGACCGCGCCATCGAGGCTGGCTTCGATTCCTATGGAAGCCTGAGTCAGGATCGCGATCTCGACAGTTTGAGATCTGACCCGCGTTTCAGACCGTTTCTCGATCGTGCCAACTACAACACCAAGGTAAGAACGAAGAAGTACGAAAGAAACGAGTGGTAGTGATGGAAACACTCCTTAGAGACGTTCAGTACGGAATCAGAAATCTATTGAAGCGGCCGGGATTCACTGCGGTTGCGGTGATTACGCTTATGCTTGGCATCGGTGCTAACACAGCAATCTTCAGCGTTGTCAACGCGGTCCTCCTTCGACCTCTTCCCTTCAGCGATCCGGGCCGGCTCACGCAACTGTGGGAAGCCAAAGTCGACAAAGGACGTAACGAGATTCCTGCCTCATATCCAAACTTTGCCGACTGGCGAAATCGCAACCACTTTTTTGAACAAGTGGCGGCATATTCGGCGTGGAATTTCAACCTGACAGGCGTCGGGGAGCCCGAGAGGATTCGCAGCGCTATAGTCTCGCCGGAGTTCTTTTCACTCCTCGGTATCAAGCCGCTTCGTGGACGCGTTTTCCTACCTGGTGAAGACGAACACGGAAAAGACCTGGTGGTCGTGATTGGCGAGAGTCTCTGGCAGAGAAAATTCAACTCAGATCCAAATATTATCGGTAGATCGATCAACCTCGACGACAAGTCGTTCACAGTCGCCGGCGTCATCGCTCGCGACGTTCACGCGCCCTTGTTGCCGGATGAAATCGAATTGTGGGCGCCCGTCTCGCATGGCTTTGGCTCTACGAATCGTTTCGGACACTACCTCAGCGTTATTGGCCGCCTCAAGCCTGGAGCCACCCTGGAGCAAGCCCAGGCTGACATGAACCACATCGCCGGCCAATTGGAATCGGAGTATCCAGAATCAAACAAAAATCTGAGCGTCAGAGTCGTTTCACTGAACGAACAGGTTGTAGGAAATTTCCGGATATCGTTGTTGATGATGCTTGGCGCGGTCGTCCTCGTGTTGTTAATCGCTTCGGCCAACGTCGCTAACATGCTTTTGGCGCGCGCCACTGAGCGCCAGAAAGAGATTGCCATTCGCAGTGCGCTGGGCGCAGGCCGTTGGCGCATTGTGAGGCAGTTAGTGACCGAAAGCATGCTGCTCTCGTTGACGAGCGGCACGTTGGGATTCCTGGTTGCTATATGGGGAATTCAGCTGCTGGTTGCATTTAGTCCGTCAGACTTGCCCAGGGTCAAGGAGGTTACGGTTGACCTTCGCGTGTTGGGCTTCACGCTCGCAGTCTCACTGCTAACTGGAATCCTGTTCGGACTTTTACCAGCGCTACAAGCATCGCGGCCACACCTTATCGAGAGAATTAAAGCAGGCGGACGCAGCGGCATGAGCGGAGTTGGTCGCCACAGAGTGAGCAGCGGATTGGTGGCTGCGGAGGTCGCACTATCGCTAATCCTACTGGTCGGTGCCGGTCTATTGATTAAAAGCTTTCTAAGGTTGCAAGCCGTCAATCCGGGTTTCAATTCCACGAACGTTCTCACTATGCAACTCGACTTGAATGGGCCGAACTATGAGAAAGGTGCACAAGTCATAGCCTTCCACGATCAACTTCTCGAAAGGATTAAGCGATTGCCGGGTGTCCAATACGCGAGTACCCGCTCATTCGTGCCTATCGCCAGCGACGCATCTTTCGCGTACCTGCTGTTTCACATCGAGGGTCAACAGCGAGATATCTCGGACGGTGCGGTGGCCTATTACAACGCGGTTAGCCCTGACTACTTTCAGACGATGATGATTCCAATGCGGACAGGGCGATCGTTCAGCGACCGGGATGTTCGAGGGTCACAGAATGTCGCCGTTGTTAGTGAGACTTTGGCCCGGCGGTATTTCGGCGCTGAAGACCCTATTGGCAAGCGAATCACCCTGGAAGATCACCCAAAGGATGCGGACTGGATAACGGTGGTGGGGGTGGTCGGGGATACCAAGCCGCGCGAACTCCACAGTGAACCAGTTGCGGAGCTCTATATGCCTTATAACCAACAGCCCGAGCCGGGCATGGCTTTAATGATTCGATCCTCGAGCGCGGATGCAGGTGTCGCCAATGCAGTTCGAAACGAAGTGCTGGCACTCGATAAAAATCAGCCGGTTTACAGCATCAGGAGACTCGACAGTGTTTTGTCTGAGTCGGTAGCAACGCCTCGTTTTCGCACATTGCTGCTGGGAGGTTTTGCGGGTATGGCGTTGCTGCTTGCGGCTGTTGGTATCTATGGCGTTATCGCGTATGCGGTCAGTCAGCGTACGCAAGAGATCGGCATCCGCATGGCGCTTGGAGCACAAGCCGCAGACGTGCTCAAGCTCGTTGTAAAAGGAGGAATGACGCCGGCGCTGATCGGTGTGGTCCTCGGCTTGGCCGGGTCATTTGCAGTTACGCGTCTAATGACAACTTTGCTGTTTGGCGTGAAGCCGACCGACGCGACGACATTCGCGACTGTCTCAGTCGGCTTGATTGCCGTGGCGCTGTTTGCTTGTTTAATTCCTGCCTGGCGCGCAACGAAAGTCGACCCGTTGGTGGCGCTGAGGTATGAGTGAGCAGTTTAGAAAGCGGACTTGTCCGCCCACGGTGCGGGGCACAAGTGCCCTATCTAAACGGGAGACGGGATTATGGAAACACTTCTAAGAGACATTCGTTATGGCGTGAGAAGTTTAGCGAAGCGGCCAGGTTTCACTGCGATCGCACTGATCGCTTTGGCCCTCGGCATCGGCGCAAACACCGCAATTTTTACTTTGGTGAATGCGGTGCTGCTGCGGCCGCTGCCTTTTGCTGAACCGGATCGTTTGGTGTGGGTTTGGGGCAACGTCAAAGGCGGCACCAATCGCGCCAGCGTTTCGCCTCTCGACTTTCTCGATTTTCGCCAACAGAACACCACCTTCGAAGAGTTTGCCGCGTCGTTTTCAATGCCGCTTTCTTTGAACTTGACCGGCAACGGTGAACCCGAGCGCCTGCAAGCCGCCGGAGTCACTGGAAACTATTTCCAGGCGCTCGGCGTGAAACCTGAGCTGGGCCGGACCTTCCTGCTGGAAAACGAAAAGCCTGGTAACGATCAGGTGGTGGTGCTCAGTCACAGATTGTGGCAGAAGCGGTTTGGCGGCAGTTCTGACATCGTTAACAAGACCGTGACGCTCGGTGGCAAAAGCTGCCTGGTGCTCGGTGTTATGTCGCAGGATTTTAGTTTCCCTCAGTTCGCGGAATTGTGGGTGCCGATGAACTTCGATGTTGAGCCGGGAATGAAACAGCGCAAGGCGCACTTCCTGCGGCCCATTGGCAGACTCAAACCCGGAGTAACTATGGCGCAGGCGCAAGCGGATACCGACGCGATCGCCCGCCATCTGGAAGAACAATATCCGGAGTCAAACAAGAGCTGGAATTTGCGCCTGGTCTCTTTGCGTGAGCAACTCGTAGGTAACACCCGGCCCACGTTGTTCATCCTGTTTGGCGCCGTCGGATTTGTGCTGCTGATTGCCTGTGCCAACGTCGCGAACCTTCTGCTCGTGCGCGCGGCAGGACGGCAAAAAGAGATCGCGTTGCGTACAGCTTTGGGCGCAGGCCGATTCCAAATCGTCCGCCAGATGATTACTGAGAGCGTCGTGCTTGCTCTTCTCGGTGGAATTCTGGGCGTCATATTGGCTACCTGGGGCGTTGAGCTACTGGTATCGCTAAGCGAAGGCAGCATACCGCCGACTGCACGTGTGAAGATCGACGCCACTGTACTTGGTTTCACGTTGCTGATCTCAATCGTTACCGGCGTGCTGTTTGGCCTGGTTCCAGCGTTGCGCACGCTAAAAGTTAACCTCACGGATTCGCTTAAGGAAGGTGGTCGCAGCGCCTCGGAAGGCGTACATCGGAATCGCACTCGCAGCATTCTGGTGGTCCTGGAGAGCGCGGTGGCCGTGGTCCTTTTGATTGGCGCCGGTCTGTTGATCAGGAGCCTGATTCAATTACAGAACATTAGTCCCGGATTCGATGCCCACAACGTCTTAACGATGCGTGTCGATTTGTCGCGAGAGAAATACGACACGCCTGAAAAATCCAGGAACTTTTTCTCGCAACTGGAAAGCCGGCTCGCCGGCCTGCCGGGCGTTGAGAAAGTTGGCTTCATTAGTGAGCTTCCGTTGAGCGGTCAGCCAAACGACATGCCGTACACGGTCGAGGGCCGTCCACCCGTCTCGATCGACCAGGCGTTTGATGACGACTTTAGACGCGTAAACCGGCACTACTTCGAGGCGATGCGAATTCCGTTTTTGCGTGGTCGGAATTTCACGGACCAGGAAGTTAGTCAAAGCGCCAAAGTGGTGATCATCAGCGACCTGCTGGCGCAGCGAACGTTTCCTAACGAAGACCCACTCGGCAAACGGCTGATCATGGCAATGGGAAACGAGCCTTTCGAGATCATCGGAATTGTCGGCGACATTCGTCATCGCGCCCTGGAATCCGCTCCGCTGCCGGCCATGTATCTGCCGACTTACCAGCCTGGGACGAACATTGTCATTCGCACCAAAGGCGATCCAACTGCACTCGCCGCGGCGGCGCGGAAAGAAGTGCAGGGACTTGATCCGGATCAACCGGTGGCGGCGGTGAAAACCATGGAGCAGTGGTTGGAAGCGGCAGTGGCTGCCCCGCGCTACCGGACGAGCCTAATCGCATTGTTCGCCCTGGTGGCACTCATCCTTGCCTGCACCGGAATCTACGGAGTTATGTCGTATTCAGTTACACAGCGAACGCATGAAATTGGGGTGCGGATGGCGCTCGGCGCACGACGTTTCGACGTTTTGAAGCTGGTTGTTCGGCAGGGAATGACACTCGTAGTTGTCGGCGTGTTGCTCGGTGTGGCCGGGGCAATCGGACTCACGCGGGTGATGTCGTCGTTATTGTTTGGCGTGACCGCGAAAGATCCGTTGACCTTCGTTGCCGTTGCCTCAGTGCTGACTGTGGTTGCGTTCATTGCTTGTTATCTGCCCGCGCGGCGGGCGACGAAAGTCGATCCGTTGGTGGCGCTGCGATATGAGTGAGCAAACATTCAAGCCGCTGTTTAGCTAGCGCACTTGTGCGTCGGCGGACACGGGGCACAAGTGCCCTTTCTAAACGAGCCAAGGACGGCGGGGCACAAGTGCCCTTTCTAAACGGGCCAAGGTTTGGCAAGCACGTTGAGGTCGAAAATTATGGAATCACTGCTTCAAGATCTTCGCTATGGCATCAGGAGCCTCTGGCAGCGGCCCGGCTTTACGGCAATCGCCGTGATCACGCTCGCGCTCGGCATTGGCGCAAACACTACGCTTTTCAGCTTTGTGAACGGAATCCTGCTGCGCCCGTTGCCCTACAAGGATCCGAGTCAGCTGGTGATACTGGACGAAAACGCACCGAAGCAGGGTATCAAATCTTTTGGCGTTTCATACCCCAACTTTGTTGACTGGCGCCAGCAAAACCACGTCTTCGAAGATGTAACTAGTTACCAGCCCAACAGCATTTCGCTGGTTGGCGCCGGCGAGCCCGAACGGCTTCCGGGAGCGCGAATTTCGCATGGCTTATTTGAGTTGCTGGGTGTGGCGCCGAGTTTGGGCCGGACGTTCACGGCAGAAGAAGATCAGCCTGAGACTGACAACGTCGTGATCATAGGTCACGGCCTTTGGCAACGCCGTTTTGCAGCGGCCGACAACGCGGTTGGTCAAACTCTGACAGTTAATGGTCGGGCTCGTACGATCATCGGTGTGATGCCGCCCGACTTCAAGTTTCCAGAGACAGCGGAACTGTGGGTGCCGCTGGCCCTAAACGAAAAACTATTTACGCGCACCGATCATGGACTCAACACCATCGCCCGGTTGAAACCAAACGTTACTCTCGGTCAGGCCAGGGCCGAGATGAGCAACATTGCCCGCCACATCGAGGAGCAAAATCCCGTCACGAACGAGGGGCTGGGCGTCGATGTGTGGCCTTTGCGGGACAGGCTGGTGGGCGATTACCGCGACGCTCTACTCATCCTGCTCGGCGTGGTTGCTTTCGTGTTGCTGATCGCGTGTGCGAATGTCGCCAACCTCCTACTCGCGCGATCGTCGGCTCGTCACAAGGAACTAGCGCTGCGCGCCGCGCTCGGGGCCAGTCGGACCCGCATCGTGCGCCAGCTGCTTACCGAAAGCGCATTGTTGAGTGTGCTGGGCGCATTACTCGGAGTGTTATTGGCGGTCTGGGGAAAAAACCTGTTGCTGGCGGCGATTCCAGGCGACATGCCTTTCTGGATGAAATTTGATCTCGATCTCCGAGTGTTGGGTTTTACGTTGGCGATTTCATTCTTAACCGCACTCGCCTTCGGAATCGCGCCTGCGTTGCAGGCGTCAAGAACTGACCTCAATGAAGCTCTTAAAGAGGGGGGACGCTCTGGCGGCACCGGACATAATCGCATGCGCAATTTGCTGGTGGTTGCCGAAGTTGCGCTCTCGCTGGTGCTGCTTGTCGGCGCCGGCCTGATGGCCCGCAGTTTTGCGAAGTTGGGGCAAGTGCATTCAGGCTTCAACCCGGAAAACGTGCTTACGCTGGAGGTGCCGCTCACTCGCGCAAAGTATCCTGAAGGCGCCCAGCAGAGTGCTTTTTTCCACGAGTTGATGACACGCATCGGAGCCCTACCCGGAGTGTCATCGGCAGCTGCAACCTCAGACCTGCCGCTCAGAGGAGGGTGGGGACGAAGTCTCACGGTTGAAGGCCGTCCGGTGCAGTCCGTGGGCCAGGCGCCGATGATCAACCACGCCGTGGTTACACCAAACTATTTTCGCACCTTAGGTATCCCCTTGCTCGAAGGTCGTGACTTTACGGAAGCAGATCAGGCCACCGCAATGAAGGTGACGATTGTGGACGAGCGTCTGGCGCGACAGTACTGGCCGGGCGAAAGCCCACTGGGCAAACGCATCCGCTTTGGCCCACCTGAGAGCAACGAACCCTGGCACACCATCGTGGGTGTTGCGGGTGCGGTGCGACACGCGCGGCTGGATCGGGAACTGAACCAAACCATATACGTGCCTTACCACCAAATACCAGTCAACTGGATGGCGGTTGCCGTTCGCACGACTGTGGAGCCGCGAAGTTTGGCCGGCGCGGTGAAAAAGGAAGTGCTCGCCCTGGACAAAGATCAACCCACTGCAAATCTCCTGACGATGAAGGAGATCGTCTCCAGGTCGATTTGGCAACAACGTTTCTACGCCATGCTGTTCGGCCTGTTTGCAGCATTGGCGCTGGTTTTGGCGGCCGTCGGTATCTACGGAGTAATGAGCTACGCGATCACGCAACGCACGCATGAGATTGGAATCAGGATGGCACTCGGTGCCGACCGGCTCAAGGTGTTGAAGCTTACGCTGGGGCAGGGCATGAAGCTCGCGCTAACGGGAGTGGTGTTGGGGCTGGTTGCTTCTTACGGCCTGACAAGGTTGATGTCCGGATTGCTCTTTGGCGTCAGTACTACCGATACCGGGACCTTTGTTTCTATTGCTGTGTTTCTTGTCGGCGTAACGATGCTCGCGTGCTATTTGCCGGCGCGGCGCGCAACAAAGGTCGATCCGTTAGTGGCGCTGCGATACGAATAAATGTGGAGTGCGCTGACCTGTCAGCGCTTTGGTTCGGTCGCGACCTGTCGCGGCCACCGTGAGTTAAAGCTGTCGAGGGCGCAGGGCGTCAAGCCGCCCTGGACCAAAAGCGCTGACAGGTCAGCGCACTCCATATAGGAAGGACCATGCAAACGCTCTTACAAGATTTGCGCTACGGCGTGCGAACGCTCCGAAAGAAGCCTGGCTTTACTTTCGTCGCGATCATTACGCTGGCGCTTGGTATCGGCGTCAACGCCGCGCTTTTCAGTGTCTTCGACTCTTTTGTACTGAAGCCTTTGCCGCTGAAAGATCCCGGCAGCCTTGTCAGCCTCGAGGGAGTCAACGCTCAGGGCGAGCGCCACCGTCTGTTCTCATACCTCGATTATCTCGACTATCGCGATCAGAACAGTACTCTTTCTGACCTTATTGCCTGGAACAAAGTGCGCGTAACTCTTGGCGAAGCGCCGCCGGATCAGGGCGACGACGCATTCGCCGAAGGTTACGAATATCTTTTCGGACAGATCGTTTCAGGGAATTACTTCACGGCGCTTGGGGCGGAGATGTCGCAAGGGCGAGCTTTTCAAGTGACGGACGATCAGCGACCGGATGATCAACCTGTAATCGTTTTGAGCTACGGTTTCTGGCAGCGTCGCTTCGAATCAGATCCCACCATCGTTGGCAAGACAATCAATCTTCAAGGTCAACCCTTCACGGTTATCGGCGTCGCCTCTCGCGAGTTCATCGGCACGACGCCTGACGTGCCATCGTTCTGGGCGCCGCTGATGATGCGCGACAAACTGATTCAGGCAGGCGGTTGGGGCCATAAACGCTGGCAGACGGATCGCAACAGCGAAGTGTTCACTTTGCTTGGCAGACTAAGAGCCGGCGTGACACGCGCACAAGCTGAAACTGACATCCACTTAATCGCTAACCGTCTGGCACAAAGCTATCCAACCTTTAACCGCAAGACCACGGTCACACTTGAGAGCGCCGGAACATTCGTTACGCTTGATCAAGACTTCATGCCGCTGGTGATCCCGCTGCTGCTCGGCTTTGGCCTCGTGCTCATGATTGCCTGCGCAAACGTTGCCAACCTGATGCTGGCTTGGGCCGCGGGAAGGCAGCGCGAGATTGGTGTGCGGCTCGCGATGGGCGCGTCTCGCTTCAGGATAGTGCGACAACTGTTAACTGAAAGTGTGTTGTTGTCGCTGGCCGGGGGCGCGGTCGGACTGCTACTAGCAACCTGGACGCTTAGCATTCTCAATCCGATAGTGCTTGCTTCGGTGCCGTTGCCGCCAGGCTTGGCCGCTGGTTTCTCGCTTAATCTAGCGCCTGACTGGCGTGTCTTCAGTTTCACACTGCTGCTTGCAGCGCTTGCCGGAATAGGCGCCGGTCTCGCTCCGGCGCTACAAGCCTCGAAGCCTGAATTGACCAGGGCACTTAAAGACGAAGGGTCGACATTTGGCCAACACCTTAGCCAGTCGCGTTTGCGCAGTGCCCTCGTTGTCGCGCAGATTGCGGTCTGTATGGCTTTGCTGGTAGCCGCCGGATTGCTGGTCCGGAATCTGCAACGCGTTAGAACGATTGATACTGGCATGAACACCAAAAATGTGTTCTCCATATCGGCAGGGTTGAAGGGCGGTGCAGCAGAGCAGAAGGAAGCCAACGCCTCGCGCGAAGCAGAATTGCGACGCCAACTTGGCGAGCGGCTGCGAGCGACGCCGGGAGTAGTGACGGTAAGCCAGGCGCACCAACAACCGCTATCAGGCGGCATGGATAACACGCTTGTAAACCTGCCTGGTCAGCCGCTCGAGTTTCCGCTCGAAGCCAGGTTCAATCTTGTCTCACCTGAATACTTCGAGACTGTGTCCCTCCCGCTCATCAGCGGGCGCACCTTCACCGCACAGGAAGCAAACGCGAACACGCCGGTCATAGTCATTAGTGAAGCGACAGCGCGCCGCTATTGGCCGGGCGCCGACCCGCTGGGCCAACAGCTCGGCATCGCCGCCGGCGCTGGGCAGCCCGAGAGCCAGGTTCGGGATAAGGCGAAGGTTGCGTTCCGGCAATACGAAGTGATTGGCGTAGTCCGCGACGCGCGCAGTCGCTGGGTTTGGCAGCAGGACGAAACTTTTCTGTATGTGCCACTACCGCCTGCCAGCTCTGCGGGTCAGTTTTTGATCGTGCGCACAGAGGGCGATCCAACAGCCGCAATTAACACCATGCAGGGAACGGCAACGCTGATCGATCCGTCGCTGCGCGTCTCAGTGCGGCGAATAGAAGAAACGCTCACTTTGCAAATGGCCCCCTTCCGCGCTGTCGCCTGGCTCTCTGGTGCGCTGGGGATGCTCGCGTTGTTGCTCGCATCAGTTGGCTTATACGGAGTGATGTCGTTCGTCGTCAGCCAGCGAACGCGCGAAATCGGCATTCGAGTGGCACTGGGCGCACAGCGTGCGGATGTCGTCAGGATGTTTTTGTTTCAGGGCTTGAAACTGACAGCGATTGGAGTGGTCTGCGGAATTGCGGGCGGCGCACTGATCTCTCGTTTGCTGATCTCGGTATTGATTGATCTTAGCGCCTTCGATCCGGTGACGTTCGGAAGCGTGTCTGTTTTCCTGACTGCTGTGGCGTTGTTTGCGATTCTGGTCCCGGCACGGCGGGCAACCAAAGTCGATCCCTTGGTGGCGTTGCGATACGAATAAGTTTTGGAGTGCGCTGACCTGTCAGCGCTTTGGTTTGGTCGCGACCTGTCGCGGCCACCGTGGAGTTCAAACGAGTTCAGGACTTGGGCGACAGGCCGCCCAAGACGAAAGCGCTGACAGGCGGGGTCCCCGGCGCGGCAGCCGCGCTGGGGTGCTCACGTCAGCGCACTCCAAAAAGAAGTAAAGCGAAGCTGACAGACAACCTGGCACGATCTAAGTATCGAAGAGAGAACCAGATGAAAAATTTATGGCAAGACTTGCGCTATGGCGCGCGGATGATGTGGAAAACGCCGGCCGTGACCTTGGTAGCGATCATAGCCTTAACGTTAGGTATCGGAGCCAACACGGCGCTTTTTAGTGTTGTCAATGCGGTGCTGCTGCGCTCGTTGCCGTACACCGACGGCGAGCGGCTGGCCATCGTTTGGGAAAACCGCAAAAGCGGCACGGGCAATCCGCAGAACGTAATCAACCTCGGCAACTTCTACGACTGGAAGGACCAGAACACTGTTTTTGTCGACATGGCTGCGTTCTTCGATCGCAATGTCAACTTGACTAACGACGGTGAACCGGAAGAAATCCCGGCACAAATAGCCACCGTCAATCTCTTTTCGGTGCTGGGTGTAAATGCTTTCCAGGGTCGTACCTTCGATTCCGAAGATGGCAAACCCGGTCAACCGGATGTCGTGGTGATCAGTTATAGCCTCTGGCAACGACGCTTCGGCGGCGGCCAGGTCGTGGGCCGAAAAATTACACTGAATAACCAGGAGAACATAATCATCGGCGTTTTGCCGGACGAAGTCGGCTGGCACATTCAGAAGGGCTCGATGATTAACAAGGCGCCGGAAATCTGGTCGCCATGGCAAGTTTCGAATGAGTTACGCGAACGGCACGGACGCTTTGCGCGAGCGGTGGCGAGATTGAAGCCGAACGTTACCTGGGCCCAGGCTCAGAACGAGATGAACGTGATTGCCGCCAGACTCGAACAGCAGTATCCGGAATTCGATACTAACTGGGGCGTCAACGTTGTTCCGTTGCGCACGCAGCTTACCGGTGAAATTCGTAAACCGTTATTTATCCTGCTTGGCGCTGTCGGCTTCGTGCTTTTGATCGCCTGCGCCAATGTGGCGAACTTGCTGTTGGCCCGCGCCGCCTCGCGGAAGAAAGAGATTGCGGTCCGAGCAGGTCTGGGCGCCAGCCGCTGGCGTATCGCCAGGCAACTAATAACAGAAAGCGTGCTGCTCGCGCTTGTTGGTGGCGCGTTTGGTTTGCTGTTGGCCTGGTGGGGAACAAAGTCGCTTATCGCGCTCAGTCCGCCGGGACTAATGGATCTGCGCAACGTTGCCGTCAGTCTACCGGTGCTCGGTTTCACCTTCGCCCTAACTCTGCTTACCGGAATTATTTTTGGCCTTGTCCCCGCCCTGGAGGCGGCGCGCTTTGATCTTAACGACTCACTGAAGGAAGGCGGAAAACATATCGGTGGCGGCTCGCGAAGTCACCGTCTGCGCAATTTATTTGTGGTAACTCAGGTGGCGCTGGCATTGGTTTTATTGGTCGGCGCCGGTTTGTTCATGAAGAGTTTGAGTCGTTTGCGGTCAGTTGATCCCGGATTCAATGCAGACCACCTCTTGACCATGCGCATCAGCCTGCCGCTGCGCAAGTATGACACGGATCCCAAAGCTTTGGATTTTTACAGTCGAGCGCTCGAGCAGATCCGTTCGCTGCCGGGCGTGGAAGCGGCGGGAGCAATCAACACGCTGCCCTTTGCCGGACCGCATTCCGGCACCTTGGTCGAGATTGAAGGTCAACCGAAGTTGCCGCCTGGTCAGGGATTGACTACCGGCATCTGCGTGACGGACTCCGATTATTTTCGCGTAATGCAAATTCCGCTCAAGCGTGGCCGCCTCTTTACCGAACAGGAAGCTAAGGAAATGAGGCACGTGGTAGTCGTCAACGAGACGTTCGTGCGCAAGAACCTGCCCGGGCAGGATCCACTGGGCAAGCGTGTGACGATTTACATGAAAGATGAAAACGTGCCGACAGAAATCATCGGCGTGGTGGGTGATACCAAACACCTTGGACTCGATACAGAAAATGAAGAGATGGCTTATTGGCCACAGCCCGAACTGGTTTACTCGTACATGACGTTGGTTATCCGCACGCAAGGCGATCCGGCCGGCATCGCACCCGCTGCCCGCAACGTAATTCGCAACATCGATCCCGAACAACCCATTGGTGAAGTGAGCACCATGGAGGGTCTGTTAGCTAAGTCCGTTGCGAGATCGCGCTTCAACGCGACCCTGCTAACCGTCTTTTCATTCGTGGCGTTGGTAATGGCGGCGGTCGGAATCTATGGCGTCATGTCTTACTCAGTGCAGCAACGCACTCATGAAATTGGTTTACGCATGGCGCTGGGCGCGCAACAAACGGATGTGCTCCGACTCGTTATCAAACAAGGGGTGATGCTCGGATTGATCGGCGTGGGCGCAGGGCTGATGGCGTCATTTGCATTAACGCGATTAGTCGCCAGTCTACTGTTTGAAGTGCCCGCAACTGATCCCAGAACGTTCGCCGTTGTTGCCAGCGGTTTGTTCGTCATCACACTGATTGCTTGTTATCTGCCGGCGCGCCGGGCAACGAAGGTGGATCCGTTAGTCGCATTACGGTACGAGTAAAGGAAGAAGCAGAATTGAACAACTTTATAAAGGACCTTAAATACGCATTTCGCATGATGCTGAAGCATCGCAGCTTCACTTTCGTCGCTGTGTTCGCTATCGCGCTGGGCATTGGTGCAAACACCGCCATTTTTTCTGTCGTGAACGGGGTCCTGTTGCGCCCATTGCCTTATGCGTCTCCGAAAGAACTCACCACCATTTTGCACGGCTCATCGCCGGTCGCGCCGGCGAACTTTCTCGATCTACGACAAGAAAGCCAGACCTTTGAATCAATAGCCGCCGCGCAATTGTGGGGTCCGAGTTTGACCGGCCGCGATCAGCCGGAGCATCTGCGTGCCCTGCAGCTGAGTGCGAACATGTTTCACCTGCTGGGTATTAATCCTGCGCTCGGTCGCGCGTTCAACGCTCAGGAAGATCAAACGGGAAACGATCACGTGGTGGTTTTGAGCAACCGCTTGTGGCAGCGCCGTTTTGAGGCCGACCCTAAAATCATCGGACAACAACTCATGCTCGACGGCGCGAATTACGAAGTCATTGGAGTAATGCCGCCTCAATTTGAATTTGCGCCTTTTTGGGCCACACAGACTGAATTGTGGGTTCCGCTGAATCTTGCCGCCAGGGCCAATGATCGCAAGGGATCGTCTCTCCGCATTTTTGGCCGGCTTAAGCCAGGTATTAGTCGTGAACAAGCGCAAGCGGAGGTGGCGACAATCTTCAGCCGTTTGGAACAACAATATCCCGAGGCCAACAAAGGATTGACGCTGAACGTAGATTCGCTGCACGAAAAAGCTGTAGGAAAAACCAGACCGGCTTTGTTGCTTCTGCTGGGTGCAGTTGGCTTCGTTTTGTTGATTGCCTGCGCGAATGTAGCCAATCTGCTGATGACGCGGGCGACGGCACGGAAAAAGGAGATTGCTTTAAGAATTGCGTTGGGCGCGAGTCGTGCGCGCATAGCGCGGCAGTTGCTGACCGAGAGCGTGGTATTGGCGCTGCTGGGTGGCGGCCTGGGATTGTTGTTTGGGATTTTGGGACTGCGGTTGTTGCTCGGGCTTGGTCCAGAAAACCTGCCACGAATTCAAACGATCGGCATTGATGGCTATGTGCTCGGCTTCACGCTGCTGTTGTCACTCCTGACCGGCCTGCTCTTTGGACTGGCTCCGGTATTACAAATCCGCAAGGTGAGCTTCAACGCGGCTCTAAAAGAGGGCGGCCGAGGCAGCACCGATGGCGGACGCCGCAGCCTGGGGCGGCGGTCGTTGGTGATATCGGAGGTCGCGCTGGCCTTGATGCTGCTAGTCGGCAGCGGTTTGCTGGTGCGAAGTTTCCTGCGGCTGGTGTCAGTCGATCCCGGTTTCGACCCACACAATGTTTTGACTATGACGATCTCCCTTGCGGGTTCGGAGCATAAGACCGGACCACAGCGGGCCGCGTTTTTTGATGAACTGAACGAGCGCGTGCATTCGTTGCCGGGCGTCGAATCGGTCAGCGCCATCAATCATTTGCCGCTGGCCGGCGACCTTTGGACACTCGGTTTCACAATCGAAGGCCGGCCCGCTCTTTTGCCTGGAGAGAAGCAGGGCGCGGCCTATCGAATCGTGCGCCCGGATTATTTTCAGACGATGGGCGCAACTATGCTCCACGGCCGAGACTTCTCCGCTCGCGACAATGAGCAATCGCCGGCCGTCGTAATTGTCAATGAGTCTCTGGCGCGCCGCGTCTGGCCGAATGAAACGCCTATTGGAAAACGAATCACAGTTGCGAACGATGGCCTGCGCGAGATCGTCGGCGTTGTCAAAGATGTGAAGCAGAGTGAGTGGTCGGCCGACGCGAACCCGGAAGTCTATCTTCCGCATCTGCAGGTTCCTTCTCCGCGCGGGATGACGTTAGTGGTGCGCAGTTCTTCGGATCCGTTAGCGCTGGTCGGCGCAATCAAAAACGCGGTTTGGGCCATTGATAAGAATTTGCCGGTTTCAGAAGTCAGAGCCATGGACGACGTGGTCTCTGATGCTATTGGACCGCAACGCTTCAATACCATTTTGCTCGGCCTGTTTTCAGCCATCGCCTTACTGTTGGCTGTAGTCGGAATTTATGGGGTGTTGAGCGATGCCGTAACTGCGCGTACACACGAAATCGGCGTGCGCATGGCGCTGGGCGCGCGCTCTGCCGACGTGCTCCGGATGGTGGTGGGGCAGGGGATGGCGCTGGTTGGGATTGGTATTGTCGTCGGACTCTTTGGCGCCTACTTGCTGACGCAGTTGATGTCCACTTTGCTTTACGAGGTAAGCGCTACCGATCGCGCCACCTTCATTAGTATTCCGGTAGTAGTGGCCGCCGTAGCGTTCGCAGCCTGTTTGGTTCCGGCACGGCGCGCCACGAAGGTCGATCCGCTGGTCGCGCTGCGGTACGAGTGAAATAGGAAAAGACTATGGAAACACTTCTAAAGGACATTCGCTACGGAGTACGCGGCTTACTGAAGCGACCGGGGTTCACCGCGGTCGCCGTAATCACGCTGGCTTTGGGCATCGGCCTTAACACTGCCATCTTCAGCGTGATCAATGCGGTACTGCTGCGTCCTCTGGCTTACGCCGAGCCGGCACGACTCATGACATTCCGTTCGAATCAGTCAGCGCCCGATCTGGCTGACATCGAAGCACAAAGCCAGGCGTTCAGCTCGTTTGGCGGGGAAGTGAGACAACCGCTTGATTACACAGCGGGCAACGAACCGGTTCAGTTTCAGATTGGACAGGTAACCGGCGGCTTCTTCGAGACACTCGGTGTGAAAGCTGAACGCGGCCGCTTCATTTCTCACGAAGATGACAAAGCCGGCGCGCCTTTCGTCACGGTGCTGAGTAATAAGTTATGGCGGCAGCAGTTTGGCGCCGATCCACAGATTGTCGGCAAAACGATTCCGTTAAGCGGCAACGTCTACACGATCATCGGGGTAATGCCGGCAACCTTCGCTTCTCCTCGGGACAACACTGAAGCGTGGACGCCGGTGCACGTTTCCAATCCGCTGGCGGCGAATTTTCGTGGCGTTCATTTCCTCCGCACGTACGCACGACTGGCGCCGGGCGTTAGCGTCGAACAAGCACGTTCGGAAATGCAGGTGGTCGACAAAAATCTAGCCGCGCAATATCCGGCGGATAATAAGAACCGCGCCTCCGTGCTCATTCCTTTGCATGAGCGCATCGTGGGCCAATCGAAGCAATCGTTGCTGGTGTTATTTGCTGCGGTCAGCCTGGTGTTGCTGATAGCCTGCGCGAATTTTGCCAATCTGCTGCTGGCGCGCGCGGCTGAGCGTGAACGTGAGTTTGTGATCCGCACAGCTCTCGGCGCCGGCCGTTGGCGTTTGATTCGCCAACTGTTGACCGAGAGTGTGCTGGTATCAATGGCAGGCGGCGCGATTGCGGTGCTGCTGGCAATTTGGGCGACAAGCCTGTTGGTGTCGCTGCAGCCGGAAAATCTGCCACGCGTGCAGGAGATCGGCGTAGACGCGCGCGTGCTGGCATTTACGTTTGGCGTCTCGCTGCTGACCGGAATCGTGTTTGGACTATTGCCGGCGTGGTCCGCATCGCGAAGCGTGGTTGGCGAAGCCTTGAAAGAAGGTGGCCGCAGCGCCACGGCGGGCGGAGCGCGGCAACGTCTGCGGAGCACGTTTGTCGTAGTAGAACTCGCAATCGCTCTGGTGCTGTTAGTGGGAGCGGGCTTGCTGATTAAAACCTTTTGGATTCTGCGTTCCGTCGAGCCGGGGTTCAATCCCGATCATCTCCTGACGATGCGTGTTGAGTTACCTGAGGCGCGTTATAAAGAAGTCGACAAGCAAACTCGTTTTCGCACGCTGGCACTTGAAAACATTAACTCCTTACCCGGCGTGCAGGCCGCGCTCGTCAGTGAACTGCCGCTGAGCGGCGATTCGCTCAACCACGATTTTGTGATCGACGGCCGGCCCCCGCTTACGCCCGGCGATGAACCCAGCCTGGAAACTCGCAGTGTGATGGGCGATTACTTTCACACCATGCAGATTCCAATGCGACTGGGTCGTGATTTTGGGCCGCAGGATTTCATTGAAAAAGCACCGCTGGTTGGCATCGCAAACGACGCCATGGTGCGGCAGTATTTCGTGAATGAAGATCCGCTCGGCAAACGCATTCGTTGGGCGCGAGATCCGGAGATCCACTGGATAACCATCGTCGGCGTTGTCGGGGACGTAAAACATTTCGGACTCGACTTGCCCGAGCAGCCTGCCCTTTATTCTCCCTACACGCAGATCAATCCCTGGAAGCGTTGGATGGCAGTGGCGGCGCGCACCCAATCAAATCCCGAAGGAATGATCCAGGCCGTCAAGCAACAAATCTGGAAAGTTGATTCGCAGCTGCCCGTAACCGACGTTAAGACCATGAACGAGGTTTCAGCTGCGTCGTTTGCCGCGCGCCGTTTCAACATGTTGCTGCTCGCGATTTTTGCCGGCTTGGCGTTGGTGCTGGGCGCGGTGGGCATCTATGGCGTGATGTCCTACGCAGTTACGCAACGCACCCAGGAAATCGGAATACGCATGGCACTCGGCGCGCGCGCTACGGATGTGCTGAGACTCATCATCAAGAACGGACTAACGCTTACGTTGCTCGGGGTCGCGATTGGCATAGCCGGAGCATTCGCGCTGACGCGTTTGCTGACGACGTTGCTGTTCGGAGTTACACCGACAGATAAGCCCACGTTTTTCATAGTGTCGGCGGTGCTGATCTTTGTCGCGCTGCTGGCGTGTTATCTGCCCGCGCGTCGAGCGACGAAGGTCGATCCGCTGGTGGCGCTGCGCTACGAATAGTTTTGGAGTGCGCTGACCTGTCAGCGCTTTCTTCCTGGGCGGCTTGGGGAAGAGGGAACGGGAAAAAAGGGGAAAGGGTAAAGGAATTGCGATGCTGAGGGTTGGCTGTAACTTCGCCTTTATCCCTGACCCTTTACCCCGTGTTCTCTAATTGAGGTAAGAGCTATGCAGACACTACGACAAGATCTTAACTACGGTGTTCGGATGCTGGCTAAGAAGCCGCTATTCTCGATCATTGCGGTCATCACTCTGGCCCTGGGTATTGGCGCCAACACTGCCATCTTCAGCGTGGTCAACGCGGTGTTGTTGCGGGCGCTGCCTTATCACAATAGCGATCGACTCATAGCGCTTTCGACTATCAGCTCGGGTGGTGATCGCGACGGGCTATCCGTTCCTGAATTTCAGGATTATCAGGCACAAATGCGCTCGCTTGAAGATCTGACTGGCTTTCAATCTCAAAGCGTCAACCTTACCGGTGGTGAACGGCCGGATCGCGTGCGCGGCGCATTTGTTACCGCAAACTTTTTTAAAGTCTTCAACCTGCCGCCGCTTATTGGGCGCACCTTTACTGACGGCGAAGACCGGCAGGGCGGCGAGAAGCTCGCGGTCGTAAACGAAAAGATGTGGCAGGAGCGTTTGAACGGCGATCCTAGTCTCACATCCAAAAAGCTCATTCTCAACGGCGAACCATACAGCGTTATCGGCGTGGTGCCGGCGAGTTTCAAACAGCCGTTTGATCCGGACGTTGAAGTGTGGATGCCGGTAGCAAATTATCCCGGCAACAGAGGCCAGCGCGAGTGGCGCGCGCTGTTCGGCATGGGTCATCTCAAGCCTGGAATCCCTCTGGCACAGGCGCAGGCGGAAGCTGCAACCGTCGCCAGCCAACTCGCGCAGGCGTACCCGAAGGAAAACGCAGGTCGAGGCGCCCGGGCCGACTTCCTTCGCGAGTTGATGGTAGGCGGTGTTCGTCCAATGCTGTGGCTTTTGTTCGCGGCGGTTGGTGTCATTTTACTTATCGCCTGCGCTAACCTCGCGAATCTGTTGTTGGCGCGCGGCCTCGCCAGGCAAAAAGAAATTGCCGTGCGCGCGGCGCTGGGCGCGAGCCGTTGGCGGCTGATTCGTCAATTGCTGACGGAGTCGACGCTGATAGGTTTGCTTGGCGGCGTGGGCGGCTTGCTGTTGGCCCATTGGGGTTTGTTTGCTCTGCTCAAGCTGCCGCAGAATTTTGTGAACACGACGGAGGCCACGCTCGACACCCGAGTTCTCCTGTTTGCATTCGCGATATCGATTCTCACCGGCTGGCTATTTGGATTACTGCCGGCGCTGCAACTCGTCAAACCTGAACTGCAATCGTTTCTTAAAGAAGGCGCTCGCGGCAGCGGAGAGGGTTCAAAGTGGAACCGGGTGCGCGGAACTTTCGTCGTAATGCAGGTTGCGCTCTCGCTGGTGTTGTTGGTGAGCGCCGGCCTTCTGATTAGAAGTTTCGACAAACTGGCGCGAGTCAACGTTGGTTTCAAAACCGAGCGACTCCTGACGCTTGAATATCGTTTGCCGCGCACCAAATACAAAGAACCCGCGACGCAGTGGAATTTTCACCGCCAGGCAATCGAACGGCTACAGGAAGTTCCCGGGGTGCAATCCGCTTCGCTCGTACGGGGCCTGCCGTTCAGCGGTAACGGCGGGACCACCGCCATCACATTGCCAGACCGCGAGCCGCCGCCAAAAGGGATGGAGCCGGAGGTGATGTTCAATACCGCCATGCCGAATTACTTCGAGACCATCGGCATTCCGTTGTTGAAAGGACGTGTCTTCGGAAACGAGGACCAGGCCAACACGCCGGCAGTTGTAGTTATCAATCAAACAATGGCGCAGCGCTTCTGGCCCAATCAGGATCCGCTGGGCAAGCAAATCAAGTTAGTGGAAGACGGCTCGACGGCGACGATTATCGGCGTGGTTGGCGATGCCAAACACTACTGGCTCGAGGAAGAACAAAAGCCGCAGATGTACGACACCTACAGCCAGGATCCCGGTTTGTTTGCGACCGTCGTCATTCGCACTTCTGTCGAACCGTTGGGGCTGACTGAACCGGTGCGCCAGGCGATTTGGAAAGTTGATGCCGATCAGCCGATGTGGAAAATCCGCACGGTCGAGTTTTTGGTAAACCGCAGCACGGCCGACCGAAAATTCCTGATGGGCCTGATGGGAATATTCGCAGCGCTGGCTCTGGTGCTGACGATCATTGGGCTCTACGGCGTCATTAGTTATCTCGTCAATCAACGCACGCAGGAGATTGGTATCCGCATGGCCCTTGGCGCGCAGATGGGCGACATCTTGCGCATGGTCCTCAAGCAGGGAATGGTGCTTGTGTTGACAGGAGTCGCCCTGGGACTTGCCGCCGCGTGGCTGTTGACTCGCTTGATGTCTCGCTTGCTGTACCAGGTGAGCGCGACTGATCCGGCAACGTTCGCATCAATCTCCCTCTTGCTGATAACTGTGGCGTTACTTGCCTGCTACATACCGGCGCGTCGGGCAACGAAGGTCGATCCATTAACGGCACTACGTTACGAGTAGTTTTTTTGGAGTGCGCTGACCTGTCAGCGCTTTGGTTCGGTCGCGACCTGTCGCGAACAGGAGGAGCAATGAATTCATTACTGCAGGACTTAAAGTTTGGCTTGCGGATGCTGGTGAAGAACCCGATCTTCGCACTCATAGCCGTGGTTACTCTGGCGCTGGGAATCGGCGCCAACACGGCCATCTTCAGCGTCGTCGATGCGGTCCTGCTCCGACCCTTGCCTTACCCGGAAGCTAATCGCCTGGTGTTTCTCTGGTCTACGATGCCTTCACAGGGCGGCGCCTTTGGTGGAAGTGCCTGGCCGGATTACGAAGGCTGGCGCGACCACAATCAAGTCTTCGAAGGGTTGGCTGCCTTTTATAACGGAGACTTCAACCTCTCCTCCGCCGGCAGTCCGCCGGAGCTGATACAGGGCGCTTATATCACCACCAATCTCTTTCAAGTACTGAAAATTTCACCTTCATTGGGCCGTTTGTTTTCGAGCGAAGAAGAACAGTTTGGCAGACACCATGTAGTGCTGGTCAGTCATGGATTGTGGCAGCGACGCTTCGCGGGCAACCGCGATATTGTCGGCCAGGAAATCAAGCTTGGCGGTGAGAGTTACGTTGTGACCGGGGTGATGCCCCAGGGATTGCCGTTTTTTGACAATCTGCCCGAGGTCGATCTGTGGACGCCTATGGCATTTGCGCCGAAAGACAATCAAGCCACGCGCAACAATTATTTCATCAGCCTCGTAGGGCGACTACGCCCGGGCGTCACCGTGGCGCAAGCACAGCAGGACACGAGCACTATTGCGAAAACCATGTACGGTGAAATCCCGGGAAACGCCGGCGTGAGCCCTGTAGTTGTTCCGGTGCAAGAACAGATCGCCGGTGATTCGCGCACAGGGTTGCTGGTGTTGCTGGGTGCTGTCGGGTTTGTGTTGCTGGTGGCGTGTGTGAATGTCGCCAACCTACTCCTGGCGCGCGCTTCCGCGCGGCAGAAAGAATTGGCAATCCGCGCCAGTCTCGGCGCCAGCCGCACGCGCATCGTGCGCCAGGTGATCATCGAATGTCTCCCGCTGGGAATAATCGGAGGATTGCTCGGCCTGCTGTTGGCGATATGGGGAATAGATCTGCTTTCGACCCTGCTACCTGCATCGTTGCCGCGCGGTAACCCGATCACGGTGAACAGCAGGGTGCTTCTTTTTACGTTCGCATTAGCTCTACTGACGATCCTGATCTTTGGTTTGCTGCCGGCGTTGCAGGCTGCAAAAGCTGACGTCCGTGAATCGCTCAACGAAGGCGGACGTAGCGGGCTTGGCGGTCGTAAGCAGGGTCGCATGCGACGGCTGCTGGTGATTACCGAAGTTGCTCTGGCACTGGTGCTGCTCGTGGCCTCGGGGCTCATGGTGCGCAGCTTTATCAAATTGCGCCAGGTGGACGTCGGCTTCACCGAGCGCAATGTGTTGACCCTGCGCGTGCCGCTGCCGGAAGCAAAGTATCCGGAACCAAAAACCGCTGATGATCCACGCGACCCGGCTGGATTAGCCTTCTACGAGCAACTGCTTGAACGCGTCAGAATATTGCCAGGCGTCAAGTCAGCGACGGCGGCTACGCTCCTTCCGCTTGGCGCAGGACAGGGTTGGGGAAAGTTTCTGAGTATCGAGGGCCAGGAAGCGGATTCGATGGATAAAGTGCCGCTGATTCGCTTTGCGCTCGTGAGTCCCGACTACTTTCGAACACTTGGAATAGCGCTGCGCCAAGGTCGGCCTTTCGCAACTGACGACAAGGGCGATTCACAACCCGTCGCTATCATTAATGAAACCCTGGCGCGCCGCTTTTTCCCCAACGAAAATCCGATAGGCAAGACGCTTTGGATGGGCCCACCGGAGAAACTCATGGCGCCGGAGTTGATATCGGTGGTGGGTCGTTTTCCGCGTCGCGTAATCGTCGGCGTCGTATCTGATGTCAAAGGGGGAAGTCTCAATCAACCGACGCCGTCGTTAGTCTATGCGCCGTTGACTCAATACCGTCGTGAGGGTTGGAGCAACAACCTCATGCTGGCGGTTCAGACCACGGTAAGACCTGACACATTGGCC
>DASZDU010000429.1:0-3504 GCA_035941655.1 Pyrinomonadaceae bacterium | reverse complement strand
AGACTCTCCAGGTAAATGACCTCGTTATAGGGAGTGCGAGTCTGCCAGCACTTCCAGATAACGCGAATCCACTTGAAGGCCAGGGCGCGCACGGCGGCATGGTGGTCCTTGCCTTTGGCGCGCTGCATCAGGTAATAGGCGCGGGCCCAGAAGGAATGTTGAATCGACTCGGCGGCGTACTCATGAAATGACTGGCGAAAGAACTTGGGACAGAAGTAACGCCATCTGGTCCAGTGTTGTTTGCCGCTGCGCTCGATGACGGGCGCGATGCCGGAGAAGCGCAGGAGTTCATCGGCGGTGGTCCAACGGGAGCGATCAGAGCCGAGCGCGGCTGTGAGGCGCGCTGCATAGACGGGACCGGCGCCCGGCAAGGAAGCGAACAGTTCGTAATCGTCATGGGTGCGACAGAGCGCTTCAATGTGCCGATCGTATTCAGCGATGGCGGCGATAAGGGTCTTCATTTGGGCGCCGAGCACTTTGAGTTGGAGCAGCGAAGCGTTGAGCACGGCGGCATCGGTGGTCAAGGGGACGGCGGTTTTAATCTCCGCCAAGCGGCGCTGATTGGTAGCGTTGCTGGTGGAGTGATGTGAGCGCCAGAACTTGGTGAGGGTCGCGGGTCTGGCTCGTTGCAGTAGCGCGAGCGAGGGCCAACGTTGCAGGAAGTCGCAGACGATCAAAGTACGAATATCGTCAAACCAATCTAAAACCTGAGGGAAATAGCCTTTCAAGAGCGCCGTCAGGCGATTACTCACCCGGGTGCGGTCGTTGATCAAGCGCCGCCGCTGCTCGACCAACAAACGCAGCGTGCGGGTCTTTTCATCATCCGGGCGCCAGACGCGCAGACGCTCACGATGCTGTGCGAGCAGGTCGAGCAAATAGTCAGCATCGGTGGGATCGTCTTTTCCCAGGGCGGTGGAGAAAGCCTGGCGATACTTGGCCAGGGTGGCGGGATTAATCGGATAGAGCACCAGGAAGTCATACTGCAACAGCGCATAGATCAATGGCCCCCGTGACTGCTCGAGACAAACGGCCAGAGGTTGGCCGGCAAAGCGCTGGCGCAGACCGAGTGCCCACTCCTGCAAGGCCGCCGGCGTGTGTTTGACGATGGTTTGTTCGCGCTGACCGGTGCTCTGGTCGCAAAGACTGATGTCGTGTTTTTGATCGGCCCAATCGATGGCGATCAGAGCTGCATACTGTTCCATGTTCCGCACCTCCCCAAAAGAATTTCGTTTGTCGGAACCTGCTTCGCCTGGCTCTGCGAAAGCGTTATAGTAGAGTCGTCTTGACTGACCACAACTGAGTATTCGTTAGTGAGCCAAGGCAGCTCGCGGGTGTGCGAACTAGTTGTTTCAAGCGTTGGCAGAACTCTGACAAATTGACTGCTGACGCTGTTCGTTGGAGATTCGTCACACCCGCGCGCACGTTCCTGCGTTCCTCCCCATACTTAGACCGAGTCTCGCTCCTGTCAAAGCCTTAGCCGAGGAACCCAGAAGCTTGCTGACCTATAACTCGTTGGACCGGAGCGGCGGGAGCGTGTTTCGCATCAAACTTGGTACGGCGAAGGGTGAATGGAGACGCGCCGCCCGGTCAACTGCTATGTGAATGTCAAGCATCCCGAAAAAGAAAAGGGTTTTTTCTTTTGTCTTCGGTTTTAGTCTTTCCTTTATATATGGACCAGTAGCAGTGGCTGTGGTAACTGTGGAAAACTCGCAGCGTTTTTTGCGCAGAGTTTTCCATAGTTTCCACAGCCTGGTTTTGCTCCAGGTTCGGCTCTGCCTTAATGTTCTTCGACCTTAAGAGAGACTGACTGCTATACGTGGCCCGACAACAAAGTGTCGGCACACTGTCGTGGATGCGGCCCTCTTGAGGGCGCTCCCGAAGGCCCGGGTCCTCTGTCTCAGACACGATTCTCCCAGCTTGAAGCTCACTAAAATCTGCGCGCTATAGCTGTTCGCTCTGTTGGAGGTCGAGGCGTTGCTCTTTGATACTTTAGGGGCCGGCGGTCTCCGCTGCGGTCAAAGGAGCTGTAGAAATATCCGGCCGCACCACATACGGCCGTTGTTCTTTCAAAACTGCGTAGATGCGCGTCGTTAATTTACGGGCGACGGCCACAATGGCTTTGCGCGGCGCCACTTTCTGGGGATGACGCGCATAGATGCGACGATAGAACTCGCGCAGTTCCGGGTCTTTTCTGATCGTCACCCAGGCGCTTTGAATAAGTTTGTTGCGCAAGCGGCTGTCGCCCGCGCGCGTAATTGCGCCGCGATTTTCCTTCTCGCCGGTGGAGTGTTCGCTCGACACCAGTCCCAGAAAGCCGGCAATGGAGCGCACGTTGTCGATCTCGCGCCAATCTCCCAGGCGCGCCACCAAGTGGGCGGCCACAATCCAGCCGATGCCGGGCAGGCTCTTGAGCAAACTGATCGACTGCCGCAGTTCGGGATCGTTTTGGCAGTAGCGGCGAATTTCCTTCTGCACCGTGGCGGCGGCATTAAAATGGAACTGCAGGGTGCCAATCAGATGGTCCAACTCAAAATGCACGGCTGGAGAGCAGGGCAAGGCATGCAACTCGCGCAGCACCCGCGCTGACCATTGGCCGTTTCCGGGAAAGACCATCCCCTCATAGGTCAGCAGCGCCTTGATGCGATTTTTGGTTGCCTTCAACTCTCCCACGTGGGTGTCGCGCAAGTGCACCAAATGACGCAACTCGCGATAGTTGCACGAGGGTACATGAATGCTGCGCAGTTGACCGCCGCGCAGATTCTCCGAAAGTTTCCTGGCATCGAGTCGATTGGTCTTCACGCGTTGTCCCGGCGCCGTCGGCACCATCGCGGGCGCCACTACCAAACAAGGATGATCGGCAGCCACCAGTTCGTCGTGGAGACCGAAACCCGTCGGCCCGGCTTCGTAAACAAAGGCTACGCGCTGCCCGGCGAAGTGCTTGTCGACGTAACTAAGTAACTGTGCGGCACTATAGGGCAGACGCACTGATTGCCTCAACTGCTGGTGATCGGTAAAAATTACGGCCATACTCTTTTTGTCGACATCGAGGCCGGCAAAGATATCGTAGTCGCGCGGTACAAACTGAGCCTGAATTGTCATCGTCGTTTCTCCTCGAATAGGCTGCCCAACCGCAACCATTCTAGACAACCGACCTGACATTCAACATACATGTCTCTGACGTTGTACAGCTCGCTTCCAGGAAAAGTATGAGAGTCGCAAGAATCATTTTCATTTGCTCATTCGTTGTCTCCATCGCCAATGCGCAAGCCAAGCGCCTCAATGAATTCCACATTGAATGTCGTGGTTGGAAAACGCTTGCTTTCGCACGCGAGGAGTCCGAGACAAAAGATCTTGAACAGATGGGCATCGATGGGTTCGAGGTGCGCGCCACGTCGCACAAGCTAAAGGAAGAGCTAATCGTTTTCCTCGAAAGCTGTGAACCGCCAGAGAAACAGAAACCAATCATTCGGGACTCATATTGGGGGCGTTACGCGGGCGTCGCCA
>DASZDU010000428.1:0-8673 GCA_035941655.1 Pyrinomonadaceae bacterium | reverse complement strand
AAGTTACTTGAGAAGCACTCTATCGCGCCGTCAGCTGCAAGGCTTTGTTCGGCTGCGTGCGCTTACTGCGCCTTTCGGCCGAACGCCTTTTCGCCAAGATAATGAATTGCTCCCATGATGGGCAATGATAGGACACTATCCAAAATTGTTACGCAGATCAGCCCGACGATGAACTCCTGGACATATGAAAAGACATATTGGGACGTGCTCAGTTCTGGCTGCGTATATCTAAACTTCACAGCATAAGTAAGGGTACCAATCAAATGGATAGCGAAATAAAAGATGCCTGAACCGAGCACAACAATTAGCAGCCAATTCGGAAGTCTACGGAAGGGGCATGATCTCCAGGCTGGCGGCAATACAGCTACAATCGAGTAGGATGCCATGCCCAACAGCACACTTCGCATAAAGCTACTCAAGATAAACTCGCCGCTATCGGCCATTCGCTGCTGGAAAGCACCAATCAAGAATCCGCAGACGAGCGCGCCCAGCAGATCGATAAACCAATGGCTTTTAGAATTCGGGTACCTCATCTAGATAACCCACAGCCGAACGCTGCGCTTCAGCGGCTCGCCCACGGAACCTAACAAAGAAGCCCGCTTGTGGCCTGTCCGCTGCAAGCGGTTGTTGGATTGCAGTGATCAGAGCGAATTACGTTCTCTCCGATTCAATATATTCAATGCCGCCTTAGCTATTTCGCTTTCCGGAAACTCTTGTAAGGCTCTGCGATAAGATTGCAAGGCTGCACTCATCTCGTTGAGTCGAGCATATGAATAGCCGATATTGCAAAGGGCCATTTCTCGATACGAAACCGCGCTGGAAGCGAGCATCGTTATGAATCGATATTTATCCAGCCAGGAATATCTACTTAGGAACTCGTAGCTCAACCGAAACTCGTTAATTGCATCCTGATAGGAATCAAGTTTGGTGAGATAAATACCCCTTCTATGATTCTTGAGCAGGAGTGCTCTCGAGCCAAACGAATAAATAAGATAGATGGCCGCTCCATAAACTGATGCTCGACGAAAGTCATACGGCAAGAATACTCTCCAAACGAAGAGCATTAAGGTCAACATAAGCAACAGCTGGGGAACGACATAGAGCCAAGCGGTCTTTCGACGAATTGATGGTTGTTCACTCATGAACCGATAGCAATCCAACGCCGCGCTGGGCGGCTCGCCCACGCAACCTAACAAAGAAGCCCGCTCATGGCGAGTCCGCTCCACGCGCCTATTGGACGCGTCCCGTCGAGTTCATTGCAATCTAATTTTGGTTTCAAGCTCAAACGAGATCGCCGCATTTAGATCCGAAACCTTGGCCTTCAGCTGCGGCGTCTACAACGGGCGCTGCATCAGGATGTCCGTTTGTGGGTCCGAGCCCAACTGAAACACGTGCTCGCCAACCGCCCGAAAGTTCCACTTGCGGTAGAAGGCCTGCGCCCGCCCGTTCCGCTCCCACACGCCGAGCCAGATAGCATCGTGCCCTGCCTGCAGCGCCTCGTCTACACACGCGCGCATCAACGCCTCCCCGATACCACGACCGAGCCATTCAAGCGACACGTACAGCCGCACCAATTCGATGGGCTTAGCGCCTTCGACGCCCTCCGCCGCCTCGCCGGCATGAAGTTTGGCGTAACCCGTCGCGAGCCCGCCGACTTCTGCGAGCAAGAAGGTGGAGGCGGGATCGGCCAACTCCGCCGTCTGCTGGGCGACACTGAAAGAAGCGGCGATGTAGGCAGACATGTCTTGCGAGGTGTTATCAGCGGCAAACGTTTCGGAGAAGGTACGGGCACCCAATTCGGCCAGCAAATCGGCGTCCTCACAGTTGGCGCGACGGATCTTAAGATCGAGGTTTTGATTCATACTATTCACGCTGACAACAATGAAGCCACCGCACGGTGGCCTTCAGCTGCGGGCGGGCGAGATTTCCTTGAGGTCGAACGTCAAGGAACCGCCAAGTCCGGTTTGTCTTGAGTCTTTGATCTTGAGACCTTTCATCCTTTGAGTTTTGTCCGTCCGCCGATTCAATGAGCAGCCTTACAACCGCGCTTCAGCTGCCTGGCGGCCACACAAAGACCGCTCGCATTACCCACCCCGCTGGCGGCCGCCAGGTCTGCTGCAAGCGCTGGTTATGCGGCGAACGGGTAACCGCTGACTGGTGTTGTCATGCTGGTCTCGTCAATACCGTTAAGTCGTTCTCGGATTTTATATCCACGGCATCTTTCAAGATCTGTTCAAACATCACCGCCGCGGCAGCGATGACGATCGAAGGAAAGGCAATGAGAAGTCTCATGAAAACCCCCGCCGGCCGGTCATCATTGTCGCTAGACATCGGGATGAAAATTACGCTTACCGCAACAAAACCGATAATGGCTAGGGCGCAATATTTTATGGTTCGCAAAGCTCTCGCGGTCGCCTGCGAGAATGTCTTATTTTGTCTTACGTACCCCAACACCTTGAATGCCTGATAGAGCGCCACGAAAAACGGAATGGACGCTATATACGCATACGCCAGGAATGGATCGTGGAAGTATATTTGAAAGAGGGTGGCGTGCGCGTTCCTGCCTTCGATGTGGGGTTCCCAAAGCATAAGGGCAAGAGCACCAATGCCGATGAGCACAATGACTATCTGAAGAAATATTGTTGAGCTTTTTTTCATGGTTCGCCCCCCTGTTGGGCTACGGGACCTGATGCCTTTGAGTGGATAGCCCATACGACACCTTGCTAGCCACATAACGGTGGCCTTCAGCTGCGCGGGGCCGATCAGCATCCGAGCTGAAGGAGCACGCTATCGAGGCGTCCGCTGTAAGCGCTTGTTCGACAGCGCCTTCAATACAACCACTCATGTTGGTAATCCGGTCTGTCTGCAGCGCAGCAATTGATTGGAATTAGATCTGATTCGTGGTTTTCAATGCCTACATGATTGCCGCTTATTCTTACAATGAACTGGCTTTGCCCTTTGCTCTTCTCACCTCTTACCAATTTTACTGCAGCCCCAAGACGCTCACTAGACTGAGCAAATTCACCCTGACATGAAAGCTGACCAAAATATACGAACGGAACGTTTACGCTCATCCCCGGCTCAACATCAAAAAGAACAAACTTATCGTCATACGTTTCGATTAACAGATAGGCAATGCTCTTCTGGGTCTCATTCACGACTCTCAAGTTATCCGAATCCGGGCCAACGCTTCGACCTATCTTCAACACAGATTCCGACAGCCATGAATAATTTGGGTATAAGTCTCCAAACTCGCTGTCCATAAAGTCTCCCGTATAAAGCAGCTTTCCTCTAACAAACGGTTCGTTAGCCCGATTAGCATTCAAATACACTGCACGCTCAATGAGAAAACGCTTCTGAGTGATTTTCACACTATACCGTTTGGCAGGAGACTCAGTTGAATGCAGTTCTTCCCTCGTAAATCCATACATTAGGCCGACGAGGGCTAAGACTATGAAACTCGCAACAAAGATAAGGAAAAGTTTTCGGCTCACGGCTTTCATTACCTTCGCAACCGCAGCTGTCGAACGCTGGCCTCACCCGCGCCCTCGCGCAACATACATGAGAGGCTTCGTGATGGGGCGTCGGGTGCATGCCGTTGTTAGACATCGCGCGCCCGTTGGGCGACGGCTTACTTTTTATTAACCATAGCTTCAACCTCAGCGAGCATCTTTTGCAGTGTTTCCTTTGGCAAGTATCTGCCGCGCGAGATTACGGCCGCAATCTTTCCCGTGTTGTTGATGTCCGTGAGAGGATTTGCGTCGAGCAAGACGAGGTCAGCCATTTTGCCTTTTTCGACCGTGCCGAGCGATTTCTCCATGTCGAAATACTTCGCCGGGTTGATGGTGGCGGTTCGCAGCGCCTCGGCGGGCGTCAGCCCTGCTTGGACGAAGAGGACGAGTTCGTCGTGCAGGCTGAATCCGGGAAAGACATACGGGTTGGCCGTGTCCGTGCCGGCGATGATCCGAACGCCCGCTCGGTTCATCAACCCGACCACCTCAAGCTGTTTTTGAAAGACTCTCTTTGCCTGCGCGTTAAATTCTGGAGTGTGTTCCTTCCAGCCGTAAGCGTCTTCCCAAAATTGCTGCTTCAGGAAGTCGGGGATGTATTTGATTCGCGGATCATTGCGGAAGTCCGCATCACCGCTAAACGCTACCGCCCGAAGCACGGTGAGCGTAGGGCACATCCACGTCCCATTCCTGACGAAGTGGGAGAAGAGCGCCGTAGCTTTCTTCTCGTCAAAGCTATCGAGCGCTGCGGCCTGTTCGAGCATTGCCGTGTCTTTGCGAATACCCTCCGCGCGAAGTTTCGCCTCATTTTCCTTCCTCAGTTCTGCCTCCTTCGCCGAGCATGCCACCAGAATTCCCATCAAATGCTCAACGCTCTTTTGTCCGGCGTCGGAGGCTTCGGCGGCGCTCACAAATTCGGGCACATGTCCGGCGAAGACCATGTGCTGCCGCTTCGCTTCGTCAGCAATCGCAAAGTAGGCGTCGCGGGGGACCATGCTATAAACCTTGATGAAGTCTGCCCCCATCTCCTTGACCTTGAGGACTGCTTTTCTCCCTTCGTCGGCATTGCTGACCGCAATCGTACAGGGCTTGCAGAAGGGGTACGGTCCATCTATGAGGATGCCAGCCGCGAATATGTGCGGGCCGATTGTCGTGCCCGCCGCGATTTCCGCGCGCCACTGTTTTATCGGTGGCAGTGGTGAGAACATGTCGCGCACGCCAGTGATGCCGTTGGCGATGAAGAGCGGAAAGAAAACTTCCTTGTTCCACTCGTGAACATGCATGTCCCACAAGCTGGGGATTAGATACTTGCCCGTAGCGTCAATCACCTGCGCGCCCTGCGGCACTTTGATTTTGCTCCCCCTGCCGAGCGCAATAATATGCTCGCCTTCGATCATCACGGTCATCTCGGATTTAGCCCGTCCCCTCGTGACATCAATCACTGTGACGTGTGTCAAAACGAGCGGATGCGACGGCGAGGTTGTCATTGTTTTCGCCAACAGCAACCCGGGTAAGAGAAGAATCAAAAGAAGTGCTAGTATTTTTCTCATCAGTTTCCTAGCCTCTGTAAACGAGAAGATGTCTAACGACGGCCTTCAGCTGCGGCGCGCGATCAGCATTCAAGCTGAAGGAATCTGTTTACTTCAGAAGCATGCTATCGCGCCGCCCGCTGGCTCGGCTCGCGTCCAACGATTTGTTCGACGGCGTTCGGGTTAAGGAATGAGTTCGCGCTCGTACCGTACCCAAAGCGGCGTGCGCCCGCGAAGTTCTTCATCCTTGCTTTTTCAACCCTGCAAAGTTCCCACGAACGCTGAGCGGTTGGTAGGGCCACGCGGCAGTTTTTCCTGAGACAGCGTTCTTGCAGATGGCGACTTCCAGTTGGAAGCTCCCTTCGAGTTGCTCCGAGCCCGTGCGCGCGGTGATGTGAAGATGGCCAACGGTCGGGTCTGCCGGTCGACAATTGAATTTCAACGGTCTGCCCCCGAGTTTTACCGGGAATGCTACGTGTGTTCCTTGAGCGAGCCGTCCTTCGCCGTCGGTCTCGATCAAGAGGTCCCAGCCGCCGTCGGCGCTAAGCTCGATATGATCCGGTGCTGTCTTGCCGACCTGGGCGCCAGGACTTGCCTGATCGAACCGAGGTCCACGATCGTAACCCAAGATGACGCCAGGGATCTCCCAAGGTGCGCGGCCGGAATTGAAGGCAGGCATCTCGACCTGAACCTCGAAGGCCGGGCCTCCGATTAATCGCGATGTTTCCGACACACTCGGGCCAACCGGCTTGTCCCTTTGCAGTCTCAGCGTGACGATACAGGCAAGCAGCAACGCCAGCCCGATGATGATCACCAATATTTTGTCGGTTCCGATAGAAAGGGCGAATGCTTTTGGAGACGATCTTGTTGGGTTCATCGGTAATTCCCCTGCCGCGAAACAACGCTATTCGTTTGGAGTAGTAAGCCATGCCTTGTGGTCTACGCAACTGGGGTTATCGCGATGTCGCGCCAGTGCTTCGATGATCCTTAACGCTTCATTCACCCCTGCCGGCAACTTATACCTAGTTTGGACCTGGTCAGCGATATCTTGGATTTTGTCCAATGCTGCGTTTAGTGGATCTGCATTCATGATGAGCCTTTCATAACGATTTGGAGCAACCCAACGCTGGCCTTCAGCTGCGGCGCGCGATCAGCTTTCAAGCTGAATGGAACAAGTTACTTGAGAAAAATGCTATCGCGCCGTCAGCTGCAAGGCTTTGTTAGACGTTGTGGTTGGAAACTTAGCGCCTGCTGGCACCACCCACATTTCAGCTACAGCGGTTCCGTCATTTCGACTGCCAGCAGACTTAATGGCAACTCGGCTAGCGTCAATTCCATACTTTTTGACCAGCAGACTCCTGGCTTGACGAGCTTCATTTAGCACTTTGCGAAGACTGACATCTACATCGGGCCGAACAATAATTAAGCCTCGCGCTCCAGAGTACTTTCGCAAAGCTTCCGCATAGAACAGTAGTCCCTCGTCTAAACCATAGAGAGTTAGTCCAACCGCTTCAGCACAATCTAAGCACTCCTCATCAAATTTGAAAGCCGAAGAAATATTGATGGACGGCTGAGGCAGCTTAGGAACGGGTGTTGGAGGATTTGCCCCTTCGGGTATGAGCCACAGTTCGGTGGAGAATTGTTCTTTATACCCTCCATCAATAACTGCGATACGATTAGTTTCTATTCCGCGAGCATACGTCAAATACTTGGCGACACCATGTATCCTTCGCAGGAAGGAACCGCGTGGCATTCGTGAGTCGCTATAAGCAACAATTTGACCTCGTAATCTTGGTTGCCTGAATAATTTGTCCGCAAACAAATCTAAGTGGGCAGCCTCATCATCTGTGGGCAAATTACTATATTCGTCCAGCTTCTCAGGATTGGTTTCTGATGAGGTCGTTTGGCCAAGGCAAACTTTTCCATGCGTAATAAGGCTACAAACCAAAAGAGCTGCAAGCCCAACACGAATCAAAGCAGAATCTTGTGACCTCATAAGTCTATATCTTCTCGAAACCACGAAAACGTCTAACGTTTGAGTTGACCGGGCGGCGCGATTTCACCCAACCTCCGCTGGGCCAGGTTTGATGCGAAACACGCTCCCGCCGCTCCGGTCCAACGATTTGTTGGGGCGCGTTGTTATAGCAGAACACGAAAGACTAACCACGCAGCAACGGCGCCGCCAAAAGCAAAGCACATCCACAACAGCACACGTACCAACAGCGAACTTCGGCCAAACGATAGAATAAAAAGATTGAGCGCCATCCAAAACAACACAACGCGTTGCGCCATTGATTGAAGATAATTTCGATGGACGTGTAGCGATAAGGGAAATTGGTCTTCGCGCCGTTGGAAAAGAATTTTCATCTCATCCGGTGATTTCACCGCAGGAGGCGATTTGTAAAAATGGTAGCCCGCTGAGCGAGTGGCCGATGTGTTTCCGTCCACGTAATTCCATGGTGGAAATAATTCTGACAAACCCCAGAGACCCAGTGCGCCGACAATCACAAATATGGGAGTCCAATTATGCATCATCGAAAAGAGTAGCGCCCCAACGCTGGCCTTCAGCTGCGGCGCGCGATCACCATTCAGCCGAGAAGCAAGAGACTACTTGAGAAGCACGCTATCGCGCCGTCAGCTGCAAGGCTTTGTTATGCGCGACTATTCCCCAGCGACGCCGTCTTGCAAAGCAAATGAATCTAGATGGGCTCTACTTTTGTGGCGAGCGTTTTGACATGAAGAACCACATTCCACTGAGCAACATGAAGATCACGAACCAAAAGAATAGCCTCTCTACAAGCAACGTATTGAAATTGGGATAGAACAAGCCTGGATAGACATCGGTTGTCGTGCGCTGCCGTTGCAGCAACGTCGTGCCTAATTCAGATAGCAACCCGATTATGAAGAAGGCCAAGAAGTGACGTCTCATAGCGTTCGAGCCTATCGCGGGACATTTGATTTATCTGACTGACTATCCCGACTGTGGTAGAAACTCGTAGCGCATAACGGCTGGCGGCTCAGCGGCGAGCGGCGAGCGGAGCGGAGCGGAGCGAGTCCGCTGCAGCCGCGGGTTAGGCCACGCAGCCGCGATGACCCTTAAGGACTCATCCGCATGCATCCATATGATCAAAGTGGTCCGCATCGATCCTCACGGATGAACGCGGATGATCGTCTTCCCCAGGCGTCGTTCGGTCGAGTTGAAGGCGGCGACGGCATCGTCGAGGGCGGAGACGGTGCCGATGTTCGTGCGCAGCCGTCCGTCCCGCACTCGCTGAACGATCTCGCCCAGTTGGGCACGATCGGATTCGACGACGAAGTCAACCGCCAAGCCGTCGGCAGGCCGCGCCTCGACTGGTCCGACGATGGACACGAGCGTTCCTCCGGCTCGAACCAGGCGCGCGGACCGCTTCCCGATGTCGCCGCCGATGAGATCGAGCACGAGATCGACTCCGCCGACGTCTTCCAGGACCTCGTTGTTGAGGTCGACGAACTCGTTCGCCCCGAAGTCGAGCGCCTTCTGACGATCGGCGGCGCGTCCGGTGCCGATGACGTAGGCGCCCGCCAATCGTGCGAGTTGCGTCACCATCGACCCGACTGCGCCGGCTGCGCCGTGCGCGATGACGCTCTGCCCTGCC
>DASZDU010000427.1:0-3361 GCA_035941655.1 Pyrinomonadaceae bacterium | reverse complement strand
GGTACACAAGTCCGTGGCCTAAGCAATGGTTGCAGTCTGGCGATGGCAAATGAAAAATGGAAAATGACAAATGGAAAATCTTCCGATAAACGCGGCGAGAAATGCCCGAACCTAATTCAAAACCTATAGACCGCATCGTCGTGCGCGGCGCCAACTGGGTCGGCGATGCGGTGATGACTATCCCGGCACTGCGGCAGCTGCGGCGGCTGTTTCCTAAGGCCCATATCACACTTGCCACGCGCGCCTGGGCCAAGGGCCTATTTGCGGACGCACAGTTCATCGATGCTTTGCAGGTCCATGAAGGCAGCGGCTTGCGGTCGGTGGTGAAGCAGGTGCGGCAATGGCACCAGGGTAACTTCGATCTTGCAGTGCTCCTGCCAAATTCACTTGAAACTGCCTTAGTCGCGTCGCTCGCAAGAGTGCCGTTACGCATCGGTTACGCGACCGATGGCCGTCAGTCTCTGCTGACTCACCCGCTCGAGGTGCCCGAATGGCGCTCATCGAAGCACGAAGTCTTTTACTACCTGAGAATTGTGGCAGAACTCGAGTGGCTTACCAGACACGAGCAAAGCTTCCTGGATACGCAGCCTGATGGTTCGCTCGAAGTGTCAGTGGGCCGTCAGGCAGCAGCGCGCGATGCGTTGCGCCGCCATGGCGTAGCACACGACGGCCGCACGCTGGTGGCGCTTTGCCCCGGTTCAGTTAACAGTCGCGCGAAGCGTTGGCCCACCGAACGCTATGCCGCGCTGGCGGATCGATTGATCGACGAACTAGGTGTGGAAGCCCTGCTTATCGGTTCTGCACAGGAGACGGAAGTTTCTCTCGAGGTCAGCCGGCAAATGCGTAATAAGGCCACGGTCTTGACGGGGCAAACTGATCTCGCGGAGCTCGTTGGTATACTTAGTCTGGTGGATCTATTAGTGACGAACGATACCGGTCCGGCGCACATTGCCGCCGCCCTGGGCCGACCCACGCTGGTAATCTTCGGCCCAACTAATCCGTTAACCACGCGGCCCTTCTCACCATTCGCCGAAATTGTGCGCGATCCGCCGGATTGCGCGCCCTGCATGTTGCGTGATTGTCCGATTGATCATCGGTGCATGACAGCAATAACGCCGGATGATGTGTTCAACCGCGCCCGCACGATGTTGTCCGACAAACTTCAGTTTGTCGATTGCCAGGTTTCGCAACCTATATCCAGCACCGGCGACAAACTGAAGTTTGTCGGACAAGTAGACAAGTAGAATGAAGCAGCGCGCAGTGTTCATGGACCGCGATGGCACCATTTCGGAAGAGGTGGGTTACATTAATCATCGCTCGCGGTTTCGTTTATTTCCTTTTGCAGCCGCTGCCATCAAACAGCTTAATGAAAACGGGTGGCTCGCGATTGTAGTTACTAATCAAGCTGGTGTAGCGCGCGGATATTTTCCCGAGCAGATGGTCGAAACTGTCCATGCAGACATGACGAAACAGGTCGCAGACGCCGACGCTCGCATCGATGCCATCTACTACTGCGCACATCATCCTACTGTCGGCGAGCCACCGTATCGATTCGACTGCGACTGCCGCAAGCCGAAGCCGGGTCTAATCCAGCGCGCAGCCGAGGATTTCAGTATTGACCTTGGCGACAGCTGGATGATTGGTGATCGTTACAGCGACGTGGAGCTCGCGCGTAATGCGGGTGTTAGGTCAATGTTGGTCATGACTGGCTACGGGCGCGGCGAATGGGAACATCAACAGCCGAGTTGGACCGTTCAACCCGATCTGGTAGCGGAGAACTTGCTCGAGGCGGTGCGCGTTATCGTCGCCAAATCTTCCGCGGGATTCTCGAGCAAGACATAGCGGTAACTATTTGGAGTGCGCTGACCTGTCAGCGCTTTGGTCGCGACCTGTCGCGACCCCCTGATTCGAGAATATGCCAACAACGTGGCGTCAAGCCGCCACGGACCAAAAGCGCTGACAGGTCAGCGCACGCCAAAATTTGGGAGGAACTGTTTGTCTGTTGAACAAACATCACTGCAAGAGCGTTTGCTTGGTTTAGTCGAACGCTTTCCGCAGCGTCACATTCTTGTGATCGGGGATTCGATCGCCGATCAATTCATTCACGGCGCTATCAGCCGGGTTTCGCGTGAGGCCCCAGTCTTTATACTTCGTCACGAGCAAACCGAGACAGTGCCTGGCGGCGCCGCAAACTGTGCGATGAATCTCGCGTCGTTGGGCGCGCGTGTATCTCTGGTCAGTGTGGGGGGAGATGACGAAGCCGGCCGCGCTCTCGTCGAAAGGTTGAGCTCCGCCGGCGTGGATTGCAGTGGGCTCATAACATCAAACTCGATTCGAACAACGACCAAGGTAAGAATACTTGCAGGACAGTTACACTCTTCCCGGCAACAGGTAATCAGGATCGATTATGAAGGCGAACCTTTCAGCGATCCCGAAGTGCGTGCGCGACTGCGCGATAACGTTCGCCGGCTAATGCAGACAGCAGATGCTGTGGTTATTTCCGACTACAACTATGGCGTCGCCGATGTCGACCTGACGACGTTCGCTCGCGATGCGGCCGTGGTCCGAAAGATTCCGGTCCTGGCCGATTCAAGGTTTCATCTTTCAAATTTCGCCGGATTCACTTCCGCCACCCCCAACCAGGACGAAGTTGAGCAGCTGCTCGGAAAACAATTTATTGAGCTCGATGTACTGGAGGCTGAGAGCGAAGAGTTGCGACGTCGTTTGGGATATCGCGCGTTACTTGTGACTCGCGGCAGCCAGGGAATGATGCTGCTCGAAGATGGCGTGGCCCCAATTCATCTCGACGCGGTGGGGGCGCACGAACCCGTTGACGTCACCGGCGCGGGAGATACCGTCATTGCTGCTTACACGCTCGCGCTCGCCACCGGCTCGTCCTTTCCGGACGCAGCGCGATTGGCAAACTATGCCGGAGGTTTGGTGGTGATGAAACGCGGTACGGCCTCAGTTACGAGCGAGGAACTGAAGAACTCGATCTTGCAATCAAGTTAGTCGTTCGGAATTCAAACCTGAGCCTGCGTTTTCTGTGACCAAACTAACTCAACTTGTGCTCAACATGATTGATGCCACTTCTCTGATTCTCGATCGCAACTCGCTCGTCAACCTTATCACCATCGAAAGGGCAAAGGGCTCGCGAATCGTTTTAGCAAATGGGTGCTTTGACGTTTTGCACGCCGGTCACGTGCGTTACCTCGAAGGTGCACGCGCTCTCGGCGACGTGCTGGTCGTTGCGATAAATTCAGATTTTCAGGTCGGCCGGCTGAAGGGCGAGGGTCGTCCGATTCTTCCCGAACGCGAGCGCGCCGAACTGGTAGCTTCGTTGGAAGCGGTTGACTGGGTC